>NZ_JAVBIN010000002.1:0-482206 GCF_032989665.1 Morganella sp. BCCO 40_0007 | reverse complement strand
TGAAACGCCGTAGCGCCGATGGTAGTGTGGGGTCTCCCCATGTGAGAGTAGGGAACCGCCAGGTTATTATTAAGTGAAGAAGCCACCCATTGGGTGGCTTTTTTGCGTTTGGGCGAAAGAAAAATAACGCAATGTGTGCTTATTTTCCGGATGAGGAATTATAACAATCAGTAATTTCACATTTAAATGCGTATAATACCCGGTATCGGATTACGGGATTCACCCGGCATCTGTTCTGATAACCAGATCGAAATGAATCAACGGGAGCAACGCTGTGAAAAAACTCACCATCAAAGATATTGCTGCTATCTGTAATGTCGGCAAGTCCACTGTCTCCCGTGTGATTAATAACGAACAAAATGTCAATGAAGAAACCCGTCGTAAAATACTGGCAGTAATTGAACAGAATAACTTTACGCCATCAAAATCAGCACGGGCGATGCGGGGGTTAACCGGCCGGACATTCGGAATTATTGTCACCCGGCTTGATTCTTATACTGAGAACCAGGCAATCCGCGCGATGCTGCCTGTGTTATATAAAAATAATATTGACCCTATTATTCTGGAAAGCCAGTTTGATCCTGAAAAAGTTGATGAGCATTTGTCCATGCTGGAAAGACGGAAGGTGGATGGTGTTATTCTGTTTGCTTTTACCGGGCTGGATAAAGAACAATTAGTCTCCTGGCAACAGAATATCGTTGTTATTGCCCGTTCTTTTGAAGGCTATACCTGTGTCTGTAATGATGATACCGGAACAGTTAATCATTTAATGGATTATCTGCACAAAGAGAAGAACTTTACAGCTGTCAGCTATATTGGCGTTAATGAACAGGATGAAACAACCGGATTATTACGCCATCAGACTTATAAGCATTATTGCGATAAATATAAGATAACAGCGGACTCAGCATTGGGAGAATTAAACTACGAAAGCGGATATCTGCTTGCGGAAAATATCGTACTGAAACGTCCTCAGGCCATATTATGCGCGACAGAATCACTGGCGTTTGGTGTTAAAAAATATCTCGTTCATCATCAGATTAATACTATTTTTGTTGCCTGTATCGGGCGAAATGACTTATTAACCTTCCTTTTTCCTGATGTGAAAACATGTCGCCTGGGTATTCGTGAAACCGGTCAGACATCAGTCAACTTATTGATTGATATGGTTAATGGCAACTTTTCACCCAAAACACACCTGATCCCATCACCTTCATTTACTTATTGATTTTATTGAGTTAAATAAACTTTAGTGTGACGTTCGTCCCGTAATGGGATCGTTCCCATTGAGTCATTTCCATACTGAACGTATTTTAAAACACAGACGTTTTATACGGGGATGGGGATATGGAAATTAATGTTCACAGTGATGAACTGGATAAGATCATCAAATTTACCGGCGGAAAGGAGAATATCAGTACAGTTTCTCACTGTCTGACACGCTTACGCTTTGTTTTAAATGATCCTGAACTGGCTGATATTGAATCTATTAAGCAAATCCCCGGAGTTAAGGGATGTTTTAATAATGCAGGTCAGTTTCAGATCATTATCGGTATGAATGTCGGTGACTATTACCGTGGCCTGATTGAAAAACTTAATATATCTGAATCAGATAAAGAAAAAACAAAAGTCGCTGCTAAGAAGAATATGAAGTTCTGGGAACGACTGATTGCCAATCTGGCGGAAATCTTTGTTCCGTTGTTGCCGGCGTTGATTTGTGGTGGCTTATTACTGGGATTGAGAAATGTCATCGGCGAAATGCCTGTCCGGGATGATAAACCACTGACGGAGTATTATTCCTGGCTTAAGCCAATATATGATTTCCTGTGGTTACCGTGTGAGGCAATATTCCATTTCCTGCCGGTGGCTATCTGCTGGTCAGCAACCAAAAAAATGGGCGGCTCTCCGATTCTGGGTATTGTGCTGGGTATTACATTAGTATCACCTCAGCTGATGAATGCTTATGACATCGGCAGTCAGACGCCGGATGTCTGGGATTTCGGCTTATTTGCCATCCAGAAGGTGGGCTATCAGGCTCAGGTGATACCGTCTATTCTGGCCGGTTTATTCCTCGGCTGGTTTGAAGTGAAATTACGCCGCCGTATCCCTGAATATTTAACCCTGGTGGTCGTACCTATCATCAGTATTCTGGTTTCTGTCGTGGTAGCTCATGCCATTCTGGGGCCGTTCGGACGTGCTGCCGGTAATCTTATTTCGGATGGCGTCCGCTATTTAATGCTGGGTGATTTTGCGTTACTCGGCTCGATGATATTTGGTTTTTTCTATTCGCCTCTGGTAATCACCGGATTGCACCACACCACATTGGCGATTGATATGCAGCTGACACAAAGCATCGGCGGAACACCTATCTGGCCTATCATCGCATTATCGAATATTGCCCAGGCCTCTGCGGTTGTCGGCATCATTATTATGAGCCGTAAAAAGGATGAACGTGAAATAACGATTCCGGCGGCGATATCTGCCTATCTGGGGGTGACTGAACCGGCGATGTACGGCGTGAACCTGCGTTACCGCTTCCCGATGCTGTGCGCCATGATTGGTGCCGCGCTGGCGGGGTTAATTTGCGGTTTTGCCCATGTGTTATCCAATGGTATTGGTGTCGGTGGCATTCCGGGAATCTTGTCTATTCAGCCTGCTTTCTGGGGTATTTACCTTGTTGCCATGATAGTCGCCATTGTTGTTCCAATCTTATTAACAATGATGATGTATCGTTATCAGCAGCGCAAAGGCAGCCTGGTAACTTCTCTGTAAATTAATAAAGTGAATTTAATATGTGTTATCTGACTGTGTCTGTAAAAGAAAGTGGTGCTGATATTTTTTCCGGCAGCGATAAATATGATTATGCATTCCGCTGGAGTGACATATCCGTTAAAGCATGCCTGGATATTTTAACGGAGATCAGCCGGGATTTTCCCGGTATTAAAGGTGGTGTGATTACGGGAGAACGGTTACCGGATTATCCTTCATTCTGTGCTGAACTGGCCGAGTGTGTCATTATTGATCTGGAAAAATCATTTTCCGAAATTTTTAATGCTCCTTTTGTTGCCCAGCAGGGAAAAGCTGTATTCACAGAAGATAAACTGGAGCAGGCATTAAAACAAAAATATGAGCAGCTCTGCTGGAATATTGATTATGCCGGGTTCACTGCGGGTAAAGAAGAATATGCGGCTGAATCATTATTAACCACGGCAAACGGATATTTAGGTGTGCGTGGTACATTGCCGGATATGCAGGCGGGTGATGCAACCTATCCGGCAACCTATCTGGCCGGTTGTTATAATCAGGCGGAGTCAGATATTGCCGGAAAGACGGTATCCAATGAGGATTTCGTTAATGTTCCTGACGCCCGCTCTGTCCGGATAAAAATAGGTGACGGTGAATGGCTGTCACCGGAAAATTGCCGTAATAAAATGCTGTACCGGAATCTGTGTTTAAAAAACGGCATTCTGGAGCAGACCTGGATTGCGGAGGATTCCCGCAAACATCTTATTCAGATTAACAGCCGGACGCTGGCGGATATGTCCTGTCCGGAACGGTTTGCAGTTGAATACAGCTTCACCCCCCTGAATTTTGATGCGGATATTACGGTTGTTACCTGTATTGATGGTACGACCCGGAATTACGGTGTCGAACGTTACCGGAGCCTGACGTCACACCATTACCGGGTATTATCCCGCGGGGCAGAAGGCAGCTATGCGCAATTAAATGCACGGACACTGCAATCCGGTATCGGTATCGGTGTGACCACAAAAATACGTGGTGATTTTTTTACTGACAGCGATATTCAGATAAAAGAAAGCGCCGGTAAAGTGCAGCAGTTTATTTCCTGTCATGCACAGAAAGGCAAAACATACCGTCTTGAGAAAAGTATTAATATCCGTCTCTCTTCTGTTTTTCCGGATAGCTGGGCTGATGCGGATAAAACAACGCTGGCTGATTTTTCCGTTCAGGCTGAAGCCTCCGGACAGGCATGGAAAAATTTATGGGATAAAGCGGATATTGTCATTGACGGTGATTTTATGGCGCAGAAGTTATTGCGTTTACATATTTGTCATCTGCTGTCATCGTGCTCACCTTACAGTAACGGAAAATATAAACTCGATGTGTCGGTAACGGCCCGCGGATTACACGGAGAGGCATACCGGGGGCATATTTTCTGGGATGAAATCTTTATTCTGCCTTTCTATATCATGCATTTCCCGCAGACGGCCCGTCAGCTGCTGATGTACCGCTATAACCGGTTACCGGCGGCACGAAAAATTGCACAGGACAGCGGCTGTCAGGGTGCAATGTATCCGTGGCAGTCCGGTCTGGACGGCAGTGAGCAGACACAATCCGTCCACCTGAATCCGCTGAACGGTCACTGGGACCCGGATTACAGCCACCTCCAGCGTCATGTTTCTCTGGCTGTTGCGTATAATATCTGGCTGTACTGGAAAACGACCGGTGATGCGGAATTTATGCGGTTGTATGGCATGGAAATGCTGACAGACATTGCCCGCTTCTGGCTGAGTAAAGCCGAATTTAATGAATCCACCGGGCGTTATTCTGTCAGCGGTGTGATGGGGCCGGATGAATTTCATGAGCATATCAGCGGCAGCAGCGCCGCCGGGCTTAAAGATAATGCGTATACCAATTTAATGATCTCCTGGTTATTTTCCGTTCTGACTGAATTGTCTCCGGAATTTAATACCACTGAGGAGGATGCTGCATTTATCCGGAAAATCAGCCGCACAGGTAAATGTTTATCGCTGGTGATTGAAGATGATGTGATTGCGCAGTTTGACGGGTATTTTTCCCTGAAAGAGATCGACTGGGAACACTATCAGAATAAATACGGCAATATTTACCGGATGGACAGAATACTGCGTGCTGAAGGTAAAAGTGCCGATGACTATAAGGTGGCCAAACAGGCTGATGCGTTAATGATATTCAATAATTTCTCCCGTGATGATGTTACCGGAATATTGAATAATATGGGTTATCACTTAGATCATGATTATGCACAAACAAATCTTCATTATTATTTAAAACGAACTTCTCACGGTTCAACTCTCTCCAGAGTCGTGCATGCGCAATTGGCCTGTAATACCGGATTACATGATTTGTCCCGGGAGTTATATCAGCAGGCGTTACGGTCTGATTATGGCGATATTCAGGGCGGAACCACCGCAGAAGGTATTCATACCGGGGTGATGGCCGCAACTATCAATACAGCGGTAATGTCCTATGCCGGCGTGGATATCCGGGGTGATCATTTATCCGTTTCACCGTCATTACCGGCTGAATGGAATCATATCAGTTTTAATTTGCAGCATCGTGGTGTTCATTACTGCTTTTTGATCTCACAGAAATCGGTATCAGTCACCGCCGACCAAACGGTCTTTATCGATATTCATGATGAAAAACATCAGATTACAGCAGGTATGCCGTTTTCATATACTTATGTGAAGGAATACACATCATGAAATCAGGATTTTTATTTGATTTGGACGGCGTGATTGTTGATACGGCAAAATATCATTATATCGCCTGGCGATATATTGCCAATAAAGCAGGTTTTGATATCAGTGATGAGTTTAATGAAAAACTTAAAGGTATCAGCCGGATGGAGTCATTAGAAAAAATATTAGATTATGGTCATCAGTCTGATATGTACAGCCATGAAGAAAAGATATTACTGGCGGATGAAAAAAATGAGTATTATGTGAAGCTACTCGGGGAGTTATCTGAAAAGGATATTCTTCCCGGTGTTAAGGATTTTATTATCCGGGCGAACAAGCTTAATATACCGTGTGCGGTTGCTTCTGCATCCCGCAATGCACCCTTTATTTTAAAAAAATTAAATATTGATAATTATTTTAAAGCTATTGTCGACCCTGCACTATTGAGTAAAGGAAAACCGGACCCTGAAATATTTCTGAAAGCTGCATCATCTATTGATGTTCTTCCGCAGGATGCCATAGGCTTTGAGGATGCGGAGTCGGGTATTACCGCACTGAGCAGAGCGGGTATTTTCTCAGTCGGCGTAACAGCAGATCGTTCACTGTTAACCGGAGCTGATCTTATTATTTCTTCATTTGAAGAAATTACACCTGAATCTGTATTAAAAATAAAACAATAATTAAATTACCGATAATAATATTTCTGATAAAGGCACAGCATATTCGTATGCTGCTGCCATCCGATCTTTGTGAACAGAGGTAGATATAATGAAGTTAACTCAATTAGCATTGCTGACAGGATTTGCTATTTCTTTTTCTGCCGGTGCTGAAACATCATTAAGTGATATTGAGGCACGTCTGAACAGTCTTGAAAAAAGAGCGTCTGAAGCTGAAGCAAGAGCAGTGGCAGCAGAAAAAAAAGCAGAACGTCTGGAAAATTTAATGGCCCGGAATACGGCGCCGGCAGGAAATACCGGCCGGGAGAATACATCCGGTTTCAGTAATATTGTCAGCGCCGATAATGAAAAAGGAACACTGAAATTATACGGTGATGTGGAGTTTAATATTGATGCCGCCAGCCGCAAAGGGCAGATTACGTCTATGCAGACTCAGGCCGGACGCGGAGCGGATGATTTCGGTGATAAAGAACGCTGGGACATTAACGGGCGGATCTTAATCGGCCTTGACGGACAACGGAAACTGGATAACGGCAATTATGCCGGTTTCAGTGTTCAGCCGTTAGCCAATATGTCCGGAAATATCGGGCTTGATGATGCTGTATTCTATTTTGGCAAAGAAAATAAATGGAAATATAAAATCGGCCGTTATGAGGCTTATGATATGTTCCCGCTGAATCAGGATACATTTGTCGAACATTCGGGTAACAGCGCCAATGATCTCTATGCCGACGGATTCGGCTATATCTATATGATGAAAGAAGGGCGCGGACGGAGTAACAGCGGCGGTGCTATGAACCTCAGCAGTAATTATGATAACTGGTATTTTGAGGTGAATACGCTGGTTGAGGATGGCAGCCGCGTCTTTAAAGATCAGGAATACCATGGCCGTAAATTACAGAACAAAAAGAATGTGATTTATGTCCGTCCGGTAGTGGCATGGAATTATGATAACGTGACGATTGCGGGGGCGGTGGATGCTAACGTGATCAGCAATGCTTACGGCTTTAATAATGCGGACGGAAAGTTTGAGGATCAGTCGCGCCGTACCGGTTATGGCCTGACGATGAAATGGGATACTCTGAAAGATGATCCGGAAAATGGCATGGTCGTTAACGTCAGTACTGCGTATCTGGATGCGAAGAATGAAAATGACTTCTCTGCCGGAACTAACGTGTTATGGCGTAAGTTCCAGCTGGGGTATATATATGCTCATAATGATATTAAATCTTATCAGGTTGTAAACTCAGCTGATGACAGCAAATATGATATTTTATATCCGGGAAAATATAATATTCACACAGTGTTCATGTCGTATGAATTACCGGATATATTGGGAATGGATAACTTTAAAACGTACCTCGGTGCATACTACTCTCATATTAACGGGAAGGATGATATGACGATGGTTGACAGTAAAGATAATGACCGTTACGGCGCCCGTGTCCGTTTTAAATATTTATTCTGATCGCTTCTTATCACAGTAAAAAATACCGGGAAAATCCCGGTATTTTTTTGTCCGGATTATATCTTCGGCATTTTATCAAACATGCTTTTCATCTCTTCCGGGAAGCCGGCGGAGAGTGTTGACCGCAAATCTTTCATGGCCGTGTCGAAGTCTTTCGGCCGTTCTGCCTGCTGCATTTTCTGATGTGCATCCAGATTATCCTGAAGGCCGTCAAACATTTTTCCCATTTCCTTCATCATCTGGTCACAGGATTGATTGACGTTTTTCAGAATGGAACGGGAGGCATCCGAACCGGACATCTTCATATTTTTAACCCCGTCCATAAAGGGTTTCTGTAATTCTGAAGCAGAATCATTTCCTGATTCAGTACTGAATTTCAGTACTGACTGTACATTTTTCGGATCTAACATAATGACTGTCCTTTTCGTTTATCAGATATTACCCGGGCAGGAAAATTGTTTTAATGCCCGTGACCACAACGGATAATCCTTCATTGTTGAATTGAGCTCGACAATAAAGAACCCTTTCACCTGACCCATTGCCATAGTGAGCTGGCGGCTGTTGCTGCTCAGTTGTGCCGGGTTACCGGCGTCATACATCCGGAAGAGTGCCCACGGACCGTCAAAGCTGACCGTTTCCACCTGTCCGTCCTGTGTTTTGAATGTCATGCGCGTATAAATGCCGCCTTTGGGGCCCGGCCAGTTAATTTTGACCGGCTCCTGATAGCCGTGGCTGTAGCGGATTATCTGCCCGTCAATATCCAGCACAGCTTCAAGAACTGAAGGGGATAATGAGATCGGGCGGATAATCATGGACATTGACATCGAACCTGACGGATCAAAGAAGGAATCCCGGATACGGGCGGCATTTTCAAATGATGCCACCGTTCTGGCGGACACCACGCCGCGGCTGCCGGGGTGGATCTGCCATGGGGTCGCACCGGTATTCACATAGGCCGCCAGGTTTTCATCAAAGAAACTCTGGATGGCCCCGCCGCGCCCGAACATCCGTGTGAAATCACCGATCCCGACTTCTTCCCGTGCGCCCCGGTTAAACGGATAGCGGCCGCTGATCGTGGTCCGGCAGGAATCAGAAGCAATGGATGACGCACCGCGGCTGAGGTTTTCTTTGCTCTTTTGCAGGCTCTGTTTTTCGCCTGTTGAAAGCAGATCCATCATGACACTGCGTACCGGTTCCGGCTGGCGCAGCATATCATCGCGTAACCGGTTGATTTCACCGTTCTGCGGCAGGATCTGACCGGCCCGGAGTGAGGCGGAGAGGGTGGCCAGTTTGTTGTAAACCTGATCAAAAGCCGAGAACAGCGGATCATTGGCACCGGCTGTTTCGGCCTGACGCAGACGGTGCAGCGCTTCAAACCGGGCTTCCAGGCTTTTCTCCGGCGTGCTTCCGGCTGCGCGATCATTACTGACCCCGTCCAGCAGTGACCGGCGGGTCTGAGTCAGTTTGTTTTCCTGGCGGGCAAACCACCCGGTGGCATCCTGCTGATTTTCGTGGCTCAGTGTGGTTTCATCGATAGCAAACTGAACCAGACCGGTCAGCGGCGAAGACGGCTCGGTAAACTGACGGGCGAGTTGCGCCGCATCATCGAGGTCACTGATTGGCCGGACACGGATATCTTTCAGGAAACTGTCCCACTGATTGGCATATTCAGACAGATAGGCTTTCAGCGCTTCATTGGATAATGTCTGAATCGCTTCCTGTGTACCGATATCACCGCGTTTTTCAGTGTTGTCACTGAGCACCCAGTTTTCTTCGCTTATCATATCTGTGGCCGCATCCTGTAACTGCGGCAGGAAGACATCCCGGTAACCGGCTTTGGTGTAAAAACCGGAAACGGCGGTATCTGTCACGGTATTGGTGCTCTTGCGGCGCAGCATCAGCGACACGCTGGGTCCTGCGGCATCTGCCAGCGAGATATTCTGAATACCGGCAGGCAACGGTTTGTCTTTGATACGGTTAACCACCCGCAGATGGATCGGGGTTTTCATGGCATTGACACGGGCAATACGTACCAGCTCTGCATTCATTTTGGCCACCGGTGCCGTGGAGGAGGTGTCACTGAATAACTCATGCAGATGATAGCGGAACAGACGGCGATCGTTTTCGGTATAGCCCTGAACCGCGTAGTTGTCCCAGCGGATCATAAACCAGTTTTCCAGTGCCTCCGGCTCCCGGTATGAGGGATAAACCATCATCAGATAGACCTTGAGGGTGTCGTAGGCATCGGTATTACCGTTGAACGCACTCTGTTTCAGTTCGTTGGCGATATAATTTTCCACGGCAGGCCAGAAAATTTTGTAGAGATGACGGCGGTATGTCTTCTCCATCGCACTGCTCAGCAGCTTGTGTTCGAAATACGGTGTCAGCAGCGGCGGTGAACTTTCCAGAAACTGCGTGTTGATATAACCGAGCTGTTCATAAGCGGCGATCAGGTCATCATTAAACTGGCTGGTCACCGGAATATCGCGGACGATCCGCTTGGTTTCCTCAAAGCGGGCGCTGGCATAGGCGATAAAATCCGATTCCCAGAAATAGCGGGAGGAGAGCAGCATCACCGCAGCCAGCAGACCGGCGGTTACTGCGAAATAGCGGGCGGCGGAAAACAGCTTGTTACGCAGCGGACGGTAGCGGGCACTGTGCAGCACGCCCCGCTCGGTGATGGCCTGAGTCAGCGCCGGGAGGTACATTCCGCCGGACTGACGCTCATCAAACAGTCCGTCCGCCTCTGCGTTATACAGGCTCTCGCGGGCTATCAGCGGAATGGTACTGCCCATCCACAGCTGCCGCAGGCATCCGGTGTAGCCGGTGGCCGAGGCCGGAAAAATCTGTTCAAGGAAGGAAAACAGCGGCTTTTGCAGTGCGCCGAGCGATTCAATAAACAGCAGCAGCTGGTGGCGTAATCCGTCATCCGGCACATTGTGCAGGGTTTCAAGAATATAGTTGCTGACCCGGATCTGAAACTGGTGATAGGTATTTTCATCATGAATGAAATTATTACGGTGATCGTCAGTACATTGCAGTTTGATCCCCAGACCGCCTGCGAGCAGGTCGTCATCGGCGATGTTCAGAAATGCCTCACCGCCGGGCAGATGGTCAATATTATTCAGCAGGAGATAGACCGGAATATCAGACTGAAAAAGAGCGGCCATTTCGAGGATGCGGATACGCAGTGTATCTGCCAGTGATTTCCGCTCTGTCAGCGGGGCATACAGCAGTGTGCCGACATCGGCACACAAAACAATCCCGTCGATGCCGGGATAGCGGCGGTGTTTACGGATAAGGGCGTACAATTTCTGACGCGCATTCCCGGCGTCATCACTCTGTCCGTGCATCTGCACCCATTCCCCGGCGGTATCAATATACACAGCCCGCTCTGTCAGCCACCAGTTACAATCCACTGTCGGGCCGACATCGGTTGTGCGGGATAATCCGTACTGCTCGGAAAGCATGAACTGTTCGCCGCTGTCATAAATTACGGAGGTTTTGCCGCATCCGGCAGGCCCCATCACCACAAACCAGGGTTTGTTGTTGATATATTCACGGCTGAGATGGATTTTCATCCGCTCACTGCGGGTTTTTTTACCGGCCAGCGCAATAAATTGCAGCGTCCGGATGGCATCGGTAAAACGGGCAGTCACCCGGTCAAGCTGGATAATCTTCTTTTTCGGTTTCGGCAGCGGGGTGCGGAGAAACCGGAACAGGCGGCTGAACAGGAAAGCCACAAACGGCCATAACGCCCAGAAAAGAATAATACCGATAATGATCTGGCGTACCAGCACCCGCGCGAGCGGGTAGAAGTTGCCGATGGCAATCATCGGTCCGACCCACCAGATGATGTAGCTGAGAATCAATGCGATGATAAGGATAATAAATCGTCTGATCATAATACGTCCTTGTATACCGTTACTTCATCCAGGCCGGGAGCACAGGCGGTTCCGCTGAAGTGTTGTTATCATAATTACCTGCTGACGGTGCGGGGGTGCTGTTCAGCACCGCCGGAACATCACCGTCCTGATAGCCCTGCATAGCCTGTTCCGCATCGCGTTTGCCGATTTTCCATAAGATATCAACGCGGCGGTTACGTTTGCGGCCTTCATCTGTGGTGTTATCGGCGATGGGATCGCTTTCACCCCGGCCTGTCGCGGTAATTTCGCGGTTATGGGTCTGATTAATCATGGTATTGGTCCGCAGAATATCGGCGACAACCACGGCGCGGGCTTCCGACAGCTTCAGGTTGTTATTGACGGAGGTTTTGCGGAACGGGGTGGCATCGGTATGACCGATGACTTCCAGGTCCCCCGGCCACGGCGTAAGGGCGGCACCCAGACGTTCGATGTTACGTTTGCTGAGGAAATCTTCTGTCAGTTCGGATTTACCGGTCAGGAACGCACCGTCAGAGGTGAAGATCAGCAGCCAGCCGCGCGGATCTTTACGGACTTCCAGCCAGCCCTCGCTTAATATTTGTGTCAGCGGGTTCGGCAGGGTTTCCATGATATTAATTTTGCGCGGCTCCGGCGGAACCCACGCCAGAATATCATTACGGATCTGACGTGCCTGCTCATGAAGATACCAGGCGGAAATACCGTAGGCGATAACGGCCAGGATAAGCCCGGTGATAAGGATACGTAATGCGGTGATAAACCGGCGTTTAGGCGGCTTAACTTTCTCCGCCCGGACATCGGATAAGAACAGGGTGGTATTCTGTGCATAGAGCAGGCCGCTGAGGTGATTGCGCAGATCCATCAGTAATACCGCTCCGCGTTCCAGCATCCGGTATTTTCCCTCAAATCCCATGGACAGGATCAGATAATAGAATTCAAGCACATCACGGTTGTCCTGCGGATTGCTGATGTATTCTTTCAGATGCTCAAAGCAGTTCTCACCGCCCCAGGCATCTTTATGAAATTCCACCAGCAGACTCAGCCCTGTCATCTCCTCTTTCACCATGTCGGTAAAAAGACCGTCTGCGTAGGTGCAGATAAGATAGGAGAGGTGATCGATCTCCTCCGGCGGAAAACCCTGTTTGCGCAGATCTTTGCGGAAAAATTCCAGTTTTCTGACAATCTGCAGGCGGGCACAGACAAAATCGGTCTCTGGTTCATTACGGAACCACTCAATCTGCAACAGCAGCGGCATCGCGGCGGAAACATACGGGTTATGCCAGAGACCGAACAGTGACGTGTTTTGTCCGGTCGTGCGGGAACTCTGCTGATGCTCCCGCTGCTGTGAGGGGCGCATCGGCGGAAGCGGGTTATGTTTTCCCTGCGTCCGGTTCACGGATGATACCGGCGGATCTTCATTAGCCGCCGTGAATTCCGGCTGATCGTCATCCTGCGGCTGCGCGTTACCCATCCCCCGCATCCCGGCCGGAATGATGCCGCCGATGGAGGCGGCAGTGCTTTTGGCCTGCCATATCGGGTTAGTTAATGAGTGCTCGGCCTGTTTCACTCCTGTACGGGCCGCTGATATGGCACTCCTGATCTGGCGTTCGAATTCATTCATCCTACTCTCCCCTGGCGTAAGCCCCATGCCTCAAAACGTAATCCCGGGAAATCACCGACAATACTCAGTGCCGCGGCACTGCCGGCCAGCATATCTCTGTACATCGGGTCCGCATTATCCACCTCAAAGTAAACACTGTTCGGGTAATACGGGATGTGGCGCGGCGGTGATGACATCGGAGTGATGCGCACGCCCGGCAATTGCAAATCGATGAGCTGGACAATTTTTTCCACCGGTGCCAGTTTTGTCTGGGCAGGGAAATGGCTTCTCATGGTATCGCCCGGCAACTCCGCACTGACGATAAAGATCAGTTTTTCCAGACGTAACTGCGGATCGTTCTGGTACAGATAGATATTGTCGCCGCGCTCGATAAACGGCAGGGCGATGGCCGGTGCCTCAATCACCAGTGACAGGGCACGGCGCAGTGCGGCAAACAGCCTGAAATAGGCATCCTGCGGCTCATTGTGTGAATAATGGAAATCCTGGTGCAGCGACGTATTCTCTTTGCCCGGAATGATGCTCAGGCGGCCGAGCAGACCCAGCAGCGTGAAAAACATCCGTTCAGGATGAACCTGAGGCAGTGACAGCAGATGAGCAAGACGCAGATGGTATTCACTCAGTGTCTGTAACAGCAAAAGTTCCAGTAATTCAGTCAGCCCGCCGGTGGTCAGCGGAACATCCGGACGGTAAACACTCTCCAGCCGCTGTACCATCAGACCGAGCAGTTCGGTAACGGCACTTTTCAGCCAGCCGCAGGCGCGAAAATCCAGCATCGGCGGCAGGAATTTATCATCCAGTATCAGGCGGCCGTCGCGGGTCTTTTCGGTGATCCTGGCTACAGGCAGCAGGGATTCCGCATCGCTGATCGCACTCCGGATATTCAGCCGTGTACAGAGATCCCCGAGCTGGAGTGTGGCCATCTGCGGTGTGCCCTCTGAGGCCAGACCGGCGTTGCGGTCGCGGACATCGGCGTTAATTACACTGAAGCGGCTCTGTCCTTTGCTTTGTGACAGATCGATAAAGGTATTCCCCGGCATATCCATCAGGACAGAGAGACAAATAATGTGTCCCTGACAGTCCGGCCCCGGATCAAACGGCACCGGCAGCGGGTTGTCACTGCCGAGATCAAACGGGGTGCCGTCAGGAAAAACGCCGCGGGCACGGGTCAGGGCGATTTTCCCCTGATCGAGTAATCCGGTATCGAGATGTATCTGACGGAAACCCCAGGCCAGAGCATCTGTGCTGCGGATACGCATATCCGTGTAATGTTCGAAATACCGCTCCTGCTGCTGAAAATGCTGAGGTTCCATCAGCATTCCTTCAACCCAGGCAACACGCTGTTTTAACAACATAATTATGTCCTCAGTTCCGTCCTCAAGCGTGGTGTCAGGGCTTATCTGAAACAGGTACTTTCATCTGTGTCAGACTGCGCTCCCTGACCACGACAACAACATTTGAATTTTTATTAACTTCCGTATTGATCAGAACAGTATTTTTATTTTTTCCGGGGATGTGAAACTCCGCGGCCACAAGCAGCCAGCGCGTTGCTTCCCGCGGGATCGCAAAGGAATACCGGCGGGATTCACCGGGGGTTAAAATATGCTGCATCTGACGGATCATGACCGGGTCCGGTGCAGCTTCATCACAGGGGGCATTCCGGTATAGACCGGGCGGCTGCCAGTCATCCCTGCTGATTTCAAAGACACAAATCCGGACAGGCAGTGTATTACCGGCTCTGTCGGTGTTAACCCGGGCCGCCGCATCAATCCGCAGACTGACGGTTCTGTCTGCGGGCAGCGGTTCCGGCGTGTCCGGCCAAATCAGACTGCAACTGCTGAGAAGTGCAATACCCGGCACTGTCAGCAGGCAGCGCAGCCATCTGCGGTAATCAGGCATTGATAAAATACTTCGTCTGGCTCGGCGCAATCTGGGTGCCGGGCGCGTTGCAGTTATTCGTCATACTCGTATCGCCCAGCCGGGTCGCCGGGCAGCCCTGAATAAAATATTTGCCTGAGCCCTGAACGGGCATCATCTGCGCTGAGTTTGCTCCGGTGGCACCGATAACAATGCCGGTGGAAATGGTTGATGCCCGTATCGACATCAGATTCTGCTCGTTACCGCCGCAGCAGAAATAATTGAAGACATTGGGTATGCCTGTGGCGTTCGGGGCGATATTGGGTCCCGGGATCGGGATCATCGGTTCGCATCCGGAGAAACTGATACCGCCTGCCCGTGTGTTTGCTGCTGTCATGTGGTCACCCCATATGTACCTGGCCGCCATCAATACGAAGGACGGCACGTGATGTGATAGCGCCGATTTCATTGTCCAGAACCATGCTTTTTTCGGCATGCTGGGCAATGTGACCGGCTTCGGTGGCATCAAGGTTTTCAACCTTTTTGTGGGCATTTTCCGCACTGATAAACAGAGAGCCGGCAATCTGCCGCAGTGTTTGTGCGACCCACTTTGAGGTGTGTGATACCAGGGAGAATCGGGAGGTTTTCATTGTGATGCTCTCTGATGCTTCCAGCGCCAGTGACGGTGCACGGATATGCAGAGGCGTATCCTGCGTGCCGAGTATCAGCGGTGCGGTGGCGGCATGCCGCTCCAGAACGGACAGCACATAGGCGCAGTCTCCCTGTACCATGGCGCAGACCAGATCGCCTTTCTCCGGGGCAATCAGGCACCCGGCCGCGGTGGTCACGGCGGAATACGGATGTGACTGCAACAGCAGCTCTCCGTTATCGCCGGCAATAAGCCGTGTGGCGGCGATAACCGGAGCTTCCGGGGCGGAAAAAAGCGGTCTGCCGGATAAGACCGGTGTATCAGTATGATGTATTGTGTCAAACATAACGGCTGGCTCCTGGGGTTAAACGGGGGGACCCGGTGTCATCTTTCAGGCCGGGCTGATGCCGGGCGTACCATAAATCAACGGATGTCAGCAGCGGTTCATCCGCTTTCTGCCCGCGATCAGTCAGACCGGTTTGCGCACCGTGCAGGCGTACTTTTTGCACGGCCGCGCTGTGCAGCGGCGTTTGTTTAAGCTGACAGAAACGCATATCGGTGCGGGTTAATTTCGTATCATCCAGAATGCAGTGAGTGAGCACGGCCCGTACCAGAACGGCTGAAATCAGTTGTGCGCCGCTCAGGTCACACTGATGCAGTTCAGTATCAGTAAACTGGGCGCAGGTCAGTTGCGTGCCGGTCAGTGTGCAGTCGTGCAGTGATCCTTCATTAAACTGTGCATAGTGCAGATTACTGCCGTCGAGGCGGCACTGTTCCAGCCGGGATTTGACAAACCCGGCGGAGGTGAGATTCAGTTTCCGCAGGTCAGTCCGTGTCAGCAGGCAGTTCTGCCAGACCAGGATGTCGCATTCATTGCCGGTAAACTGACAATCGGTCAGTTTGCTGTTACCGGAAACCAGGCGGGTAATCTGCGCTCCGGTACAGCGGAATTGTGTCAGAGTGCAGCCGAACCAGTTGCTGTCCTGCACGAGGCCGCCTTCGGTATGCCAGTTACTGATCTCACAGTCATTCGCCGACCAGTAACTCAGGGAAACCTCTTTCCAGACACTCTCACTGACCTTACCGCCGGAAATCATGCAGCGTTCCGCGAGGCATTTTCCGGCATTCAGTGACTGTATGGTGGTCTGCTGCAAAGAGACACTGAGCAGGCCGCACTCTGTCAGTGTGATAGTGTCTATCTCACACTCAATAAAAGTGCAGGAATTTAACAGGCTCTTACTCAGTGACACGGCAGCGAATTTACAGCGCAGAAAACAGAGCTGATGCGCCTGAACATTCTCCGTACTGAGATGATCAAAGCGGCAGTCTGCAAAATGCAGATGTGTCATGGTGTTATCTTTCAGCTGTAACTGACTGAAATGCTTATCGCGGATCAGTTTCACAGCCTGCAAATCCATAATCTGTTTTGCGGTTTCGTTCATTCAGATCTCCTGTCAGGCGGTGAGCCGGAAGCGGCGCGGTAACAGATGAGCGCCGTCCATCAGGCATAAATCAAAGTGAGTGCCGGAATTGCCGTTCATCATGGCCAGGTTTGCCCCAGCGAAATTACACTGCCGGAAAGTACTGTCACGGAGATCGGCGTTATAGAGCATGGCCTGCTGAAGACTGCTTTTGGTCAGTGAGGCATGGATCATTACTGCATCTTTCAGGCGTATTCCGGCCATATCGCAGTGACTGAAAACCGCGCCGGTCAGGTTGCTGTCGTCGGCGCAGGTTTCGATCAGCTCACATCCGGAAAAGCGGCAGTGATTTAATCCGGCACTGTTGAAACCGGTTTTGTTCAGATGGCAGCCGGTAAAGCTGCTGCCGGAAAAATCGGTGTACTGACCGGATGTCACACTCTCCAGTGTGGTGTCAGTAAATGTACATGTTTTCCAGTTTCCGCCGATCAGTGAGCTTTTTGTCAGACTGCATCCGGTGAACTGTACGCCGTCAGCCTCTGTTTTATCGGCGATCCAGGATGTCAGCGTGCTCTGCCGGAAACTGGAGTGTGTCAGTCCGGACCGGGACAGCATCACGCCGCTGATATCACACTCTGTGAATCCGCTGCGGATGATTTGTGTATCATTGATCAGACATTTTGCCCAGGTGCAGCGGGTGAATTCCCCTTTTTCCAGCAGGCAGTCATCCAGCGTGAGGTTTTCCCAGCGTGTGCCGGTAAATGTACTCCCGCTCAGATTACTGAGCTGAAAGCGGCCGCCGGTCAGTTGTGAGTCCGTTATCACGGCCCCGGTAAACAGACATGATGTAAACCGGCAGTGTTCAAAGTGGCATTGCGCCAGCTGTGATTCACTGAAATCACACTGATTAAAATGGCAGTGTTTAAAGGTTTTTCCCTGTAATGTTGTGTTGGCAAAGGAGAGTGAGATAAAGTCCCGGTGTTCGGTTACCGCCCCGCAATCCGGTGCCGGCTGTACTGTTTTCCGGCGCAGCGTATCACTGACCGGCACGGCGGCGTTCTGCTCCGGCGGCGGGGCGAAGTATTGTTGCTGATTCTCTTCATGCAGTGCGATTGCTTTTTCCACGTCCTGATAAAACGTATCGGTATCCTGCTTTGTCAGCGGGCGGGCACTGTAGCGCAGAGAATCCGGGTGTTCTGCCATATCGCGGATCACATTGAAATGACTGTTTTCCGGCATCAGTTCCCGGTCGCGGAGAAATTCAAAATTGGCGGTATCGGTCCGGCTGCGGCGCTGATACACATCCTGATAATGTGTCAGCGGCCGTTCCGCGCCATCGGTGTCCAGCGCGGCCAGCAGTGTGACAGCAGGGGTGGCAAACAGGTGGGGCAGCGGAATACTGCCGGTGAAAATTGTCAGACAAAGGTCATCATCCGGCAGCAGCCACAGGGTCTTTTTCTCCAGGATTATCTCTTCTGCGGTTGCCGCATCTTTGCCGATCGCAAATGCTCTGGCACGGACAGCAGGGAATGTACCGGAAATCACCGCGTTATCCGGCCTGAAACCGTGCAGTTCAAACGGTACATGGCGCGGCCACTGAGAGGCGGAAAGCTGCTGCTGCGGCGGTGCCATCTGAAAATAACGATAATCAATGGCCGGCGGCAGCCCGGGAAACCAGCTTTCCATATACTGTTTGTCGGTCATCACGTGAGCGACGGCATCAATGTGTCTGCGGCGGACATAAAAATCCGGCGGCACCGGTGAGGGTGCGGCCAGGTTGATATAAGGATCTGCGGCTCCGTCGGCGCGGGCTTCTCTCAGCACCGGGCGTGTACCGCTGCGGGCGTTTTTGCCCAGCGGGTTTTCTTTGCAGTCGCTGCCGCCCGGCGCTTCGGTGTGATCCATCACAACCCGGGTAAACGGTTCCCCCTCAAGACGCCACGCCCGGCTGAGTGATCCGACCCGGACGTCCACATCCAGTGCCGTGAGTGTCTGCCCGGTTCCGGCATGACCGGCAAGGATATATTCGGCATGCGGTTTCGGCTCAGCGGTGTCCAACATCCGAAAGGAAAGGGGGGCAGACTTCCATGCCTGCCAAATCTGTGCTTCAGTGACAAAGTGATCAGGGGCGGATAAATAACTGCCCGCGATCACACTGATACCGGACCGGCATTCCCTGCCAATCTGGTAGCTGTTTCTGAGTACAGCAAGTTGCTGAGGACGAATAATACGCATCATGCTTCCTTTTAATTTTTGCTCTGCATACCGACCGTTTTCAGGTCAATCCCGGTATCGGAGTAACTGGCGCCGGTATAGCTGAAAGAAAATCCGGTGACGGACATACTGGAGCCTTTTGCTGAAATATCACTGCCGGTGGTACTGACGGAGCTGCCGGTAGCGGAGACATCACTGCCTTTCACCCCGACACTGCTTCCTGTCGCGGATACGGAAGAGCCGACCGCACTTACACTGCTTCCGGTGACACTGGTGCTGCTGCCGGTGGTGCTGACACTGACACCGGTGACACTGGTACTGCTGCCGGTGGTACTGACGCTGACACCGGTACTTGAAGTGCTGCTGCCGGTGGTACTGACACTGACGCCGGTATGGGAAAGGCTTGAGCCGGTGGCACTGTAGCTTTGGCCGGTTTGGGAGGCGGAACTGCCGGTCATGCTGGAGCTGAAGCCGGTAATACTGTGTGAGCTGCCCGTAATGGAGTTGCTGGTACCGGTAAACGAGGTGCTGACACCGGTCCGGGAATTACTGACACCGGTTGAGGAGTCACTGCTGCCGGTGAATGATGTGGATTGTCCGGTAAATGACGTGTTCACGCCGGTAAAGGATGTGTTCACCCCGGTAAAGGATGTGTTGACACCGGTGAGTCCGATAGCGGCGCCGGTCATATTGATATTCAGGCCGGTCAGGCCGACATTGGTCCCGGTGGCACTGAAATTAAATCCGGTAAATGAGAAATTCACGTCCTTATAGGAGACATGATTTTTAAACCAGTCTGTCGCCGTGCGTTTTACCACTTCATAGCGATCCTGACCGGTGGTGGCAGCAGAGTTACGCTCAACGGTGTGCTGCATATCACGCTCGGCATGGATCATCACCCGCTCATTGTAGCGTTTGTCATCAAAGGTGATCTGACTGGCGTGCTGCGGCATACCGTGGCGCAGCGAGCGGGAGACCAGGCCGGAATAGTTGATATGCTCCGGTAACTGATACGGCGGCGGGTTTTCACCGTTATAGACAATCCCGGTCACCATCGGTCTGTCCAGATCGCCGTCAATATAGGTCACCAGCACTTCCTGACCAACACGGGGCATCGCCAGGACACCCCAGCCTTTACCGGCCCAGGCCTGGATCACCCGGATCCAGCAGGAGCTGTCCTCTTCCGTGGTTTTGTAACGATCCCAGTGGAAATGCACGCGGATACGGGCATATTTATCGGTATGAACTTCGGAGTCCGGTGCACCGACCACTGTCGCACTCTGAATCCCCGGAATTTGCGGGCGGGGTGTCCGGCAGAGCGGGCGGTAAACCTCATCGTCGTTCAGCGCGCGGAAAAGACAGGAAACCCGCCGTCCGGTGCTGCTGCTGTCCGGGCCGTCCTGGATAAACGTATAATCACAGCCGAGCACTTTAAATCCCCGGTTACGGGTTGAATCGGGGTGCTGATTCAGTTCAAAAGTATGTCCCGGTTTCAGTCCGGTGGCATTGCTTTCGCCCTGGAGGATCTGGTTTTCACAGCGGAATGCCTCCAGGCGTTTGCGGGCAATCACTTCGCCCTGCTGCACGTCATCGTAACCGGCGGCATAGTCATACCATTCCAGCGGAATACCCTGTAAATGAGGACGTTTCTCTTCCGCCTGAGTCTGTAGGGAGTGGCGCGGCTTGAGGAAGTCGAAATCACGCAATACCACCTCACTGGCGTGGATACGGCGGTTGCGGCGGATGCGCTGGATACCTTCGCGGATAGCACGGTGCTCTTCACTGTCCGGCAGGAAGCTCAGAGAGTCATAGCCGTCACTCAGCGGTTTGAACTGCTGGTGGTCGGTGATCACCATAACATCCCGGTTATCACTGTGGTCGATATAATACCAGAGCCCGGCATCTTCCATCAGGCGGCTGACAAAACTGAAATCGCTTTCACCGAACTGGACGCAATACTCTTTATCCGGGTAGGTTCCCTCCGTTTCAATGCGGTAATCCGCCACACTGTAACGGGTAAATATCTCCTCGATAATAGTGAGCACGTTGCGGTGCTGGAAGATACGGCAGTTGCGGTTCTGCATCAGAAACCATAACCAGCTGCGCAGTTCCAGCTGATAAACATACTGATCCTGATGCTGCCCCTCATCACCCCCCGCGACAACGCGGGCAGTGAAGGTACGGCGGCTCTGATCCGGCTGTTCAACAGAGATAAGGGTTTTTTCACCGAGCAGTTCCCCGATATCCAGATCAGGATCCGGGACCTGAAATGTCAGGCGGTAAACCGGATCCTGCGAAAGATGTTCCTGCGCGGTAAAGCTGAGCGGGAAAGCATCGATCCCGTTGAGCTTTTCATTATCAATTTCAATCAGGGGCATAACACTCATCCTTTCATTGCATATCGGGTTAATTGCATCAGGCTGCGGTTGTATACAGGGACTGAATCCGGATTGTGCCGTCCGGTTTCAGCCAGCCGCTGCGGCCCAGTTTTCCGCTGCCGGTGTGACCGGCCATATCAGGGGATGTCCGGATCAGCAGCTTCACATCCAGTACACGGCGGTGTGCGACAAAATCGTTGCAGACCGCCACCAGCACTTTCAGACGTTCACTGCCGCGCTGGAACAGGTGATATTGCTGACTGCCCACCGGGCCTATCTGTACCGACAGGCTGTGTTCGACATCAAAAAAACGTTTTCCGGCGCGGGTTTTGCCGAGGCGTCCCATCCGCTGGCTGGCGGCATTCTGCGGATCATCAATCCACATACCCTGCCTGGCCTGAACAGTGACGGGAACGGCAAAATAGTGTGTCAGCAGTGACTGTAAGTTTTTCAGGATACTGCGCCCGGGCAGATAGCAGCCGGGAAACGCCTGCCGGAGCCGGTGAACATGCTCACCGGCAGAGAGCTGCGGTGAAATGCCGGTCACCTGGTTCATCCGCTGCTGAAATGCATTTTTATTGTTTTTGTCATGTCCGGCCGCGACATGCAGCTGAGTCTGTGCCCGGTAGGAAAACAGCGCCAGACGCTGGCTGAGCAGCGATGAAAAGTCCTGAAAAGCATGGCTGCGGCGCGCCAGTAATTCGGTACGGGCATGCTCGGTAATGTGAATCGGCAGCGGGCCGTAAGGGGCAAACATCCCGAAATGGCGGCACCAGACGGTAATTTCCGCGGCATTGGTGACCGGATTGGCAGACTGGCGGATATCGGCTACCTCACGCGGGGCAAATCCGGTATCGGCGGTCTGGATTATCCGCAGCCGGGCGGGGCTGCTTCCGCGCACCACACCGTTTGCCGCGAGATCCGGGCTGACCCGTTCAATGCGGCGCAATACTTCGGCAAAATCCTGTCTGGCACTGAGCCCGTTGATACGGAGCGGTGTTTTATCTGCCATCAATCGGCTCCCATTGTGCAAGTGGTTCACTATCAACATTCAGCTGCATCCTCAGTGTCTGCCCCAGTTCGCAATACTCCGCGAGAGCATGATGAAGAATGCGGGCAAACAGCCACGCACCGCGGTCACTGTGATGATTACCCCGTAAATCGATTGTGATTTCCGCGCCCCGGCTCCAGGCCAGCGGGCCGGGCAGCGGGTTACATTCAAAGCGGTGTGCAATAACGGCGTGCCGCAGACTGTCGATCCGGCGCTGCTGGCGGCTGTCATCCGGCGGACAGAACAGGGAAAGCCATTCTCTGAGCAGCTGGCTGTTATCCGGAAAATCCGGCAGGGCGTAGCGCAGCGGGTTGACAGAGAGCAACTGGAGCACTTTCCACGCCTGTGTGCTGCACGGTACGCCCTGCGGGCGGGACGGTGTGCGCAGGATTTCGACCGGACCTACCGGCAGCGCGGTATCCGGCCGGAAAACCGGCTGTTGCAGACGGGAAGGATCAAGATGGCGATCACACACCAGTGCTTCAATGCTCAGGGAACGGACACTGTCCGGCGAAAAATTATCGGGACCGGCGGAGAGCGAGATAAACAGGCTGTCTTTCGGCATGGCCGGTGCGCTGTCATATTTGTCTTCTGTCACCCGGCGGACACGGCGCAGGCTGTAACCGGCGGAAACCTGCGGCTCGTCAAAGCGTGCATAGCCGTGCAGCGGGGAGAAGGGCACATAGCCTTTATCCGCCAGCAGGCCGTCCACCTGTAACAGATGATGGATTTCATACAGACCGGGGTTGAGTTTATCGACAATAACCGGATATTCGGTATGCTCGCCGTTGATCAGCACCGGGCTGCACCGGCGGCGCGATAAATTAATCACCGGGGTGGAAAACAGACGGAAATCATCCCTGCTGACATTACCGGTTAACTTGACCGGCGTTTTATTCAGCACAAAAATCATGTTGAATTCCGTGCATTTGTCGCCCGCCTGTAAAAACGGCATCAGGCCGTGCAGTTCAATACTGAAAAAGCGGGACGGGGCGGCAAAGTATTCCCGCAGCAGGCGGCTGCCCGGCAATTCCCCGCTGACCGCCGGTAACAGTGCATCTTCCGCCTGTAACCCGGCCTGACGGATATTTCCCGGCTCCAGCAGATGCATCTGCGGTGCTTTATTATCCTGTCTGCACCACAGGATCACTCTCAGCGTATCACTCTGAATAGCGGTCAGCAGTTGGTTGGCATGCACGATATCGCCTGCAAATGTCAGTGTCATCGGCGAAAAATTCAGTTCAGATAATGACACTACCCCCTGTGTGTTCATGGTCAGGGAGATATGTGCTCTGCCATCCTGCATGCATTGCAGCACGGACTGCGGCAGTTGTGCTGACGGGGTGGTGGCACATTCGGCATGTGCAATCACCAGCGGCTGAATATTCAGATCACGGCCGGTGGTAAAGGTCGCATTTCTGTGGCCGGGAGCGGTATCGTGAAGCGTCAGTTTACTGCCCCGCGGCAGTGTGACATCCGAATGCCACTGCGGGGACGTCAGATCCGGTTCCACAGCGACAGTGGCGATGGAGGGCAGCGGGGTAAACCAGTAAGGCGCGAGGCGGTTTATCATCTGAATAGCCACTTCCGGCTGTTCATTATTGAGCCGCTCATGCACACGCGCGCTGAGAAAAGCGGTACCTTCCAGCAGGCGTTCAACGAAAGGATCGAGAACGCCGTCCGGCATCATGCCGAGATGCTGCGCCACCTGGGGATTGGCTTTGGCGAACAGCAGCCCTTCCTCCCGCAGGAAACGCAATTCCTCGTTGTACAATGTCAGAAAACGGTCACTCAGCATAAGGGTATCCTGTCGTTAAAGTCAGTGTGCCGGATCAGATGACGCGGACACTGCCGTATGAATAATCCAGGGCGATACGTAAATTCACGGTAAGATCTTCACCCGGCAAATTGGTTTTGGCATAAATGTCGAAAAGCAGTGCCAGGGTCCAGGTTTCATTCTTATTCACAAACGGCGTGACCCGGATTGAGCGCGGGTCTAGTCTCGGTTCAAATGTTGCAATGATTTGCTGTATTTTTTTTGCCAGCACAATCGGGTCTGTATTTACCGGAACTTTTGCACTGAGTGTCGGCAGCCCGTAATTAATCACTGAATTAATACAGTATGTTTTTTTATCTAATGCTAATGAGGCGCTGTGTGCGGCGTCATTTAATAACAATTCAATATCGCGCAATAAAACATCACGCCACTGCGGCAAATGTATTCTTCGTCTGTTCAGACTTAATTTATCAAATAACATCGGAGCGGATGATTTCATGTTTTATTTTCCGTAAAGGGAAAACCATACCGCAATACATTATTTATCCGTCTTACAGATAAATAATAATCGCGACATAGTTTTCCTGTATTACAGCCGGTTAAATACGGGCGTTTGCCTTCAGGTCATAACCTGCTTTAATAATGGCACCCATGGAACCATCATTTTTCTGCTCTTTATATTCCACTTCAATGCGGGCAAAGTTCAGACTGATAACATCTGTCGGCAGTACGGTATCTGTATCCACTTTAGTCTGCGGGTCCAGAGGCATATTACCGACCGTTTTAAAGGTTGAAACCAGACAATTACTGAAGGTAACAGTCATAAAATCCTGCTGACCGTTACCGGATTTACGGCATACCAGTTTTGCCTGCGGAATATGTTCCCCGGTCGCACACATCAGAAACAGTTTTGGTGATGCTTTGTTACTGATCATGCGGAATTCAAAGTCTTTCATTTCCACTTTACCGGAACCGCCGCCACTGCCGAAACCCCAGCGTCCGGCGTTTTCTTCGGACCATTGCCAGGCCTGAAGCTGGATCCAGCCGCCATATTGCTGATCCGGAGATTCACCCTCAACACCTTCAATTTTTAAAAAATAATCGACTAATGCTGTCATTTAATTCACTCCTGAATTGATATTACGACAATTAAATATATTTCTGATATGAAATATAGATATCATTTTCTCGTCCCTGAGAATGTATCTCCTGATGGTAAAAATACGTATTCATGCTCAGCAATAAATCTTTTATTTATTATTTTCTTTACTGGAAGGTAATTTAGAAACCAGGCGCAATGACACGGTCATTCCTTCCAGCTGATAATGCGGGCGTAAATAAAAATGTGCTTTATAAAAACCCGGATCATCTTCAACATCTTCCACATGCACTTCGGCAGCGGCTAACGGACGTTTTGCTTTTGTGGCTTCCGTGGAAATAGTCGGATCGCCGTCAACATATTTCATCAGCCAGTCATTCAGCCAGATCTGCATATCATCCCGTGAGCGGAAAGAACCGATTTTGTCCCGCACAATACATTTGAGGTAATGTGCAAACCGGCAGGTGGCAAAAATATAAGGCAGGCGGGCGGATAATTTCGCATTCGCAGTGGCATCCGGATCTTCGTAAATCACCGGTTTGTGCAGTGTGCAGGAACCGATAAAGGCAGCAAAGTCAGAATGTTTGCGGTAAACCAGCGGTAAAAATCCGGCATTGGATAATTCATTTTCCCGGCGATCGGAAATGGCAATTTCCGTCGGACAGGTCAGCTCATAACCGCCTTCGTCTGACGGGAATGCATAAGCCGGTAATTCTTCCACCGAACCACCCGATTCAATCCCGCGGATACGTGAGCACCAGCCGTACTCCGCAAAGGCGCGGTTGATATTCACCCCCATAGCATAGGCCGCGTTGGTCCAGCTGAAGTCATTGACATCATACGGATTCACGACTTCCTCGAAGGCGAAATCCTCAATCGGATTGGTTTTCTCACCATACGGCAGGCGGGAGAGAAAACGCGGCATCGTCATCACCAGATAACGGGAGTCATTGCTGTCACGCAGACGCCGCCATGTCGCATATTCCGGCGTGGTAAAAATCTTACCGATATCACGCGGGTTCCCCAGCTCCTGCCAGTTATTCATCTGCATGATGGATGGCGCGGCGGAGGTAATAAACGGGCAGTGCGCGGCGGCGGCAATTTTGGAAACTTCTGTCAGCAGGGAGACGCTTTTGTTGCTGTGATCAAATTCAAAGTCGCCGATCATGCAGCCGAACGGCTCACCACCAAACTGGCCGTATTCCTGTTCATATACCGCTTTAAATACCGGGCTCTGATCCCAGGCGGAACCCCGGTAGCGGCGGAGCGTTTTGGACAGCTCATCTTTGCTGATATTTAATACACGGATCTTCAGTGTTTCACTGACATCCGTATTATCAACAAGATAGCTGAGTCCGCGCCAGGAGGATTCCAGTTTCTGATACTCTTTGTTGTGAAGTATCCGGTTCATTTGCGCAGATAATTTATCATCAATCTCCGCGACCATGGATTCAATGGTCAGCACCACATCCCGGCTGACTTTTACTTTACCGAAATTGGCGTATTCCGCCAGGGTGTTGATGGCACTGCGGACGGCGACAGACGCTTCTGTGGTGCTGGGTCTGAATGAACGCTGTAACAGAATATCTAATTCACTCTGTTCACCGGAGGCAGTCAGTACCGACTGTTCTGTTGCGCCCGTACTCCGGGCTAATTGCTCACTCATTCGTCATTCTCCCCGTTCACATCAGTAATACCGGCTTCGGCAGAAGCAACGGTGCCTTTCGCATCATTTGCCAGGCGGATTAAGAAGTCGGGCTGTTCCAGTAATTGCCGGATTACATCTTCGGCACTGGATTTTCCGTCCATATAGGTGATCAGATCCGTCAGATGTGCCCGTGCTTCCAGCAGTTTCTGCATCTGCGGGACCCGGGCAGCAATCGCACCCGGCTCGAAGTCTTCCATCGATTCAAATTCCAGCTCAATATCCATCAGCTCTTCAGGATTGTCGCCGAGCATATTTTCGACATAGAAGGCAAGGCGGGGACGAATTGCCCGCATCCTGGAGTCAAAATTATCCTGGTCAAAGGTGAGGAACTGACGTTCTTCCACCGATGGCAGCGGAGCGGCGCGATGTCCTGATAAATCAGTCATAACGCCGGTAACAAACGGAAGTTCAACTTTCTTTTGCGAACCGTAAATTTCGACGTCATACTCAATCTGCACACGCGGTGCATTATTTCTGCCGATAAATTTCTGAGAGCTGATATCTTTGGCCATCTCACAATCCTCATTGCAATAATGGAAATATTACTTTCCGGTAAATTGTTGTAATGTGCTGACTGACTCCGGAAGGAGTTTTTCAACGATTGAGGCGAAATCCATTCCAATCATTTGTTTGGATCGCTGGATAAATATCGGAACCGGGTGGCTGGGTTCATAACGCTGAAAATAATCAAGTATGCAGTCCAGCATAATTAAGACTTCCTGACGGGAACGTAATGTAATATCCGTAATTCTGACCGGCCCGTTTGGTGATGCGGTTACCGGCGTATCCGGATGATTGCCGTCAGGGAGTAACGCCTGCGGTTCTTCATGATTATCTGCATCAGAGAACGCGGTCAGATGATTAAGGGTAGTGATACAGCGCGTCAGGAATTGTTTCAGTACGCTGCAATCGAGAATATAACCGTCAGTATATTGGTTGGCATACTCTTCAATTTTATCAAGCGACTGTATAACCGAGGAAAAATGCCCGGAAATATTACTGATATTAATCTCATCACTGTTTGTGAGAGATGTTAATAATGCACTCAGCGATGAGGCATAATTATCCCGTATTTCACTGCTGTCGATGGAGGCGATATCATTCAGGGTATAATGATGGTCAGTGGTGATTTTTGTCTGCTTCAGTTCTGAAATACATTGCGATGCAGATAACCATCCCAGCGCCGCAGCATGACCGCTGCGGATATTGCCATCCTCTGATTTCGGATATAATGATTCACTGTTACTTTCAACCAGTTCACTTAAGTTTTTTATTCCGCTGAATAATGATGAAATTCCGTCAATATACAGATTTGCCCGTAATGACCACAGCAGGACACGCAGATCTTTATACTGATATAATAACTCGCTGGTTTTTTCTGAAATAGTAATCCAGTTAATTTGCGGAAGTTCATCTTCTCCTGACAACGGATTTGCTGACTCTTCAGACTGAGTCAGAATAGCTTCAATCTCACTGAAAAGCGGGTCGAATTCCACACCGTAAATATCGTGATCATTTATATTCATTATCACACCCCGAAGCTATTAGCGCCCTGTTTTATTTTATCCTAATATCGGAGTCTGTTTTTGAAAAAGGGATAAATTTAAAATTATAATTATCACCTTGTAGGATTTACGAGGACAAATCTTAATGTTGTTATATTTTACAGAAGCGTGAAATATAAGGATTTGTCTTAAAATCAGGGAGTGTAACTATAAATTAAAACATGGCAATGTCATTGATAATCCATCTTTTTCATAAGTTTATTCAGTGTTGTTATGTTAATTATCATTTTATGTTCTTTTACTTCGGCATGATTTTAACATAAAAATAGAATATTGTTGTTTCTGGTTGATTGATATAGCTATATATATTAATTTTATTTTTAATAATTTAGTTAAAAAAATACAATCATCTTTATATTCAGATAGTATCAGGTCAGCAGAGGTATTGTTATGAGTATCAAAGGAAGTATCGACATCGCATGGGAGTTTCTGCGCAGAATTCCAGAGTACGCTGAAGACTGGGAATTACACTGTAATACATCCGGGATACATCACTACGACGACCCGCAAAGACAAACCACCGCAGATATGAATGCGGAAACAAAATGGGGTTTATTAAGGTATGTAAACCCGGAGTGTGCAGCGGATGATGTTTTCTGGGCAGAAGGGCTCAGCAGACGCTCATTCAGGGTATTGCTGAGCCATGAAGGCAATTTATCAATAGAGAATATCTTAAAAAAAGAGAATATCGATTACAGAACCATCATTTTAAATAATGGAATATACTGTATTAAGGTCTTCAATAATCACGGTTACTTCCAGTTTTTTGTTAATCCCGGAAGTGATACTGAGGATATATTTAATAGATATATATATATATCCCTGGAGTTGAACAGTAAAAAGAATAATATAGACATTATCAATGAGGTGCTTGATAATAAATCAAAATGTTCATCACTCTCTGAGGATAATAAGTTATTACTAAGAATCATGGATAACCTTAACAAAGGTTGTTCTCAGCGTGAAATTGCATCACGTTTGTTTGGCCAGGAAACGGTTGATAATGAATGGACACAGGACAGCTGGTTGCGTTCAAACATTCGTTATCGTATAAAGAAATTGAATGACATTATCCGGCAAGGCTATCTTGATTATATTTGATTTTTTCTTCCTGCATTATCTGTAAAGTGACTGATATATTATTTCTGAGGGTAATATATTTTTCATGGCATTTATTATTTACTGTGAATGTATCATTAACCAGATGAAAAAAGCTGCCATAAGGCAGCTTTTTTCAGGTTCTGACAATGCATCAGAAGTTATAGCGGATACCGATCTGTCCGTTGATTGGCGAGTAAACTGCATCACCGGCAATATGCTGTAATTCCATGAAAATATTCATGTTGCTATAGCGGGCATTGAAACCGGCACCGAATTTACCTGTGCTGCCGGATAGATCGCTGTTAATGGTGTTATAACGGTTAAATTCAACTTCATTTCCGTTCTCATACTGATGATTCCACGCTGCTTTTACGTACGGGGAGAACATCAGGCCGTTATTGAAACTGAAATCTTTACCGGCATTCACACCCAGTTCACTGGTGAATGAACGCTGATTTTTGATTTCAGCTTCCATTTCATTGCTCAGTGTGATGTTTTTACTACCCATCTGGTTGTAGGCTAACTGACCGTACGGCGTAATAAAAGTCTGGTTACTGAAGGTAAAGGAATAACCGGTTTCCAGTGCCATCCCCCAGACAGAGGTGGAATAATTATCGCTGCTGACATCATAACCGTTGGTGGACGTTGTCTTCAGTTTATTATCAAAATGGTTATATTTCAGTAATGCATCTGCATACCAGCCATTGGTATTCAGGTAAGTGGCATAGGCACCGAAGGTGTAGCTGTCGATATCGCTGGTACCGGCCCATTCATTTTTGACATCACCTTTATCAAACCCGGTGAATCCGCCCAGAACCAGTTTACTGTCACTGTTTAACGCCAACTGATAATCTGCGCCCAGCTCCAGACCGGCGTGTTTCAGTTTGTACTGAACCTGATCTTTATCCACTTTGGTATTATTGCCGATACCCTGCATCCAGAGACCGTTCTCAACACTGTCACTGGTACGCAGCATGTGCAGACGGGCGCGCAGATGATCAACTTCGTTGTTGTACATCAGCTGCGGTGCGGAGGAGAGTGCAAGTACCGCACGGGCGCTTGGTGTCAGGCGATTTGTCGCGGTGAATGACCATGTGGTGTCATTACCGGCACCGGTACGGGTCTGAATATTGTGGATATAAGTACCGGCATCCATCAGATCCAGAATTTTCCCGTCAGCATCTTTCATGCCAAAGAGAGCATTGCTGTCACCGGCCACGTTTTTCACATAGGCAAAATCGGCGGACTGAGGACGGTTCAGAACCGCTTCTTTACCGGTATCCCGCTCAATGATGGTGACATAGTGCTGACCATACGCATTATCCGTATTGATAAAATCAGAATTACCATTGAGGATATTACTGTTCAGGGTGAAATCTAACGTGGTGTTATCATATTGAGCCGGATCATTGTTACCCAGATTATTGATATTCATCTGAGTATGACCTGCCGGGTTGCTCCGGTGGTCAAAATTCACCGCTGCTTTACCGTTTAATTTACCGATAGTGACGGTATCGTGCTCCTGAGTGCCTTCATAAACGGTGACGGTGCTTTTGCCTTTGGTCTGGCTAAGAGCAAGATCTTCCGCATACGCACCATTGATGGTGGCAGCATACAGATCCAGATGGTTTTTACCGTTAAAGATAGTTTTACCGGTAGCTTTACCGTTCGCCTCAACAATCATATTGATGTCGCCGTTGAGGGTATTATTTTTCGCTTCACCGCCATTTTCAACGGTTAAGTGAGAATTGCCGGTCAGGGTATTATCGGTGGCAAGGCCGCCTTTCTTAATCACCTGACTGACATTGTTCAGCTCGTTAGTGGTTGCTGTACCACTGACAATCTGTTCGCCCGGTTTTTTGGCATCAGTATTGTTGATGGTGTTATTAACGGCAGTACCGCCGACATACTGATTACCATCAGTGATGTCATTTTTAACTCCGGCCAGACCGCCTTTTTTAACTGTCTGATTGGTATTAGTCAGTTTGTTATTATTAGCAGTACCGCTGATAACCTGCTCACCACGTTTGTCTGCCTGATTAGTGATGGTATTGTATTCAGCAAAACCCTCCACAATCTGGCTGCCGTTGGTGATGTTGTTTTTAATGCCGGCAATACCGTTTTTACCGACAAATTGATCCGTTTCGGTCAGAGTATTGTTATTGGCTGTGCCGTTAATAACCTGCTTACCGCGATTACCGTCTTTGTTAGTGATGGTATTGTTTTCGGCAAAACCCTCCACAACCTGGCTGCCGTTGGTGATGCTGTTTTTAATCCCGGCAATACCGTTTTTACCGACAAATTGATCCGTTTCGGTCAGCGTATTGTTATTGGCTGTGCCGTTAATAACCTGATTACCGCGATTACCGGCTTTATTAGTGATGGTATTGTTTTCAGCAAAACCGTCCACAAGCTGGCTGCCGTCAGTGATATCGTTTTTAACGGAGGCGCGGCCATCTTTCTCAACACGCTGATCGGTGTTGGTCAGCGTATTATCAATCGCTTTACCGCGCACGACCTGGATGCCGTGATCAGCACCGGCATTATCGATAACGTTATTTTTTGCGGAACCCTCTTTTTCAATGACCTGACCGGCGTTTTTCAGGGTATTGTCAGTTGCTGTACCACTGACTAACTGAAGGCCGTGAGTGCCATTGGTGTTATCAATACTGTTTGTGGTGGCATTACCGCCGGCACCAATGGTCTGATTACCATTAGTGATGCTATTTTTTTCTGCTGTGCCTTTGACAACCTGATCACCATCTTTAATGGTGTTACCTTTGGCAACACCACCGGTATTGATAGTCTGGTCGGCATAGTCAAATTTTGAATCAATCGCCAGACCGTGATTATTGACAGTCTGTCCGGCCCGCTGACCCGTCGTTTTATCACCGGTAAAGGTGGAATCAAGAGCAATAGCTTTGCGGGAGTCACTTTCGCCGTTCAGATACTGCTGGCTGGCACCGGTAAATTTAGCGTTACGGGACAGTGATTTGTTGTTAACGGTCTGAGTTGCGTTATCTATGAACGTGTCACTGTCAGATACTAAATACTCACCGTGATCTGTAGGGTCCAGACGCCCGTCATCAATAAACGTTCCTCTGGTGGTGATTGTCGCGGCACCAACTGTTTCTGTTTTGCCCATCGCAGAGCCATCCAGAACCTGTTCCGAGTTATCACCGTACGTACCACCGGAGGTACCCAGAGTGATAACGGCAGACGTGCGGTTTATATTATCGCCGTATGTTTCGTTATATCCCGGTACGGAAATATGCGGCACTGAAGCACCACGGTATTTTGCATAAGCATTCGCACCGGTTATTTTAACAACCGATTTTCCGCTGACCTTAAGTTTATCGGCCTGTCCGTTGATATCGGCAGAAGAATTAACGATATCCATAGCGTTTACATTGACCGGAGAGTAGTAATAACTGTAGGTGTAATGATAATGGTCGATGTTATGTTCGTCAGTTGTTATGGTTACGTGGCGGGTTCCTGACTCTGCACCGGTAAAAACAGACGTTACATTACTGTCTTTGATTGAGCCGGTGTATTCAACAGCAGAATTAGTCAGGGAGTTACCGGTAAATTCTGTCTGATAAGACCCGGTACCACCGGATGTCTTATTGCCAACGATATCAATATCGGTAGCCGCCATTCCCGCAGATACGGAAAGCGCACTAACTACCAATACGGTAATTTGTGAAAGTTTGAATGTCATAATAGTAGCCTGTGTTCGGAATATAGGTAAAATGAAAAAGGATGATAGTTATAATTATCAGGCAATTACGGGGTTTTTACTATGAAGGAAATAAGTGGATTCTTATTGCTGTCATCTAACGTTGTGAATACGTTATTATTTTATTTTTAATATAGGTGTTTGCACTTAGACATATTATTTTCATTCCGGATTTTTTATTTTAATCATTATTTTTCTTGTTGTTTTAATGATGAAAGTATTATTTTCATATCGGTATTTTTTACGTTGAATTAAATTTAATTTTCACCATTAAAAAACAAATGGAAATAAATAACACGATTTAAATCGAAAGGTTATTAATTATTTAAATTTTCAGGGGAGATGTTACTGTTTAAAGACAAAAGGTAACAAATCATTTTGTGTGTGATATTGCTCACAAAATTAACACTGTCCGGTCATCGGATTTTTATTTCAGCGATTGGTACAGACTGTAACCGGCAACTGCACCGGCGACATCCCAGACAAAATCTTTCACACTCCAGCCGGTACCGCCGGGGCGGCTGTCGTAAAATTCTTTGGCCGCACCCAGTGCGACAGAAAATCCGATACCGAATTGTGCGCTGTGCCGGTGCTGCCAGTTCTGGTGATCGCCGTAAGCATTAGCGGCAATCGCTGTTGCGGCTGAAAAAGCAAAATGCTGCGCTTTATCGCGGCCGGTCCAGCTGTCATTGGCAAGATGCATCGAGCAACCTGAATTCAGCAGCAGGCTGAAAGACACGATTAAACCGGTACGCAATGTCACGGACATAACCACACTCCGCAGATGAGATAAAAAAAATCCCGGCCGGAGCCGGGAGGTGTGTATCAGAGGATACGGCTGATCAGACGGTCAAGACGGACGCGGCGCAGACGGCGCAGCAGTTTTTTGATTTTGACCGGATAGTCACGGATATTATCCAGCTCGCTGTAGCTGCGGATAATGGTTGTATTAGTGCGGATATTGGCCAGCTCTTCCTGACGCTGCGCATGCAGTTCCTGTTTCGGATCGCGGATAAGGATCGCATTTTCCAGATCCAGTCCCCAGGCGCGCGGGTTAAGGTTGTTACCGGTGATGAGCTGCCACTGATCATCCACCCACATCCCTTTCAGGTGATAGGTGTTGTCATCATCTTTCCACAGACGAATGGTCAGTTGCTCATTATCCGAGAACCGGCGGAAACGCTGCATAAAGCGGCGCAGGTTGATTTCATAGAGATAAGGCAGACCACCGATGATTTTAAACGGCTCTTCCGGCGGGATATAGAAATCATTTGCGGTTTTGTCACCGATAATGATTTCAACTTTTTTCCCGTCCCGCAGCAGGCGGCTGATAATACGTACCAGCGTTGACGGCAGGTTGAAATACGGCGTGCAGATAACCACTTTTTCCTGCGCGGAACACATCAGATGCTCAATGGTGTTATTGAGGCGGTTCTTTTTGCCGAGGCCAATCAGCGGCGTAACGGCCAGCTGATCATCAGGAAGTGCCTGAGGTGTGAAATGGTATGCGGCCTGGCGCAGTTTCATGCGGAAATCACGGATCTGGTTTTTGATCTCCGGTGTTTTTACGCGGGTTTCGGTATCCAGTTTCTGCACTGCCTGTTCCGGCAGCAGCATTTCATCAATAAACAGCTTCATCGCCGCCGCCAGTTCCGGATTGCGCAGGAAGTGGTAACGGTCATAACGGTATTTATCATGCTGATACAGATAGACATTATTGACGCTGGCACCGCTGTAAATGACGGTGTCGTCAATAATAAAGCCTTTGAGATGCAAAACACCCAGTGCTTCGCGGGTATTTACCGGCACCCCGAAGATCGGGATAAGCAAATCAGAGTGAGATGCCGCAACGGAATGATACCAGTCGGCGTTGGTGGCATTAGCTTCTGCGCCGATACGCCCGCGCTGTGCACGGTGCCAGTCAACAAAGACTTTAATATCCAGTTCCGGATTGGCCTGTTTGGCAGCATACAACGCATCCAGGAAATCCCGGCCTGCATCATCATGCTCAATATATAACGCAGAAATATAAATGGTTTTTTTTGCACCGGCGATTTCTGCTAACAGACGCCCTTTAAAGTCGCGGGTATGGAACAGCGTTTCAACATCATCCGCTGACTGTGCTAACTTCGGCAGTTGTGCAAGGTGCTGTTGGTGTTTCGCGGATTTGAATTTTGACAACATCACAGTGCGAATTATCTCTTTAGTTATAGGCGGCGGTGACAGAATAACCAAAACCGGGCCGGTAATGAAAAGATGAACAGATCAAAAGATTATATCACCAGTTTGTCTGATTGTGCGCAGCAATTCACTTTCTGCTTAAGTGAGCGCTAAGTCTGTGTCATCTATCACGTTGTTCGTTTTTGGCTATTGCGCTGCGGCCATTTCGGAATTCAGATGAAGCGTCAGGTTGACGATACCGTCCTCAAACTGCGTTTCAACGGTAAAACCGAGTTTTTTAGCCAGCCGGATCATATTGCGGTTCTCCGGCATGGTGATGGCCGTCAGCAGGAGGATGCCGCGCGATTTTGTGTAGGCGAGCAGTTTGTGCATCAGCTGATAACCCAGCGTATTACCTTTCATATCTGACCGCACCAGCACGGCAAATTCGGCTTCCCGGTTATCCGGGTCGGACATTGCCCGCGTCACCCCGATAATCTGACCGCTGCTGTCCACCGCTACAAAGGCCATTTCACGGTCATAATCAATCTGAGTCATTTTTGCCAGGTCATCGTGGGTAAATTCGCTGATTTCGCTGAAATAACGGTAATAAAGATCTTCTTTGGTGACCCGGTCAATAAAGGCTTTCAGTAACGGTTCATCTTCCGGCAGGATAGGGCGGACATGTACTTCAGCGCCGTCTTTTAACCGGAAATTCTCTTCCAGCTCTGCCGGGTAGGGGCGGATAGCCGGGCGCTGACGGCCGTCACCGGAAGCCGGTGCCAGCGTCATGGTGGCATCCAGAATAGTAAAGCCGGAGCCGGATGCGAGCAGCGGGTGTAAATCGAGCTTAACGACCTGCGGGCAATCGGTAATCAGATTGGAAACCTGTACCAGTACCCGGCTCAGTCCCGCGATATCCAGCTGATTCAGCGCACTGCCGGCAGCCAGCTTATTATTTTGAATGGCCTGAATGACCAGATAACGGGCGAGCGCCATATTGAGCGGCGGCAGGGCAACGGCAGCCGGGGATTCGTCATGCCACGGGCGGCTGGCATCCCCCAGCATAATCACCGGGCCGAAAACCGCATCCTGTTCAACGGCAATCCGAAGTTCCTGTGCTCCGGCACGGTTAGCCATCGACTGAACAATCAGGCCGTCTATCCGGGCATCGGGAAAATTCTGTGTCACGCGATCAATAATGGCCGCTGCCGAGGTGGCGACTTCCTGTTTATCCCGCAGATAAAGCATGACACCCTGCACATCGGATTTATGCACGATATCCGGTGAGCGAAGTTTCAGTGCCACCGGATACCCCAGTGTTTCGGCGATAGTGACGGCATCTTCCGCAGAATGCGCAATCCAGGTCGGCAGAATATTCAGCCCGTAGGCATCCAGCACCGGTTCGACTTCATACGTATCAAGTATGGTGTGCTGACGGCTCAGAGCGCTGTCAATGCAGTGATGTGCCTGCTGCCGGTTGGCGGTAAGTCCTTCGGACAGGGCGGGCGTTTCCGCCAGCTGTTTCTGGTTGCGGCGGAATTCCACCATATGCATAAACGCCGTCACCGCCCCTTCCGGTGTCCGGTAAGTGGGGATACCGGCCTCACCGAACAGGCGGCGCGCTTCCTGTGAGGAGTATTCGCCGCTCCAGTTGGTGAATATTGTCAGCCAGCGGCTGCGCGGATGCTGTGCGACAGCGGCAATAATCCGGGCGGCGGCTTCTTTGCCCGGCGCAACAGCGCTGGGGGAATGCAGGATCAGCAGAGCATCATGATCGTGGCTGTCGAGCAGGATATTCAGGGTGGCGATATAGCGATCCACCGTGGCATCATCGCGCAGATCCAGCGGGTTGTTTATCACAAAATCATCCGGCAGCACTGCCGCGAGTGCGGCACTGCTTTCGTCACTGAGACCGGCAATTTTACCGCGGCGGCGGAAGAGTTCATCCAGTGCCATGGCTGCCGGTGCCGCGCCGTTGCTCATAATGGCAAGGCGTTCGCCGCGCAGCGGCTTCATAAAGGTCAGGGTTTCCACGGCGGAAAACATTTCGTGGGTATCCTGTACCCGCAGCAGACCGGCGCGCTGGATCGCCGCATCATAGGCGATATCCAGACTTGGTGTCTCACCGGTCAGCAACTGTGCGCGCTGGGTCCGGCCGCTTTTGACCACCAGAATCGGCTTGTTGCGTGAGGCACTCCGGGCGGCGGACATAAAACGCCGCGCATCATGAATATGTTCGAGATAGAGCAGAATGGCGCTGGTTTTGCTGTCACGGGCAAGAAAATCCAGCATATCGTCGATATCAATATCCGCACTGCTGCCGAGTGAAATAAAGTAAGAAAACCCGGTTTCCCGTTGTTGTGCCCAGTCCAGCACGGTATTGGAAACGGCGGCAGACTGAGAGATAAATGCCAGTTTACCTTTGAGGACCGGTACCGGGGAAAAGCTGGCATTCAGTCCCTGCCAGGGCGCAAGTAATCCCAGGCTGTTCGGGCCGAGCAGGCGGATATTATAGTGCTGGCAGGTCTGTTTCAGTTCAGCGGTTTGTGACGCCGGGGCAGAGAGAATAATCACCGCCCGGCAGCCGAGCTCACCGAGTTCATTCAGCAGGCCGTTATTGCGTTTGGGGTGGGTGCAGATAATGGCCAGATCCGGCACCAGCGGCAGAGCAGCAACAGACGGATATGCCAGCACTCCCTGCACGGAACGGCGTGATGGTGTGACCGGCAGAACCGGTCCGGCAAAACCGCCGCTGAGCAGATTGCTCATCATCCGGGAACCCGCCCGTCCGGGTTTTTCGGATGCACCGATAACCGCAATGGATTGAGGCCGGAGTAATGCTTCAAGGCCGCGCTGACTCATGGTGTTCTCCTCAGACCGGATTCCCGTGTGCTTTAATTTAGCCTAAAAGCAGCTCCTCTGCTCTGATTTGTGCTACCGGAAGATGTGACTTACCCTTCAAATACTGACGGCGGAAGCAGGTGAAGTGATCCAGCAGCTGTTTTCCGGCTGCGGTATCCCCGGCCATCATCAGTGCGGCGGCAGCCACTTCGGCGGTGCAGTGCTGATCTTCCCGGGCGGCGACCCGCAGAAGATAATCTTTCTGAGCCAGATCATTGATGGAGAGCAGCGGGATTCCGTCCAGATACGGGCTTTTGCGGAACATTTTGCGGGCTTCCGGCCAGGTGCCGTCGAGCAGAATAAACAGCGGCGGTTTTGTCTTTTCCGGTACATCACTGAATACCTGACGCGGCGGTGTGGCATACGCCTGCGGGAAAATCAGGTACGGCTGACGGGTGTCATCTTTCAGGAGTGTGAGCAGAGCCTCGTCCGGTTCGGTACGCGACCACAGAAATGCCTGTGTATCCGGCAGAACATCGGCAATCAGCTTCCCGGTATTGCTGGGTTTCAGCGGCTCTGTATCATACATCAGCAGGCAGAACTGACTGCGTGCATCCTGTGTTTGTATGGTATCGCACAAACAGTTTTTTTCGGGTAATAAACAGTAATTACAACGGACTACACGGCATCCGCGGGCGCGGAAAACGCGGGTGGATTGTGCAAGACGCCGCTGGCGTAACTGGTAAACAGAATTGGTCTTCATTTTTATCGGCTGGTTTCACAAAAAACAGTATGCATTGTACTGTTAACGCTGCACAATAGCATGATTTTTCGCGGGGGCGCCTGAGTTCAGCGCCTCCGGCGGGGGCGGCCGGTGACAGTAACCGGCAGGTCCGGACGATATCGGGTAATCTTCGCCCCCGGAAATGGCGTGGGAGAAACACATGAACGACTCTTTAAATGGTAAAAACGGCAAAGTAAAAGTGATGTATGTCCGCAGTGAGGATAAACCGGACGATCAGAAAAAATCAGACAGACGCGGCGGCCGGGGATCGGATCGCGGCGACCGTAACAGCCGCGGCCCGCGCGGGGAGCGTAATGAACGCAGCAACCGTGGCGAACGAAGTGACCGCAGTGACCGCAGTGACCGCAGTGACCGTGGTGATCGCGGCGATCGCGGCGAACGCAGAGGTCAGGGCAGTTATTCCGATGACGGCCGTTCACCGTGGAAAACGGTGTCCCGCCAGCCGTCAGAAGACGGAGAAGCACTGCTCCCTGATCACGGTGGTATCAGCGGTAAAAGCCAGATTGATCCTGCCCAGCTGCGCCGTCAGCGTCAGGAAGAAACCCGTATTTACGGGGAAAATGCCTGTCAGGCAATGTTCCGCAGCCGCCCTGAGCGTATTGTGCGGGCCTGGTTTGTTCAGTCCGTCACACCGCGTTTCCGCGATGCCCTGAAATGGCTGGCGGCCAACCGCAAAGCCTATCATGTGGTGGATGAGGAAGAGCTGGCAAAAGCGTCCGGCACAGAACATCACGGCGGCGTTTGTTTCCTGATTAAAAAACGCGGCGGTGTGAGTGCGGAAACCTATCTGGAAACTGCCGGTGAGCAGGATTGCGTGCTGGCGCTGGAAAACGTCGGTAACCCGCATAACCTCGGCGGTATTATGCGCAGTTGTGCCCACTTCGGTGTCAATGGCGTGATCCTCCAGGATGCATCGATACTGGAATCCGGTGCGGCTGTCCGTACTGCGGAAGGCGGCGCTGAGCATCTGGTCGGGATTGATGCGGATGGTCTGACTGACACGCTGGATTTATTCCGTAAAAAAGGTTACGCCATCGTCACCACCTCCAGCCATAAAGGCAGCACTGATCTGGCGAAAGCCACACTGCCTGCAAAAATGGTACTGGTTCTGGGTGAAGAGAGTGACGGCCTGAGTGACGCGGTCTGGGAAGGCGGGGATATGCGCCTGTCAGTCGGCGGCACCGGCAATGTGGAAAGCCTGAACGTATCAGTTGCAACGGGGATTATCCTGGCGCGCTGGTGGCAGCAGAATAAAGTCAGCTGATATACTTCTGACAGCGATTGCTCAAAACCCGGCGTGTGCCGGGTTTTTTAATTGATCAGATGAAGTGTCAGCAGGCTTTTGATGGCATCAGAGTCCAGAGCCCGGTGATACCTGGCGATATCACCGGTAAAACAGTCAAACGGCCGCCAGCATTTAATCCGTCCGTCATCCAGTGAGAGTTTTCCGGCCATCAGAACATCACCTTTATTATTAATGATGTTCATGAATGTTTTTTCTGAAATGTGATGCTGAAGATTATTTGTCGGTGATAATGGCAGTACACAATGGACCTGATCAAGATATTCAGCAAGAATATAAAAGTAAACATCACCCTGTAAACACAAATAAATATCTTTTGTGATGTTATGGCGAAAATAATAATGCTCTGCAATTCGTGTCAGATGATAATCCGTCAGTATGGTATCCTGGTTTTTATTCTGATTACCCGGAAGGTAGTTATGAATATCCCACTTCGGAATATTACAGAGATTTATGAATTTATCTAACAATGCGCTCATGGATATCCTGCAGTTTGTTCACCTGTCTGTCAGCGCGCCAATCATACCGGCTGTAGCGGAATGACTGCTATTAATAACAGATATTAATATTATAAAAAAACCATGCCGGAGCATGGTGCAAAAATATGCATTAAAAATAAAAATTATGGCAAACCGTATTAATGATGCTAAATCATGGTCACACTCCCTTGTGAATGTTATATAAATAATCATCCGTGATATTAATACCGCAACTGAAAAGTGTTTTTTCCTGCGGTGAAATAAGAATAGCAATTTAATGATTTTAAGAGCAAGTGATTATTCTGTTAATAAAGTTGTGTTTTATTATTGTTTAATAAATCATAAAATGAATATATCTCATCTTATTATTTAAGCTGGAAATAAAAATAAAGGCACCGAAGTGCCTTTCCTTTTTTCTTAATGCGCGCCGCCGCCGTCACCGCCACCGGCAGTAAACGGAGGTCTGGCAAACCAGACCAGCAGCATCAGTACCAGGAAGACACCGGCTGAAAGCCAGAAAATCTCATTGGCAGAGATAATCAGCCCCTGGTCGGTGATCACTTTTGCAATATAAGCCGACGATTGCTGCTGCGACATCCCCATTTCACCCAGCGTGTGATACATCTGCTGTGTATCCGGGCTGAACGGGTTGATATGCTCGGCAAAATTGGCGTGATGCATCGATTCCCGCTGTGTCCACAGCGTGGTGGTGATGGATGTCCCGATAGCCCCTGCCAGTGTCCGCGTAAAGTTTGACAGACTGGATGCCGACGCCATTTTTTCCGGCGGCAGGCCGGAGAGGGTAATGGTGGTCAGTGGCATAAAGAAACAGGCAATTGCCAGCCCCTGTACAAACTGCGGCCAGGCAGCGGCAGCAAAGTCCATGCCCGGTTCAAATGTATAGGCGCGCCAGTAGAAACAGACGGTATACATAATGAAACTGAATGTCACGATGATCCGGTAATCCACTTTATGCGCATATTTACCGATAAGCGGCGTGATCAGCAGCGGCAGAATACCGACCGGCGCGGAGGCCAGTCCTGCCCAGGTGGCAGTGTAGCCGAATACCCCCTGTAACAACTGCGGCAGCAGAACAATGGTGCCGAAATAGAGCATATAAGCAAGACTGAGGCTGAGACAGCCTATCGTGAAGTTCCGGCTTTTAAACAGTGATAAGTCCACCACGGGGTGGTCATCCGTCAGCTCCCAGACAATCAGGAAGGCGATGGCGATCACCGCAATCACGGTCAGGACAATAATCTCCGTTGAGTTAAACCAGTCCAGCTCTTTGCCCTGATCGAGCATAATCTGTAAGCAGCCGACCCCGACCACCAGCAGGATCAGCCCGACGGTATCGATCGGACGAATTTCCGTTTTGGTTTCCCGGCCTTCCAGGGTTTTTGCGGTCAGCATCATGATCACAATCCCGAACGGCACGTTAATAAAGAAAATCCAGCCCCAGTGATAGTTGTCACTGATATAACCGCCGAGGATAGGCCCGCAGATCGGGGCGATAACAATTGTCACCGACCAGAGTGCCAGCGCCATGGTGCGTTTTGCCGGGGGATAGTTATTGAGCAGCAGACTTTGTGATAACGGGATCAGCGGCCCGGCCACCAGACCCTGGATCACGCGGAAAAAGATCAGCATGCCCAGGCTGTTGGAAATACCGCATAACCAGGAAGAGATGGCAAATAATGCCGTCGACCACATAAACAGACGGACTTCGCCGATCCGTTTGGCCAGCCAGCCGGTGATCGGAATGGAGATAGCATTCGCCACCCCGAATGAGGTAATCACCCAGGTTCCCTGAGAGTTAGAAGAACCGAGGTTACCGGCGATCGTCGGGATCGCCACGTTAGCGATGGTAGAGTCGAGCACCTGCATAAAGGTCGCCAGTGACAGGGCGATCGTCATCCAGGCCAGTTTTGCTCCGGTCAGTGGCGCCTGCATAACCCTGACTCCTTACTGACCGGCATTGCGGCTGATTATCTCTGAGATCATCTGATCAGCCGGTTGCATATCAATGCTCAGGGCATTGGTATGATAGGCCGGATCGGTGCGTACACTTTTTGACAGCACCGGGCCGTCAGTATTCTGAGTGTCCACGGTGACATCACCGGAAAGACCGATACGCAGCGGGTATTGCTCCAGTTGCGCCGGGTCCAGTGCGATACGTACCGGCAGGCGCTGAACGACCTTAATCCAGTTACCGCTGGCATTCTGTGCCGGAAGCAGTGAGAACGCGCTGCCGGTACCCATATCCAGTCCGGTAACGGTTCCGGTAAAGACCACTTTATCGCCGTAGAAATCGGTGATCACTTCAGCCGGCTGCCCGATACGCATAGCACTGAGCTGTGTTTCTTTAAAGTTGGCGTCAATCCACATGCCGGTTGCCGGTACGACCGCCATCAGCGGGGTGGCTGGCGTGATCTGTGCGCCGACCTGCACACTGCGGCGGGAGACATAGCCGTCCACCGGACTGCGGATATCAGTCCGCTCCAGCGCCAGCCAGGCATTGCGTACTTCAGTAGCCGCTTGTTTTACCGCAGGCTGTTCGCCCAGCGGGGTATCGAGAATAACGGCTTTATTGGCATTAAACTGCTCAGTGGCGACATCCAGCTGTGCTTTGGCGCTGACTACCGCTTCGCGGGCATGCTGAAGCTCTTCTTTGCCAATCAGATTTTGTGCACCCAGCACTTCCCGGCGGCGGAGGTCATTTTGCAGACGGGTCAGTTCTGAGCGGCGGACTTCAATACCGGCCAGTAACTGGCGGCTGTTGATCATCTGCTGATGTGTCTGGCGGACGCTGTTTGCCAGCGCGACCTGTGCTTTTTCCAGCGCCAGTCCGGCATCCCGCTTGTCGAGCTGAACCAGCAGTGTGCCGGCGGTCACGTAGTCGGTATTATCCACACTAACAGTGGTGACACTGCCGGATACCTGTGACATCACAATGACCTGATTACCGGTCACATAGGCGTTATCGGTTGATTCATGGTGGCGGAGTACCATAAACCAGTAAACGGTATAAGCCGCCCCCAGTAATACAAACAGTAACGTCAGCAACATCAGCGCATTACGGCGTTGTCGTTTTTTGTTACGGACAGGGGGCTGTGCAGCCTGAGTTTCCTCACTGACACTCATCAGTTATCTCCGGATCTTGTTCTTTTTTTAAGGTGTTGTATGACATAACCGCAACAAAGACAGGCTTGCTATTGTCGTCACTGTGGTTAACGACAACTGCAAGCCGGGATGGTCAGCACATCAATTGATGTCAGAAATGTCAGCCTGTGAAGAATAAAGGATCCGGGCCAACAGAAAAGGTTTTTTTACACATACTTATTGAGAAAAGCTCTTATTCATTAACCTTAAACAATAAAAGGTTATTTAGTTGTCGCTCTTATCGAGCTGAATAAGTAATTTTCGCATCAGTTTTTCCAGGTCTTTCTGCTCATTATTGTCCAGCGCTGACCAGATATGACGTAATGCATCATGCTGAGGCGGAAGCAGGCTGTGCAGAAAATCGGAACCTTTTTCTGTCAGGTGCAGATGCAGGCAGCGGCGGTCATTGTGGCTCTCTTTGCGCTCAATCCAGCCGTTTTTCTCCAGTTCATCCGCGATACGGGTCGCATTGGTGCGGGAGGAGCCGAGTGCTGCACTGAGTTCTGAAGGCTGAATGCTGTGAGATTCTTTAGTATCCAGAATCATCAGGGCCATGAATAATGTTTCATTTATCCCCTGAGATTTCAGCATATTGTTACGTTTTTCTAATAATTTACTCTGAACGTGCATTGAAAGCCGGGTCAGTAAAATTTCCTGATACGGCAGATCCGCACCCAGATTATTCTGTTGTGTGATCCGGCTGTTAAGCAACTCTTCTGTCGGTGTAAATGAACTTTCCATTATTGAGATACCTTATTAGTTTCTGTTGGTATGTTAACCCGGCTATGGCCCGGCGGGGTGGCCGGTCAAAAGATTAATTTAACAATTATAGCAGGTTAATATCACTACATTTCTTCTGATAATGCCAACTCATTCATAAATTTTATGAATGTTAGTCACAAATATCACTTATTATTTAGCAAATCACTTACATTTTCATTACCGGGTGGCTGACTCTGATTATGCGTAATTTTTGCTTCATAAATTACGTCAATTTTTATTAGTGAACCATGATAATGAAGAATATCAAATGACTTTCATTAGCCGTTATGTCAGTGATTATTGCTGTAGTATCTATTTTACGTGGTCAAAAATTATTTTCTTTGATTAACAGTGTTATTTGTAACTTTTTATGAAGGGATAATCCACGAGTGGTAGATTATTATGCGACTTTTGTTTGATTTTTGAGTTTAAAAAGCACCGGAAGGTGCTTTTTACGGAGGAATCAGGTGTGTGAGGGCTGCTGATGCGTGGCTGTTTCGCCGGATTGCGGGACATCATACTTCTTCCCGGCAAGCCAGATCACCAGGCCCAGGGCACTGACGGCGGCACCGCTGTAACAGACGCCATCCCAGCCGTAGTGGCTGTATGCATAGCCGGAAAGCAGTGAACCGAATGCACCGCCGCAGAAATAACAGGTCATATAACCCGCGGTCAGGCGACTGCGTGCCTCCGGCATCATCCGGTAGAGGGTACTCTGATTGGTGACATGAACAGCCTGCACGGCGAGATCAAGGATCACCACACCGGCCACAAAAGCCGCGACAGAATATCCGCTCAGCGCCAGCGGTATCCAGGAGAGCAGCAGAAGCAGCAGACCGGCGCTGGTGGTCAGGCGGCCTTTGCCTTTATCGGCAAAACGTCCGGCGGGACCGGCCATCAGTGCACCGGCGGCACCGGCGAGGCCGAACAGTCCGATGGTGCTTTCGGAATAGTTAAACGGATCGGATGCCAGCAGGAAGGCCATTGATGTCCAGAGCAGACCAAATGCGGCAAAGACAATGGCACCGAGTGCGGCGCGGACACGCAGAACCGGGGTGCGGATAAACAGTGTCACAATGGAGGCCAGTAACTGACCGTATTTCAGATCAGACACCTGTTTGTACTGCGGCAGGCGCAGATACAGGATCAGCGCCAGCAGAACGAGCAGTCCGGAGGCTGCCCAGTAGACCGTCCGCCAGCCGCCGAATTCCGCGAGCACACCAGCCACGGTCCGTGCCAGCAGAATGCCGAGCAGCAGGCCGCTCATAATGATCCCGACCGCTTTGCCGCGATGCTGTGGTTTGGCGATAGTCGCCGCCAGCGGGATAAGAATCTGCGCCACCACGGAAAACATCCCGGCCAGTGCGGTACCCAGCAGTAACTGCCAGAGCGTCTGTGACAGGGCGGAGATGACCAGCCCGATTGCGGACAGCAGTGTCATGGTGACGATCAGGTTGCGGCGCTCAAATTTATCCCCGAGCGGTACCAGAAACATCAGACCGGCGGCATAGCTGAGCTGCGCGGTCGTGACGATAAAGCCTGCCATACCGGCAGTTACACCGAATTGTGCGGCAATCGTCTCCAGTAAAGGCTGTGCATAATAGTTACTTGCGACTAACAACCCGGTTGCTATTGCCATCAGGCAGATAAGCTGAGGTGTCAGAACCGCATCAATGGTTTTCTTTTTCATGATTATTATAAGATTGATTGAGTATGAAATGATTACGGGTACTACGGAGCGGTACTATATAGAAAGCAGACCGGAAAGGGTATCGGTTTTGTGATGTTTGTCACGTTTTATTGAGGAAAAAAAGCGGCCATATTGCTATGGCCGCCCGGGCCGTTGACAAACCCGCAGGGGGTGGCGACGACCGACAGAGGTTGTAAAAATAAACCGGGAAAATCAATTTATTGATTTTCGGCTGATAACACAAAGCAGGAAAAACCACGTTTTATCCTGCTTTGTCAGCAATCTCAGCGGCCATATTGCTATGGCCGCCGGACGGATTTTTCAGATCCGGTTATTTATCAGCGGCTTTTCGTGCCTGTTCAATCCAGCCGTCGAACTTAGCCTGATTGGCTTTAATCCAGGCATTGGCGTGACGTTCAATATCCGCCTGTGAATTTTCGCCGTTATGCATGCGCAGGTTCTGGGCGTTAATTGCCGAAACCGGCAGTTTCATGACGGCAAACAGCTCTGCGGCAGCCGGGTTCTGTTCAGCCCAGACTTTGTTAGCTGCAATATGCATGGTGCTTGGCGGGAAGCCGTAGTTTTTGCCGTTCGGCAGTTTGGTATCGATCTTCTCACCGTCAGGCATGGAGGAGAACGGTACTTCCAGCCAGACCACATCACGGCCCGGTTTCAGGACATCACTGATCCAGTACGGTGTCCAGGTATAGTAGAGAACCGGTTTGCCCTCTTTATAACGGGTGATAGTGTCTGCCATCATCGCGGCATAGTTCCCCTGGTTATGCTCAACCGTATCTGTCAGCTTATAGGCTTTCATGTGGTTGTTGATGGCGGCCTCGCAGCCCCAGCCAGGGTTACAGCCGGTCAGATCCGCTTTACCGTTGCCGTTACTGTCAAACAGTTTGGCAATTTCCGGATCTTTCAGCTGCTCAATGTTGGTGATGTGGTATTTTTCAGCGGTCTTTTTATCAATCAGATACCCCTGGGCGGCATTCACGACATAATCCCCTTTGCGGTAGAATTTGTCGTCACCCCCGGCAGCTTTGTACTGGGAGTTGTGCAGCGGCACCCAGCTTACTGCCATAAAGGTGGCATCACCGTTGGCGATTGACGCATAGGCCACGTTGTAATCCACTTCCTGGATAGGCTGCACATCATAGCCGAGTTCTTCCAGTGCTTTGTTGACGATAAGGGTCTGAAAGGTTTCTTCAGTAATGGTGCTTTGTACAGGCAGCACTTTGACCCCTTTGCCCGGCTGCGCGGTGTCCGCGAAAGCCTGAGTACCAATGAGTGCCGATAAGGCGATTGCTGCGATTGCTGTCTTACGCATCGTTTTCCCTCTTGTTGTGCCTGCCGCCGCGATAACAGCGGCAGGGTGATAATGAGCGGGAGCGGAAACTCCCTGCCGCTGCCGCGGATTACGGCGCGCGGCGGAACGGACGGGTGATAAGCCCGGCAGGGCCGGTGTGATACCAGCGGCGGCCGGCTTTGCTGCGGGAATCTTTCCCGAGAGATTGCGTCAGGCGGTCAAGAATAATGGCGAGAATGACAATTCCGGCACCACCGACGGACGCCAGCCCCATATCCAGACGGCCGATACCGCGCAGTACCATCTGCCCCAGGCCACCGACGGCGATCATGGAGGCGATAACCACCATTGACAGTGCCAGCATCAGTGTCTGGTTGATCCCGGCCATGATGGTCGGCATCGCCAGCGGTAACTGTACTTTAAACAGCATCTGACGCGGATTGGCACCAAAGGACTCAGCCGCTTCCACCAGGTCGGCGGGCACCTGACGGATACCGAGGATAGTCAGGCGTATCACCGGCGGCAGGGCGAAGATAATCGTTACCACCACGCCCGGTACGTTACCGATACCAAACAGCATGACAATCGGCACCAGATAGACGAAGGCCGGTGTTGTCTGCATGGCATCAAGCAGCGGACGGATAAATTTTGCGGCGCGTTCATGCCGCGCCAGGGCAATACCTGTCGGTAAACCGATGATAATACAGAACATCAGGGCGGTCAGAACCAGTGACAGAGTCACCATCGCCTCGTTCCATGCCCCGATGGCACCGATAAAGGTCAGTGATACCACGGTGGCAAGCCCCAGTCCTTTGCCGCTCATCTGCCAGGCGAGCAGGGCAAAAATAAGAATCGCGATCGGCGCGGGAATGGCGGTCAGCCCCTGTTCAAAGGTCGTGAGCACAAAGTCGATCGGTACACGGATACCCTGAAAAACCGGGCGGAAGTGCAGCACAATCCAGTTGATGGCATCGGTCACCCAGCTGTCAAACGGGATCAGCGAGTGGTCAAACGGGTTTGCCCAGTCAAAGGCGGGACCGGTATCCGCCGGTGCGGCATCCAGCCAGTCACTGCCGCTGTCAGCCGCGCCGCCCCACGGGTCGGCATCCGCACCGCCGGTATCGGCGGCACTTCCCCACGGATCACTGCTGTCTGCGGCATCCGGGGCTGTTTGTGCTGATGAAGTATCCTGTTCTGACGTTGCCGCCCATGGATCAAGCTCTGTATCCTGTTGATTATTCCGGCTCATTCGGCGTCTCCTTATCTAAAGCCTGCAAAAGCATCCCTTTTGAGATAACCCCGGCATAGCGGTTGTTGTTGCCGACCACCGGAACTGCACACGGTGACTGCGCGACAACGGTCAGCAGCTCATTCAGCGGCGTGTCGGCGCTGACCGCCTGCGGCTCGCTCAGAATGGCATCTGTGATAGGTTTTTTCGCTTTCAGTGCCGCCTCCAGAGAGGCAACAGAAACAATACCGGCAAATTTTTGTCCGCGTTCAATCAGATAGCCGTACTCACGATCATCATCATTGAGCACTTTCAGTGCCGAACGCGGGCCGAAGCCCGGTGCCACATGCAGCAGCGCATCCGCACGGCGGCGGGCAATATCTTTGGCGCTGAACACATGACTGATATCCACGCCGCGGAAGAACGTGCGGACATAATCATTGGCCGGATTATTGAGGATCTCATCCGGTGTGCCGACCTGCACCACAACACCGCCCTGCATAATGGCAATACGATCGCCGATACGCATAGCTTCGTCGAGGTCATGGGAAATAAAGACGATGGTACGCTGTTTATCCCCCTGGAGACTCAGCAGCTCATCCTGCATTTCGGTGCGGATCAGCGGGTCAAGGGCGGAGAACGCCTCATCCATCAGCAGGATATCCGGGTCATTTGCCAGTGCGCGGGCAAGCCCGATCCGCTGACGCATCCCGCCGGACAGCTCATCCGGATAGGAATTTGCCCACTGTTCCAGGTTGACCTGTTTCAGCGCATCCAGCGCGCGTTCATGACGTTCGGTTTTGCTCATCCCGGCCAGTTCAAGGCCGAATGCGGTATTATCGATAACCGACATATGCGGCATCAGAGCAAAGGACTGGAACACCATACTGATTTTTTTGCGCCGCACCTCGCGCAGTGCCTGATCGGAAATCACAGCGATATCTTCGCCGTCGATCAGCACCTGGCCGCGGGTCGGTTCTATCAGGCGATTGAGAAGACGAACTAAGGTGGATTTCCCTGAACCGCTCAGTCCCATGATGACGAATATTTCGCCTTCTTCAATGGCCAGATTGGCGTCCTGTACGCCGACGGTAGCACCGGTCTTTTCAAAGATATGTTCTTTGTCCAGGCCCTGTTCTAATAATTCAAATGCCTGTTTCGGGTGCTCACCGAATATTTTATAGAGATTTTTAACTTCGAGTTTTATTGCCATGCAGTATATCCATTCAGAATAACGTGGATGTGAAATGGGTAAATGTGAATCCTCTCCCTGAAAAAAAACGTTATTTACCCTAGCATACGAGATAATGCTGACAACCCCTTGTTTATGAGAATTAATCAAAAACAGCGGATATATTTTTAGTGTAAAATCACTGATATCCGGTAAATACACTGGTTTATTAATATATGAATTATTTGCGGGGAATAAGACAGGGATATCCCCGGAAAGTTAACCAGGCGCTTGTTTTAGCCGCTTTTTATCCGGAATACCTGAAAAGAGAATATGATGATATTTTGCCGCATAATACCGGCGTCAGTAAGTTGTGATGTTTCTCCCGAAAACAGGGAAAAAAAATCACGCCACATTAAACATACTTATTAATAATGATATGTAATTAATGCCGTGATAACGGATATTTAGGTTAAGTTTAAAAATAACTCGATAAAAATACCCCAATAACCGGAAAATAGCTCCGGAAAAATTGATAATTCAGGTTGTTTTATGAGCAAAAAATGCACTGATATAAATATGCTGTAATATCAGTGCATTAATAAAACCGGTGTTTTTCACATGACACTTAAACGGAAATTATTGATTTAAAAATCCCAGTCCTCATCTTCGGTATTCACCGCTTTGCCGATCACATAAGAAGAACCGGAGCCGGAAAAGAAATCGTGATTCTCGTTGGCATCCGGTGACAGCGCCGATAATATTGCCGGGCTGACATCCGTCACACTCTCCGGAAACAGTGCTTCATAACCTAAATTCATCAGTGCTTTATTTGCGTTGTAATGCAGGAATTTAATCACATCCTCAGACCACCCTGCACCGTCATATAATTTCCGTGTATAACTGACTTCATTTTCGTATAAATCAAATAACAGACTGAACGTAAATTCCTTTATTTCTTTACGGGTTTGCTCGTCATAATTCTGTAATGAACGCTGGAATTTATAACCGATATAATAGCCGTGTACTGCCTCATCACGGATAATCAGGCGGATAAGATCGGCAGTATTCGTCAGTTTGGCGCGGCTTGACCAGTACATCGGCAAATAAAAGCCGGAATAGAATAAGAAGGATTCCAGAAACACACTGGCGACTTTCTTTTTCAGCGGGTGCGGGTCACGATAGTAACCGAGAATAATCGCCGCTTTGTTTTGCAGTGTCGGTTCCTCCTCACTCCAGCGGTAGGCGTCATCAATCTCCTGTGTGGAGCAGAGCGTGGAGAAAACCGAGCTGTAAGAGCGGGCATGCACCGCCTCCATAAAGCTGATATTGGAGAGCACAGCTTCTTCATGCGGTGTCAGGGCATCCGGGATAAGCGCCGGTGCACCGACTGTGTTCTGAATAGTATCCAGCAGGGTCAGCCCGGTGAAGACACGGATAGTCAGCTGCTTCTCTGCCGGGGTCAGCGTCTGCCATGACGGAATGTCATTGGAGAGCGGGACTTTTTCCGGCAGCCAGAAGTTGCTGGTCAGACGGTTCCAGACTTCAAGGTCTTTGTCATCTTCAATCCGGTTCCAGTTGATCGCGGAAATGCGGCTTAATGTGGTCATATCATATCTCTTAAAAACGGGTTATACGGCGCAGGAAACACAGCCCGCCACTTCGGTGCCTTCCAGCGCGGACTGGCGCAGGCGCACGTAATAGAGGGTTTTTATCCCTTTGCGCCAGGCGTAAATCTGTGCACGGTTGATATCGCGGGTGGATGCCTCATCACTGAAAAACAGGGTGAGGGATAAGCCCTGATCAACATGCTGTGTGGCAGCAGCGTAAGTATCGATGATCTTTTCCGGCCCGATTTCGTAGGCGTCGCGGTAATATTCAAGGTTATCGTTGGTCATATACGCCGCAGGATAATAGACGCGGCCAAGCTTACCTTCTTTGCGGATCTCAATGCGGGCTACAATCGGATGAATGGAGGAGGTTGCGTGATTGATATAGGAAATCGATCCGGTCGGCGCAACCGCCTGTAAGTTCTGGTTGTACAGCCCGTGCGCCATGACACTCTCTTTCAGCTGCTGCCAGTCTGCCTGCGACGGGACGGTAATCCCGGCATCCGCAAACAGGGCGCGGACTTTTTCTGTCGCCGGTTCCCATTTCTGCGTAATGTATTTGCTGAAGTATTCCCCGCTGGCATAGGCTGACTGTTCAAAATTGCGGAATGTCTGCTGCCGCTCAATTGCCAGCTGATTTGAGGCTTTCAGGGCATAGTAGGCGATGGTTAAGAAATAGATATTGGTAAAATCAATACCTTCTTCCGAACCATAATGGATATGCTCCCGCGCCAGATAGCCGTGCAGGTTCATCTGCCCGAGCCCGATGGCATGAGAGCCGCGGTTGCCGTGATCAATGGACGGCACACTGCGTATTTCACTCATATCCGATACCGACGTCAGTCCGCGTACGGCGATGTCAACGGAGCGGGCGAAATCCGGGGAATCCATCATTTTCGCAATATTCAGCGAGCCGAGGTTACAGCTGATATCACGGCCGGTGTGGCGGTAGCTCAGGTCGTCGTTGTATTCACTGGCGCTGTTGACCTGGAGGATCTCCGAGCAGAGATTGCTCATATTAATGTAACCGGCGACCGGGTTGGCCCGGTTCACATTATCCTCAAACATGATGTAAGGATAACCGGACTCAAACTGGATCTCCGCCAGGATACGGAAAAATTCACGGGCATTGATTTTGCGCTTGCGGATGGCCTTGTTATTCACCATATCCGCATAGTGCTCTGAGATGCTCAGTTCTGACATCGGTTTGCCGTACACCCGCGCCACATCGTACGGAGAGAAGAGATACATCGGCTCGTTGTTTTTGGCCAGCTCAAAGGTGATATCCGGGATAACCACACCGAGGGACAGCGTTTTGATGCGGATTTTTTCATCCGCGTTTTCCCGTTTGGTATCGAGAAACGTGAGGATATCAGGATGGTGCGCATGCAGATACACGGCTCCGGCTCCCTGACGCGCGCCCAGCTGATTGGCGTAAGAAAAGGCATCTTCCAGCATCTTCATCACCGGCACCACGCCGCTGGACTGGTTTTCAATCAGTTTGATCGGCGCGCCGGATTCGCGCAGGTTGGTCAGCAGAAACGCCACACCGCCGCCGCGCTTCGAGAGTTGCAGCGCCGAGTTCACACTGCGCCCGATGGATTCCATATTATCCTCAATGCGCAGCAGGAAGCAGGAGACAAACTCCCCGCGCTGCTTTTTGCCGCAGTTGAGGAACGTCGGGGTGGCGGGCTGAAAACGTCCGCTGATGATCTCTTCCAGCAGATGTTCTGCCAGTTTCGTATCTCCCCGCGCCAGCGTCAGCGCCACCATGCAGACGCGATCTTCAAACCGCTCCAGATAACGCTGGCCGTCAAAGGTTTTCAGGGTATAGCCGGTATAATATTTCAGGGCACCGAGGAAAGTCGCAAAGCGGAATTTTTTACTGTACGCCTGCCGGAACAAATTTTTAATAAATTCAAAATCATATTGTCCGATAACATCAGCTTCGTAATAGTTTTCATTAATCAGAAAATCGAGTTTTTCCCGCAGATTATGGAAAAACACGGTGTTCTGATTAACATGCTGACGGAAGTAGTGGTGTGCGGCCGTCACATCTTTATCAAACTGGATTTTTCCCTCTGTATCATACAGATTGAGCATGGCATTCAGGGCGTGGTAATCCGTGTATTCAGTGGTCATCGTGTTATTCCGGTATCAGATAAGCAGCATTCAGCAGGCGGATTCAGCGGCCTGCTGCTGCCAGAAATGGTGTAAGCCGCGGCGGACGTTATCCACATCCGCCTGCGTGCCGAGCAGTTCAAAGCGGTATAAAAACGGCACCTGACATTTGGCGGAGATAATGTCACCGGCAATGGCATAAGCGCGGCCAAAATTGGTATTACCGGCGGCAATCACCCCGCGCAGCAATGCCCGGTTCTCAGGGCGGTTCAGAAAATGGATCACCGGACGCGGTACCGCACCATTGTGATGGCCGCCGCCGTAGGTCGGTACCAGCAGCACAAAGGGTTGTGTGGCAGCCAGATTCCCGTCTTCCGGCAGCCGGGTGGCCGGAATTCCCAGCTTTTCAGTGAACCGGTGACAGGTTTCTGAACGGGTGGAAAAATAAATCAGTGCCTGTGTAGTCATGGTGCCTCCGGGGATATGCTGCTCAGAGGGCGGCGAGTTTGTCGGGACGGAACCCGGCCCAGTGTTCCTGACCGGCGATCACCACCGGCACCTGCTGATAGCCCAGTGTGCGGACATGCTGATACGCCTGTTCATCCTGAGTGATATCGATGACACTGAACGGGATATTTTTCCGTGTCAGCATCTGATAGGTGGCATTGCACTGTACGCAGTCGGGTTTGCTGTAGATAGTCACTGTCATGGTGGTATCCCTTGGTTATGGCTGCCCGTTATGAGCAGATATCGTGGGTTAGCTGTGTCTCGAATACTATATGTAGATTTTAAATATATCAACCACACTATATATGGTGCTTTTGTAATTTGAATGATTATCACTATTATTAATCCGGATGTGAGTAAATGCGCGATGAACTGTCCGCACGGTGAGTATGCGGCGGCGGAAAATCCGCAGCGACAAATGCCGCGGGCAGGCGTACAATAAAAAAATCTGAACTGTCTTTTACAGACAGCTGAATCTATTGGCACCTGAACTGAAATCACACATTTATTATGGAATTAGCCCCGTCTTCCCGAACCATCCGCACACTTCTTGCTTCTGATACTCCGCTGATTGATGTCCGCGCACCGGTCGAATTCAGTCAGGGAGCGATGCCGGCTTCACATAACCTGCCGCTGATGAATGATGAGGAGCGGGCGGCTGTCGGCACCTGCTATAAGCAGCAGGGATCTGAAAAGGCGATTGCGCTGGGGCATCAGCTGGTCAGCGGTGAAATCCGTGAGCAGCGGATGACGGCCTGGCTGGCGGCCTGTACAGAATATCCGCAGGGGTATCTCTGCTGTGCCCGCGGAGGGCAGCGTTCGCATATCGTGCAGCAGTGGCTGCGGGAGGCCGGGACGGAATACCCGCTGATCACCGGTGGTTACAAAGCATTGCGCCAGGCGGTCATTCAGGTGACGGAAGAGCTGGTGGCACGTCCGGTTATTCTGATCGGCGGCTGCACCGGCAGCGGTAAAACCACACTGGTGGGCGAACTGGCGGACGGTATTGATCTGGAAGGGCTGGCGCATCACCGGGGATCGTCTTTCGGCCGCACGCTGGAGGCGCAGTTTGCCCAGGCGACATTTGAAAACCATCTCGCTGCTGCGATGATAAAAAAAGAAGAAACCTGTACCCGCTGGGTGCTGGAAGATGAGGGCCGCGCTATCGGGGCTAACGGTCTGCCGGAACCGCTGCGGGCACAAATGGCACAGGCGTCGCTGGTGGTGGTGGAAGATCCGTTTGAGCGCCGTCTGGAACGCCTGAAAGAAGAGTATTTTGACCGCATGACCTGTGATTTCACCGCCGCATACGGCGAAGAAAAGGGACGTGAGGCATACAGTGAGTATCTGCATCACGGGCTGTCTGCTATCCGGAGGCGGCTCGGCACACAGCGTGCGGCAGAACTGACCGCGCTGCTCGATAGTGCCCTCGCGGAGCAGTGGCGCAGCGGCAATACAGAAGCGCATTTCTCGTGGCTGTGTCCGCTTCTGGAAGAATATTATGACCCGATGTACCGCTATCAGCTGAGTAAAAAAGCCGATCGCATCCTCTTTCGCGGCACGTATGAGGCCGTCGCCGACTGGCTGAAATAATCAGCTGTCTCATCATTCGTCATAAATCAGTCCGCCGGGATATCATTTTCCGGTGAACTGACTTGCATGAATTCATTTGCCTCGTTATTTTCTCTGTTGTGAGATGAATGACGTAAATGATGTTTGTCTCTTTATCATAATTAGGTTTTGCTATAGCAAAACCAGCACAAAGGGCAAACGTATGGCGACGACTTATATAAAGGCTCCAACCGGATTTCCGCGCCGTTTTATCATTATCAGTGCGGATGAGCAGGGGATCACTGAACTGGGATTTGATGATACTGCACCGGAGCAGACAGACAGTGATAATCCGCATATCAGACAGTGCATTCATGAGCTGGATGAATATTTCGCCGGGAAACGGCAGGATTTCAGTGTAAAACTTAATCCGTACGGTACGGAATTCCAGACCAGGGTGTGGGCGCAGTTATCAACGATTCCGTTTGCGATCACCTGGTCCTATAAAGATCTGGCATTAAAACTGGGATCGGCTAATTATTGCCGCGCGGTCGGTATGGCAAACGGGCGTAACCCGATTTGTCTGATTATCCCGTGCCACCGGGTGATTGCCCACGACGGCTCAATGGGCGGATACAGCAGTGGCCTGGATATCAAGCAGTGGCTGCTGCGCCATGAAGGGATCATCTGAGGGATAAATACAATTGTCCGCTGAAATAACCAGGACAAATCCTCTGGTATATCAGCGAAATATCACTCAGAATACCATTATCCGACGGGTAGTTTAGTATCGAACCAGATTGCCCGGCAGGATCAATACAGTCTGATGATGACTGGCCGGGTACTGATGAAATACTATCACTTGTAAAAAGGTTTTTTTGAATGTCAAAGCGCAAAGGTAACGTGAAGTGGTTTAACGAAGCAAAAGGTTTCGGTTTTATCACTCCGGAAGACGGCAGCAAAGATGTGTTTGTTCACTTCTCTGCAATTCTGAATGATGGTTTCAAAACACTGGCAGAAGGCCAGAAAGTGGAATTTGAAATCGTTGATGGCGCAAAAGGCCCGTCTGCTGCAAACGTTGTCTCGATTTAAGTTGTAACTCGCTATACCGTAGCCGTTATTTTAATTCGACATTACCGTGACGAAAACCCGTTACTCACCATAGTAACGGGTTTTTTTTATATCAGCGCCGGTTAGCGACCTGACTGAGCCAGACACTGCCGATAACCACCACAACACCGGCACACTGCAACAGGCTCAGTTGCTGATCCAGCACAAACCAGCCCAGCAATACGGCAGTCAGCGGGCTGAGAAAACCGAGTGATGCGACTGAATTCGGTCCGAGGATCGCCAGTCCGCGAAACCAGAACAGATACGTCAGTGCCGCACCAATCAGCCCCAGATACAGCAATCCGCTGATATTGAGCAGTGTCAGCGGCGGCAGTGCCGGTTCGAGCAGCAGAGAGACCGGGAGCAGGAGCAATCCGCCCGCAGTGAGCTGCCACGTGGTAAAGGTCAGCGGTGAGACATCAGGCTGCCAGCGGCGGCTCAGTACCGTACCGGCGGCCATGGAGAAGGCACCGGCTAACCCGGCAATGATACCGATGGTGTCAAGTTTTGCCTGCGGCGTCAGTAACAGCAGTGCCACCCCGCCTATCCCGCACAGTGCGCCGATCACCGCCAGCGGTTTCAGCACATTTCCCAGCACCATACGGGAGAGCAGCAGCACAATCAGCGGCTGAATAGCGCCGACCGTTGCAGCCACGCCGCCCGGCAGACGATAGGCTGAGACAAACAGCAGCCACCAGAATACGGCAAAATTCAGCGCGCCGAGCACGAAAATCCGCCCCCACCAGATCCCTTTCGGCAACTGACGGATAAACAGCATCAGCAGCAGACCGGCCGGTAAAGCGCGCAGCATGGCGACAGTCATCGGGTAGCCTGCGGGCAGCATTTCGGTGGTCACCAGGTAAGTACTGCCCCAGACGGCGGGAGCCAGTGCTGTCAGGCATAAAACGCCACTACGTTTCATAATTTACTCATTATTAATGTGTTATGGCACGCATCATAATCAGTATCAGTAGTGGTGGGAATAGCGGCAGAGAGGCAGAGCACAAAAGACATATATCATTGAGCTGTTACCAGCGTCATCACCGGAGCGGCATAAAAAAACCGCCGTTTTGCAGCGGCGGTTTCCGGTATTCACAGAACGGCGGGAAATTATTTAACTTCTTCGCCTTTGGCCTGCAAATCAGCATGGTAAGAAGAGCGGACAAACGGGCCGCAGGCAGCGTGGGTGAAGCCCATCGCCATGGCTTCGGCTTTCATTTCCTCAAACTCTTCCGGGCTGACATAACGCTGAACCGGCAGGTGGTGGCGGCTCGGCTGGAGATACTGGCCCAGCGTCAGCATGGTGACGCCGTGGCGGCGCAGGTCGCGCATAACATCCAGGATCTCGTCGTTGGTTTCGCCTAAACCGACCATCAGACCGGATTTTGTCGGGATCTCCGGATGTGCTTCTTTAAAGCGTTCCAGCAGCTTCAGCGACCAGTCATAGTTCGCGCCCGGGCGTACCTGGCGGTAAACACGCGGTACGTTTTCCAGGTTGTGGTTGAAAACATCCGGCGGGGTGGCGGTCAGGATTTCCAGCGCTTTATCCATACGGCCGCGGAAGTCCGGCACCAGAGTTTCAATTTTAATGGCCGGGCTGTGATCGCGGATAGCGGTGATACAGTCAGCAAAGTGCTGAGCGCCGCCGTCACGCAGGTCATCACGGTCAACAGAAGTGATCACCACATAGCGCAGTCCCATATCTTTGATGGTCTGACCCAGTTTCTGCGGCTCGTTGGTATCCGGCGCATTCGGGCGGCCGTGGGCAACGTCACAGAACGGGCAGCGGCGGGTACAGATAGCCCCGAGGATCATAAACGTGGCGGTACCGTGGTTAAAGCATTCGCTCAGGTTCGGGCAGGAGGCTTCCTCACAGACAGAATGCAGGCCGTTACGGCGCATTGCATCTTTGATCCCCTTGATTTTATGGGAATCGGCCGGAAGTTTGATTTTCATCCAGCTTGGTTTGCGTAATCGTTCGGTCGTCTCTGATACCAGGTTTTTGACCGGGATAAGCGCCATTTTATCGGCGTCGCGGTACTTGATACCGCGCTCCATCTGAATTGGTTTACTCATGTTTATGTCATTTCCGGTTAGATTCATCGGATTGTGATTGATGAGCGCCGTGGTGACGGCCTGTCTGCTGAATGTAACAATATCATCAATCTTTTAAAAATCTTTTTAAAAATGTTAAAAAAATTATATCACTATTCTGTGGCAAGTTGGAATCCTAATTGCCGGCAGAATTGTGCGGTCAGCACAGGCTGAACATCCGCAAGGGTAATACCGGGAACAAAATCAGCCATTTGCGTCATGGCAAGACCGGCATAACCACAGGGATTAATGCGGTGAAAAGGTTCAAGATCCATATTGATATTGAGCGCCAGCCCGTGGAATGAGCGGCCGTTACGGATACGCAGACCGAGTGAACAGATTTTGTTACCCGCCACATAAACGCCGGGGGCGTCCGGGCGCGGATAAGCATCAATATTCCACTGTTTCAGGGTTTCAACCACGGCATTTTCCAGGGCGGATACCAGTTCGCGCACACCGATTTTGTCACGCTTAAGGTCAATCATCACATACATGACCTGCTGTCCCGGGCCGTGGTACGTCACCTGGCCGCCGCGATCGGATTGGATCACCGGGATATCGCCGGGTGCCAGGACGTGTTCTGCTTTACCGGCCTGTCCCTGGGTAAAAACGCGCTCATGTTCGACCAGCCAGATCTCGTTGCCGGTGTCCGCCGTACGCTGCTCAGTAAATTGGTGCATGGCTTCGGAAACAGGATGATAAGGCCGCAGGCCCAGCTGACGTAAAATGATGGTGTTATTTTGCAAAATGATATCTTCAGTTCGGTATGCCGGGTCAGCAGTATAACGCGCACGGCAAATACGTACCAGTGACGGGCATAAAATGTTCAGCGGGATAAAAAAAAGGCCGCCCTGAAAGGCGGCCTGAAATGATGAAGAAATGACAGTGTTATAACACCATTCTGACACGTTCTAACGCGCCTAATTCTTCGTACAGATTCTCGATCTGCTCGATGTGTGTCGCATCAATCGTCACAGAAACGGAATGATAGGTTCCTTTGCTGCTCGGTTTGATTGACGGACTGTAGTCACCCGGCGCGTGGCGCTGAATCACTTCCAGAACATCATTCACTAATTCCGGTTCAGCGGCACCCATCACTTTGTAGGTAAATGAGCAGGGGAACTCTAACAGTTCATCAAGTTTGGTTTTCATGGGTGCTCCTTAATAAAGCAAAACTTCAGATGAATTAAATATGGGGATAGTTCATCTGATTTCAAGTCTTCAGCCGAACCAGCGGTGAAACAGCAGGCGGATATAGTCGATCAGACGACTGAAGAAGTTACCTTCCGGTACCGCTTCAGTGACGACCAGCGGCCGGGTTTCAATAATCTGGTTGTCGAGCTGGAAGTTAATCGTGCCGACCACCTGGTTTTTGGCCAGCGGAGCGTGCAGTTCCGGATTGGTCAGAACAAAACCGGCTTTCAGATCTTTCAGGCGGCCGCGCGGAATGGTGATATAGACATCATTTTCCACGCCTAACTGCACTTTGTCTTTATCCCCGAACCAGACGATTTCCGAGACCAGCGGGTTATCTTTCTGCATCGGTTTGACAGTTTCAAAGAAACGGAAACCCCACGTAAGCAGTTTTTTGCTTTCCGCATTACGGGCTTTGGCTGATTTGGTGCCCATCACAACGGAAATAAGACGCATATCCCCTTCAATGGCTGATGCCACCAGGTTATAGCCCGCGCCGCTGGTGTGGCCGGTTTTAATCCCGTCCGCATTCAGGCTTTTATCACCCAGCAGGTCGTTACGGTTTTGCTGGGTAATATTATTATAGGTGAATGAACGCTCTTTATAGATAGCGTATTCATTCGGTACGTCACGGATCATTGCCTGACCAATCAGAGCCATATCCCGGGCTGTACTGTACTGACCTTCGGAATCCAGGCCGTGAACGGTTTTAAAATGGGTATTTTTCAGGCCGAGTTGTGACACATAAGCATTCATCTGGCTGACAAAGGTATCCTGGTCGCCGGCAACAAATTCCGCCATCGCCACACAGGCATCATTACCGGATTGCAGGTTAATGCCGCGGCTCAGGTCAGATACGCTGACGCGTTCGCCCGGTTTGAGGAACATCAGTGAGGAGCCGCGGAACACCGGGTTACCGGTCGCCCAGGCGTTTTCCCCGATAGTGACCATGGTTTCCGGTGTGAACTTTCCGGCATTCATCGCCTGTCCGATGACATAGCTGGTCATCATTTTGGTCAGGCTGGCGGGATCACGACGGATATCGGCATTTTTCTCAGCCAGTATTTTTCCGGAGTGGTAATCCATCAGAATATAGGATTCCGCTTCAATATCCGGTACGGCCGGGATTGTGGTATTCAGATTCGGAACATCAGCGGCAGAAGCTGCGGCGCTCAGTGCCAGGGTCAGGCCGAATGCGGCCAGCCGCCCGGCGCGGTGTTGATAAGTCGTTGCGTATTTCATGAGTGTTAAAACAACATTGATGATGCCGGTGAAAAAGAAACGCTATCATAGCAAAGTGCCATGACAGCGCGTAGTGTTATCACAGCCTGTTTTACGGTGCCAGGATAAATGAATTCATATTCAGCTGCTGCTGAAGGCGTCCCTGAACCTCTGCGGCCTGTTCACGGCTGGCAAACGGCCCCAGCTGAACACGGTAAATATCGCCTGTGGTTTCTGTCATTCCGGGTACGCCCAGTTTGCCGCTGAGTTCTTTCTGCCATTGTGATGCGCGTTCCTCGCTGGCCACCGCACCCACCTGGACACGGTAACCACTCACCGTGACCGGTTGCGGTGCGGGAGCGTTTGTATTTTCAGTCTGCGCATCTGCCGGTGCTGCGGGCTGTTTCACGACAGGGATAAGTGCGGATTCCGGCTGCGGTTGTGCCATAACCGGACGGCTGTTGATCGGCACGACCGGGGTGGTGTTGGTTACCGGTGTACCCAGCGCACTGGTTTTTCCCAGCTCAGGGCGGCCCGGCAGGGCATAGCTCTGTTTGGCGACAACGGTGCCGACAGTCCCGGTTCCGCTCAGAGAGCCGTCTTCCGCGACCACAATCGGGTCAATTTTAATTTTGGTGTTCGGCAGCAGGTTCAGGCGATCTGCAACCGCACGGGAAAGCCCGATTTGTTTGCCCGGCATATACGGGCCGCGATCATTTATCCGTACCACCATCATACGGTTATTCGCCATATTGGTCACACGTGCATAGCCCGGGATTGGCAGAGTCGGGTGGGAAGCGGTCAGTTCGGCGCTGTTGACGATCTCGCCGGTGGCTGTCCGGTTGCCGTTCTGCGCCTGGCCGTAAATCCAGGCATAACCCTGCTGACTGAAGTTTTCCGGATCACGGACAATCTGATATTGCTGACCATTACGGACATAATCATTATTCGCGCCCGGATGCAGCGGCTCATAGGCCGGTACGGCGCCGAGAATCTCTTTTGCCGGTCCCGGCGGCGGTGTCTGTTTAACCGGCTGTTGCACTGACGGGCAGCCTGCCAGCAGGGCGGCCATTGCTGTGACCGCAATCCATTGTAAACGCATGAAAACCTCGTAATGTATTATAAGCTTTTTGACAGCATCTTACGGTGTGTATGAATTGACATGACAATACCAAACCCTGCCATTAATACAATCAGAGCGGAGCCGCCGTAACTCATCATCGGCAGCGGTACACCGACCACCGGCAGTATCCCGCTGACCATACCGATATTCACAAACACATAGACAAAGAAGATGAGCATCAGGCCACCGACCATCACCCGCCCGAACGTATTCTGGGCACGGGCGGCAATCATCAGCCCGCGCATAATGATCAGCAGATAGAGTACCAGTAAAAAGATCACGCCGACCAGCCCCAGCTCTTCCGCGAGGACCGCAAAGATAAAGTCAGTATGACGTTCCGGCAGGAATTCCAGCTGGGACTGGGTGCCCAGCATCCAGCCTTTTCCGGCCAGCCCGCCGGAGCCGATGGCAATTTTTGACTGAATAATATGATAACCGGCACCGAGCGGGTCGGTTTCCGGATCGAGCAGCATCATCACACGGCCGCGCTGGTAATCGTGCATCAGGAAAAACCAGAGCAGCGGAATAAAGGCGGCAAGCAGCAGGAGGGCTATTGCGATCAGGCGCCAGCTCATACCGGCCAGAAACAGCACAAAAATACCGGAAGCCGCCACCAGGATAGATGTCCCGAGATCGGGTTGTGCAGCCACGAGTAATGTCGGTACCACCACCAGCAGCAGGGCGATAGCCGTATTTTTCAGGGTCGGCGGGCACTGGTCGCGGTTCATAAACCGCGCCACCATCAGCGGAACCGCAATTTTGGCAATTTCAGACGGCTGGAAACGGACAATGCCCAGATCAAGCCAGCGCTGTGCGCCTTTACTGATCTGCCCGAACACATCGACAAAGATCAGCAGGATGACACAGACAATATAAAGATGCGGCGCCCAGGTTTCATACACCCGCGGCGGGATTTGCGCCATGATCAGCATAATAATGATACCGGAGAAAATCTGCCCGAGGCGGCGTTCCATCATTTCTGTGTCCAGCCCGCTGGCACTCCACAGTACAAACGCACTGTAAACCAGCAGGATCAGCAGCAGCACCAGCAACGGGAAGTCGATGTGCATGCGGGTCATCAGAGATACTTTGCGCGGATTATCAGTCATGGGCATTACTCAGTTTCACTGCCGGGCGGCGATGGCGGGGCATCAGGCAGCACCGTGTTGTTATCACCCAGCAGGACATGATCAAGGATCTGACGGACCAGGGTCCCTACTGCCGGGCCTGCACCGCCGTTTTCCAGAATGATAGTCACTGCCACCGTCGGGTTATCGTAAGGTGCGTAGGCAATCATTAATTTATGGTCGCGCAGACGTTCCGCCAGTTTGCTGGCGTTATAGGTTTCATAGCTGAACACCTGTGCTGTACCGGATTTTGCGGCCGCTTTGTATGGTGTTCCGGCAAAGAATTTGCGGCCGGTGCCGTTCGGTGCGTTAGCCACGCCGTACATGCCGGATTTTGCCAGCTCCCAGTAACCTGAATGAATATCGCCGATAGTAGTATAGTCTTTCTGCTCATACGGCAGCATGCCGTCACCCTCTTTGGTACCGAGCAGCAGATGCGGCGTTTTTACCACACCATCATTTATCAGGGTATTCAGCGCTTTTGACATCTGGATGGGGGTTGATGTCCAGTATCCCTGGCCGATCCCGACCGGGATGGTATCACCCTGATACCACTGTTTCTTGTAGCGCCGCTGTTTCCATTCGCGTGTCGGCATCACACCGTTGTATTCTTCTATCAGATCAATACCGGAATATTCACCGTAACCGAAGCGGGTCATCCAGGCGGACAGACGGTCGATCCCCATGTCATACGCCACCTGATAGAAGAAGGTATCCGCAGATTCAATAATCGATTTCACCACGTTCAGATTGCCGTGACCATAGCGTTTCCAGTCACGGTAACGTTTTTCTGAACCCGGTAACTGCCACCAGCCTGGGTCAAAAATGGTGGTGTTGCGGGTGATCACTTTTTCACTGAGAGCTGCCACCGAGATAAACGGTTTCACCGTGGATGCCGGCGGATAGAGTCCCTGAGTCGTACGGTTAATCAGCGGACGATCCGGATTATTGAGCAACCCCCGGTAATCCGGGCCGGAAATGCCGTTCACAAACAGGTTCGGGTCATAACTCGGGTTAGACACCAGTGCCAGGATTTCACCGTTGCGCGGATCACTGACCACGACAGCTGCCCGGCTGGTGGTCAGCAGTTTTTCGATATACATCTGTAATTCAAGATCTATCGTCAGATAGATATCTTTCCCGGCCTGCGGTGCCTGCTCGTGTAACTGGCGGATCACCCGGCCGCGGCTGTTGACTTCCACTTCCTCATAGCCGGTTTTGCCGTGCAGGACGGATTCATAATAGCGCTCAATACCCAGCTTACCGATATCATGGGTGGCAGCATAGTTTGGTAAAATCCCGTCTTTATCCAGACGTTCGACATCTTTGTCGTTAATTTTGGCCACATAACCAATGACATGGGTCAGGGCGGACCCGTAAGGGTAGAAGCGGCGCTGATAACCTTTGATTTCCAGTCCCGGGAAACGGTACTGATTAACCGAAAACCGCGCCACCTGAATCTGACTGAGCGGGGTTTTCAGCGGAATAGAGGTAAAACGGCGCGAACGGCGGCGCTCTTTTTCATAATTTGCGATGTCTTCGTCGGACAGGTCAACGATTTCGCGCAGCTCATTCAGTACATCCGGCATGTCAGTGACCTTCTCCGGTATGATTTCGAGCTGATAAATCGTTCTGTTTTCCGCCAGCAGAGTGCCTCTGCGGTCATAAATCATGCCACGGCTCGGCGGAATAGGAACCAGTTTTATCCGGTTATCATTGGAACGGGTCTGATAATCTTCATGGCGGTTAATCTGGAGATGATAGAGATTCACCACCAGTACGGCAGATAAAATAACAATACCGATAAACGCAACCACCGCACGGCGGATGAACAGGGCGGATTCCGCACTGTAATCGCGGAAATCCATCCGTTGCTTATGTTTTTTCTTATCGCCGTCAGGCGGATTCAGACCGGGCACTGCGGTTATTCCCTGTGATACGGATGATTGGCAGTAATACTCCAGGCGCGGTACAGACTCTCTGCGACCAGCACACGCACCAGCGGGTGCGGCAGGGTCAGCGGGGAGAGTGACCAGCTCTGTTCTGCTGCGGCTTTACAGGCAGGCGAAAGGCCTTCCGGGCCACCGATAAGCAGGCTGATATTGCGTCCGTCCTGCTTCCAGCGTTCCAGCTGACCGGCCAGCTGCGGAGTATCCCAGCGTGCGCCGGGAATATCCAGTGTGACAATCCGGTTACCTTTGCCCGCTGCCGCCAGCATTAATTCGCCTTCTTTTTCCAGGATACGCTTAATATCCGCGTTTTTCCCCCGTTTTCCGGCCGGAATCTCAGTCAGTTCAAACGGCATATCTTTCGGAAAGCGATGGAGGTAATCCTGAAATCCGGTTTCGACCCAGTCAGGCATTTTGGTGCCGACGGCAATGAGCTGTAACTTCAACACTCAGCTCCAGAGTTTCTCTAATTCATACATACGGCGGCTTTCATCCTGCATGACATGCACGATAGCTTCACCGAGATCGACAACAATCCAGTCAGAAATTCCCTGACCTTCCACGCCGAGCGGTATCATACCTGCCTGACGGCAGTCAGTGACGAGGTTATCGGCCACGGATGCCAGATGACGGCTTGATGTGCCGGTACAGATAATCATGTGATCGGTAATACTGGATTTACCGCGTACATCAATAGTAATAATATCCTGCGCTTTTGAGTCTTCGAGTTTATCAATAATAAACTCAAGCAATTCTGTGCCTTGCAAAAGGTTCACCTTATTCCGGATTAATGGATAACAGAAACACATCCCCGTCAGTAGTACCGCCATGCAGTTCAGGCGCGGGGTTGCTGTGTGCCGGGGATCATCGCTATTTTACGTTACACAGGGTAATTTTGCGAGGTTCGCCCTGTGTTGCCGCCGGCACCGCAAGAATAACAGCGAACAGGGGGAATACAAAGCAGTAAAGATTAAAGAAATATAAGGAAATGTACGGGCAGGAAAAACAGAAACAGTGTGTGTTGTACTATAGTCACTCCATAACAGATGAAAAGGCGGAAAATATGACATATCAGCGGCAGCCGGAAGAAGAACCGGAGGAGATAGTATGGCGGCAGACAGTACAGCAGGCGCTCGCGCAGGTACTGAATCCGCCGCTCAGTGCGGGCAGACTGATCCGTGAGCATAGCCGTTATAAATATGCACTGATGGCTTATTCGCCACAGATATACAGAAGCAGCGGGCGGTTGTTGTCACAGGCGGGAACATTATCGCCGGACGAACTGGCGGAAACCGCTGCGGTCTGGCAGCGGGAACTGCTGACCGCATTTTCACATCCCGCGACCCGTGCCAATATGACCAATGCGCTGATGCATATGCAGGGCTATTTTAAACGCCTGCTGAGTCCGGCAGAAAAGCAGCAGATGAGTGAGGCAATTGAGGCTTACCGCACCGGTACCTGTCCGGCGGAAGGGGTGAAGCATCTGTTACTCACCACTGCCCGTCATTATCAGATAGATTATTTATGCGATCAGGCAATATTACAGACGGCAGCACCGGTTCAGTCACACTCCGGGCGCAGCAGTGTGTAGCGATCGCCCATGTTTTCATAGCCCCAGTCACACATCAGCATCAGAATCGGGATCAGTGAACGGCCCTTATCTGTAATGGTGTATTCCACGCGGGGCGGCACTTCGGCAAAGACCGTCCGGGTAAGTAAACCATCTGCTTCCATTTCGCGTAATTGATTGGTTAATGTTTTTTGTGAAATATTGACAATATAAGCCCGTATTTCACCAAAGCGCTGAACGGTTTTTTCAGATAATAAATTTAATATTAATGGTTTATATTTCCCGCCGATAACCGACAGCGTAACTTCTATTTCACTGACCACTACAATTTTCTTTATTTTATCGTCCATTAGTTACCTTCAGGTTACTTTGTGAAATTAATCTGCCTTCTTGATATATGTAATGCAAGGCATAAAATCATGCAACTTTATTTATATTCTCAAGGTAAATGCAATGAAAAAATTAGTGGTTATTACCGGTGCAAGTTCCGGTATCGGTGAATCTGTGGCAAAACGAATGAGTCAGGCAGGGCATCCGGTATTATTACTGGCACGCCGCAGTCAGATTACCGAAGGGTTTCATCTGCCGGACAGTCTGTGCCGCAGCGTGGATGTGACGGATCTTACTGCCATGAAGGCAGCAATAGCCGAAGCGGAAAGCCTGTACGGCAAAACGGATTTATTAATTAACTGTGCGGGCGTCATGCTGCTGGATAATCCGTATGATCAGGATTATGCAGAATGGCAGCAAATGGTGGATGTGAATATTAACGGTGTTCTGACCGGAATTAATATTGTATTGCACGATATGGTTGAGCGTCAGGAAGGGACCATTATTAATATCAGTTCGATTGCCGGACGAAAAACATTTCCGAGCCATTCCGTGTATTGCGGTACCAAATTTGCGGTTCATGCTATTACGGAAAATATCCGTGAAGAAGTGGCATCCGCAAATGTCCGCTTAATCACGATTGCACCGGGGGTGGTGGAAACGCCGTTATTAAGTCATACCACTAATGAAGAAATTAAGCAGAATTACCAGACCTGGAAAAAAGAGATTCAGTCAGGTCTGGACCCGGAAAAAATCGCGGATTGTATTCAGTTTGCTTATCAGCAACCGCAGGATGTGTGCATCCGTGAGATTGTGATTGCCAAAACCCGGCAGGCAGGGTGAGTCAGCGGTAAAGTCCCTGTGCCAGAATATAGTCCTGAACGGCGGGCGCCAGCTGATCACGACAGTCTTCACCGTTTTTCAGCCGTTCGCGGATATTGGTGGCGGAAATCGGAAACAGGGGGGTATCGGCCAGGAAAATATAGCCGGACGGTCTTTTGTGCAGGCTGTCCGGTGTGGTGATCAGATGCTGAACAAACCAGTCTGCGAGCCGTTCAGACGGAAAATCCAGGGTGTACCCCGGCCGTTTGCAGACCAGTATATGGCACAGGGTCAGAATCTTGTCCCATTCATGCCAGGTATCAATCGACAGCAGGGAATCCTGACCAATGATAAAGGCCAGCGGCCGCCGTGAGCCAATTTCTGACCGGTACTGACGCAGTGTTTCCACGGTATAGGAGAGTGCGTCACGGTGCAGTTCGCGATCATCCACCCGGAACAGCGGATCACCGCTGACCGCCAGTCTGGCCATCATCAGCCGCTGTTTTGCATCGGCTTTCGGCTGCGGGCGGTGTGGCGGGACATTATTCGGCAGTAAAATAACCTGTTCCAGACCGGCTTCCGCCGCCATGGCTTTTACGGTATTAATGTGCGCCTGGTGGATCGGGTCAAACGTGCCGCCGTACAGCGCCAGAATCCGGTTATCCGCGTTGTTCGTCATAGAGGATCTGTCCTGTCTGTGCTTTACCGCTCAGAAGCAGTGTCAGTGTCAGTAACTCATCACTGACGGATTGTCCGTAATCCTGCTTGAGACGGATTTCAATACGGGTGATCAGGGATATCGCCACCTGCAGGGTATGCGCATCAAGGCGTCCCAGGGCATCTGTTATCATTCCCCTGCGGTTCTGCCAGATACGGTGCTTATCAAACAGTGTGCGCAGCGGCTGATGACGGCTTTCCCGCTGTAACGTCAGCAGTTGCATCACTTCGCGCTGTGCGGTGCGCAGCAGGATCACCGGCTCATTATCCTCAGCCAGAAGCTGAGTCAGAATATGACAGGCGCGCTTGCTTTTTCCTGCCAGCAGAGCATCCACCCAGTGATACGGGGTAAAATGTGCCGCATCATTGACGGCTGCTTCCACGCGGGGCAGAGTGAGTTTTCCGTCCGGATAAATCAGCGCCAGACGGGATAAAGCCTGTGACAGTGCCAGCAGGTTACCCTCGTAGCAATAGCAGAGCAGACGGACAGCCTGTTCGTCCGGCTGAAGCTGTAACAGTGCGGACCGGGCAGTGACCCATTGCGGCAACCGGTTCAGATCCGGGGTCATACAGGCGATATACACGCCATCCTGTGCCAGCGCTTTAAACCAGGCGCTGTTTTCCTGGGCTTTGGTCAGTTTATGACCGCGCAGGATCAGCAGAATATCGGGATGCAGTAATCCGGCGAGCCGGAGAAGCTGTTCGCCCATTGCGGCGTTGGGACCGTTTTCCGGCAGATACAGCGAGAGTGTCTGCCGTCCGGCAAACAGACTGAGTGACCGGCAGACAGAAAAAATCGCATCCCAGTCAGTATGTTGTTCAAGTGAAAAGGTAAAGTGCTCGTCAAATCCCTGTTCCTGCGCCGCATGGCGGATGGCATCCCGGGATTCCTGGAGTAATAAGGGTTCGTTCCCCCAGAGGAGGTAACGTTCACGCAGCCCCGAACGGAGCTGCGTGATGAGTTGCTCTGGTGAAACTTTTATCATGCCTTCGGTGCGACAATCTCAGCCGCTTCGGCATTTTCAGCCTGTTTATGCTGTTCTGAAGGCTGGATAATCAGCAGTTTACGGACCAGACGGGCAGCTGCCTGTTCACGCATTTCCTGGCGGACCATGTCTTTTTCCGCATCTTTTGCCAGTGCTTCCAGCGGGTTGTCAAAGAATGAGCGCTCAACGCGGACATTGATTGGATACACCGAACCGTTCGGCATAATCACCTGGGCATTCAGGAAATAAACCAGTTCTTTTTCAGCTGCTTTACCGTCCTGGAAAATGGATACCGTCTCTTCCTTACCTTCGGAAGAACCGGTGATTTTCAGTACCGGGACGGAGGCATCACCGCTCTCAATAATCTGTACGTTATTCAGCTGCAGTTGCTGACGGATAGCACGGGTCTGTTCGCCATACGGATCGCCGGTACTGATCTGCATTTTCTGCAGTTCAGGCGGAATTTGTGTGGTGCCGCGCAGATGGAAGCCGCAGCCTGCGGTGACCAGCACCGCAAGCCCGAGCAACAGCGTGATAATGCGATGTCGCACGATATCTCCTTAATTAACCGACGACCAGGTTCAGTAATTTACCCGGCACATAAATGACTTTGCGAACACTCACACCTTCGAGGTATTTCGCGACATTCGCTTCTTCTGACGCCAGCGCCATGACCGCATCCTGTTCCGCATCTGCGGCAACCGTAATACGGCCGCGGACTTTACCGTTGATCTGGATAACAATCAGTTTGGTATCGTCAACCATTGCTTCTTCACTGGCAACCGGCCACTGCGCATCATCCACATCGGTTTCGTGACCCAGCGCTTTCCACAGGGTGAAACCGGCGTGAGGGATAATCGGGGACAGCATACGGATAACGGCATCCAGTGCTTCCTGCATCAGTGCGCGATCCTGTTCTGTTTCCTGAGGTGCACGCTGTAACTCGTTGAGCAGTTCCATAATCGCAGCGATGGCGGTGTTGAACTGCTTACGGCGGCCGGCATCATCGCTGACTTTGGCAATCGTTTTGTGCAGGGAACGGCGCAGATCTTTTTGTGCCGGCGTCAGGCTGCTGATATCCAGCGGTGCGGTTTTGCCTTTCTGAACATGCTCATACACCAGGCGCCATACACGGCGGATAAAGCGGTTTGCACCTTCCACGCCGGATTCCTGCCATTCCAGGGTCAGTTCCGGTGGTGCCGCAAACATCATAAACAGACGAACGGTATCCGCGCCGTATTTTTCCACCATAATCTGCGGATCAACGCCGTTGTTCTTCGATTTTGACATTTTGCTCATGCCGGTGTGAACCAGCTCGCGGCCTTCTTTATCTGTTGCCTTGATGATACGGTTTTTATCATCACGCTCAAGAATGGCGTCTTCCGGAGAAACCCACACGCGGTGACCATCGGTATCGGTGTAGTAGAAAGAATCGGCCAGTACCATGCCCTGACACAGCAGATTTTTTGCCGGCTCATTTGAGTTCACCAGGCCTGCATCACGCATCAGTTTGTGGAAGAAGCGGAAATACATCAGGTGCATGATGGCGTGTTCGATACCGCCGATATACTGATCAACCGGCAGCCAGTAGTTGGCCGCAGCCGGGTCCAGCATGCCTTTGTCGTAGTCCGGGCAGCAGTAGCGCGCATAATACCAGGAGGATTCCATAAAGGTATCGAAGGTATCGGTTTCACGCAGGGCAGGCTGTCCGTTGATGGTGGTTTTTGCCCACTCCGGATCGGCTTTAATCGGGCTGGTGATACCGTCCATGACCACGTCTTCCGGCAGGATAACCGGTAACTGATCTTCAGGAACCGGAACCACGGTGCCGTCTTCCAGGGTTGCCATCGGAATCGGCGCGCCCCAGTAACGCTGACGGGAAACACCCCAGTCGCGCAGACGGTAATTCACTTTGCGTTCGCCAACGCCGAGTGCCACCAGTTTGTCGGCAATGGCATTGAAACCGGCAGTATAATCCAGCCCGTCGAACTCACCGGAATTGAACAGTGTATTTTTGCCGGTCATTGCGGCTTCACTGATATCCGGCTCAGAACCGTCTTCATTCAGAATGACTGGTTTGATCGGTAAATCGTATTTGGTGGCAAATTCCCAGTCACGCTGGTCGTGTGCCGGAACCGCCATCACAGCACCGGTGCCGTATTCCATCAGAACGAAGTTGGCAGCCCAGACCTGGATTTTTTCGCCGGTCAGCGGGTGAATAGCAAACATCCCGGTTGCCACGCCTTTTTTCTCCATCGTGGCCATTTCAGCCTCTGCCACTTTGGTATTACGGCACTCGTCGATAAAGGTTTTCAGTTCAGGATTGTTCTGTGCAGCCTGCTGTGCCAGCGGATGTCCTGCCGCCACTGCCAGATAAGTGACACCCATAAAGGTATCCGGGCGGGTGGTGTAGACACTCAGTTTTTCGGTGCTGTCAGCCACATCAAAGGTGATTTCCACACCCTCGGAACGGCCGATCCAGTTGCGCTGCATGGTTTTGACCTGCTCCGGCCAGTCTTCCAGCGTATCCAGGTCATTGAGCAGCTCTTCGGCATAAGCGGTGATTTTGATAAACCACTGCGGGATCTCTTTGCGCTCAACCGGGGTATCACAACGCCAGCAGCAGCCGTCGATAACCTGTTCGTTCGCGAGAACGGTCAGGTCATGCGGACACCAGTTCACTGCGGAGGTTTTTTTATACGCCAGACCTTTTTCATACAGTTTGGTGAAAAACCACTGTTCCCAGCGGTAATATTCCGGCGTACAGGTGGTGACTTCACGATCCCAGTCGTACGCGAAACCCAGCTTTTTCAGCTGCTGTTTCATGTATTCGATATTGGCATAGGTCCACGGTGCCGGTGCGGTGTTGTTTTTCACCGCCGCGCCTTCCGCAGGCAGACCGAACGCATCCCAGCCGATTGGCTGTAAGACGTTTTTACCCAGCATACGCTGGTAACGTGACATCACATCACCCAGGGTGTAGTTACGCACGTGGCCCATGTGTAGTCGTCCTGAAGGGTATGGCAGCATAGACAGGCAGTAGTATTTTTCTTTACTGTTATCTTCAGTCACTTTAAATGTTTGTTTTTCCTGCCAGTGACTCTGGACTTGTTGCTCTATGTCTTCGGGACGATATTGTTCTTGCATGGCACCGGTATTCCTGTGGTGATGAACTGCCGGACACGGACTGACGACCAGACCGGACGGACAGCATAATAATATATGGTTTTGTTAATATCTGACCCGTAAGCATAGCCGATATGCCCCTGAGGGAACAACAGTTAAGGTCGTAAAGGGATGAAAAAAGCAGGGGAATGATAAAGAGAAGAAGAAAGGCCGGTCTGTAACCGGCCGGTCAGAACATCAGTGCAGAATTTTGGCCAGAAAATCTTTGGCGCGATCGGATTTCGGGTTGGCAAAGAAATCCTCTTTTTTACTGTCCTCGATGATTTTTCCTTCGTCCATAAAAATCACGCGGTCGGCCACTTTACGGGCAAAGCCCATTTCGTGGGTCACCACCATCATCGTCATGCCTTCGTGTGCCAGTTCAACCATAACATCCAGCACTTCGTTGATCATTTCCGGGTCGAGGGCAGAGGTCGGTTCGTCGAACAGCATCGCGACGGGGTCCATACACAGGGCGCGGGCGATAGCCACACGCTGCTGCTGTCCGCCGGATAACTGGGACGGAAATTTATCCGCGTGGCCGGATAATCCCACACGTTCCAGCAGTTTCAGCCCCTTTTCTCTGGCGGCGGCTTTACTGCGGCCCAGCACTTTTACCTGTGCCAGGGTCAGGTTTTCCACGATGGAGAGGTGCGGAAACAGCTCAAAGTGCTGGAATACCATGCCGACTTTAGAGCGCAGTTTTGCCAGATCGGTACGTTTATTATTCACCTGTATATCATTGACGAAAATTTCGCCTTCCTGTACCGGCTCCAGGCCGTTAACGGTTTTTATCAGCGTGGATTTACCGGAGCCGGACGGGCCGCACACCACAACCACTTCCCCTTTTTTGACGTCGGTCGAGCAGTCGGTTAAGACACGGAACTGACCGTACCATTTGGAGATATTTTTCAGGGAGATCATGACACAGTCCTTCTCTTGAGATAATTAACCAGCATTGACGCCGCAAAGCTGATAACAAAATAAACCGCACCCGCAAACAGCACCATCTCGATTTGCGTTCCGTCGCGCTCGCCGATATTGCTGGCGGTGCGGAAGAAATCGGTCAGGCTGAGCACATACACCAGTGAGGTATCCTGAAACAGGACAATACCCTGGGTCAGCAGCAGCGGGATCATCGCGCGGAATGCCTGCGGCAGAACCACCAGACGCATGGTCTGCATTTTGGTCATACCGAGGGCGAGTGAGGCGGATGTTTGTCCCCGTGACACACTCTGGATACCGGCGCGGATAATTTCAGCATAATACGCAGCTTCAAACAGGGAAAACGCTACCATAGCTGAGATCAGACGGATATCTGTTTTTGGTGATATACCAAGAACATTTTGGACTAAGTTAGGCACAATCAGATAAAACCACAACAGCACCATCACCAGCGGAACGGAACGGAAGGCGTTCACATAGAGTGCTGCCAGCCAGCTCACGATTTTGATGGATGACAGGCGCATCATCGCCAGAATGGTACCCCACAGGATGCCGATAACAATCGCCGTGATGGTGATTTTCGCCGTGATAACCAGTCCGTCTAACAGGAACGGCATGCCCGGCATCACCGAACTCCAGTCAAATTCATACATCAGCGGCCTCCTGTCCCGGGCAGACGCACCCGTTTTTCCAGTAAATGCATGGCCAGCATAATAATGACGTTAATGCCGACATAAGCGAGGGTTATCGCTGTAAAGGACTCATAGGCTCTGGCGGAATAATCCAGCAATTTACCGGCCTGAGCGGCCATATCGACCAGCCCGATGGTGGAGGCAATCGCGGAGTTTTTCACCAGGTTGAGCATTTCGGATGTCATCGGCGGAATAATCACGCGGTAGGCATTCGGCAGCAGGACATAGCGGTAAGTCTGCGGCAGTGTCAGCCCCATGGCCAGCCCGGCCGCTTTCTGGCCGCGCGGCAGTGACTGAATGGCGGCACGAACCTGTTCGGTCATACGGGCTGCGGTAAACAGTCCCAGACAGAGGGTGGAGGAAATAAAGAACTGGATATTCGGGTCGAGATCCATTTTAAACCAGTCGCGCAGAGACGGCGGCAGGAATTCAGGGATCACCAGATACCAGGTGAAAAACTGGACGATCAGCGGCACATTACGGAAAATTTCCACATAAATGGTGCCGAGAGAGGAGAGAAATTTATTCGGCACCGTACGGAGAATACCGAACAGAGATCCCACCAGAAAGGCGATAATCCAGGCACAGATTGACAGCATTACCGTGACCTTCAGGCCGGACAGAATCCAGCCGAGGTAAGTGGTGTTGCCGAAGGGGGCGGGCTGAAAAAATATCCCCCAGTCCCAGTTAGCTGACATAGCGCGGCTCCCGGTAAAAGAACGAACTCCCTGTATAAGACGGATAACCAGTGGTTACCGGACAGATAGAGTATTTACATGCTGCGGACTGCGGCTTATCGTCCGCGCCCGCGTCAGTGGTGAACGCGGGCGCGGCGGTCTTAGTTATATCCTCAGTCCGGGCGGCGCAGCCTGTCCGGCTGTCAGCCGCCACAGAGGTTATTCAAAGGCTTTGTCGTTCGGTGCTTTGAACAGGCCTTTCATTTCACCGGATAATTCAAAGTTCAGGTTGAGGTTCTTAGGCGGAATCGGCTGTTTGAACCAGCGGTTATAGGATTTCTCAGCGTCACCGGAGGTTTGGGCATCAGAAACTGTTTTATCGATCAGGGCTTTAAACTGCGGATCATCTTTGCGCAGCATACAGCCGTAGGCTTCTTCGGATTGCGGTGTGCCGACGATCACCCAGTTATCCGGTTTTTTCGCTTTGGCGCGTTCACCGGCCAGCAGGGCATCATCCATCATAAAGGCGACCGCACGGCCGGACTCCAGAGTACGGAAGGCATCCCCGTGATCTTTGGCGCTGATAATGCGCATCTTCATCTGCTTCTCATCATTGAGTTTGTTGAGCAGCATTTCAGAGGTGGTACCTGAAGTGACCACCACGTTTTTCCCGGCGAGATCGGCAAAATCTTTGATGCCGGAATCTTTACCGGTCAGCAGGCGGGTACCGACCACAAAAATGGTGTTGGAGAAAGCGGCCTGCTGCTGGCGGGCCAGGTTATTGGTGGTGGAGCCGCACTCAAAATCGAATGTGCCGTTCTGTAACAGCGGGATACGGTTCTGAGAAGTGACCGGGATCAGCTTAACCTGTAAATCCGGCTTGTTGAGCGTCTTTTTCACCGCATCAACAATATGGTTGGAGTAATCCTGGGAATACCCGACCACGTTTTGCTGGTTATCATAATAAGAGAAAGGGACAGAGGACTCGCGGTGACCGACGATAATCACACCGTTATCATTGATTTTTTTCAGTGTACCGGTCAGCTCTTCAGCAGAAACTGCCGCACTGGCAAGCGCGGCTCCGGTGACCAGTACAGACAAAACTAACTTGCGCATAAACAACTCCTTTTCGGGAACGGTATAAGGACGTGTGTTGCTCTTGTGTTTGTATTGTTAAAAATAGAACACTATTGTTAATAAATGGAAGTTAATTTGTTTTAAATCGGGAGATCCCTCTCACTCTGTCCGATAAAGATGTGCAAGTTACACGTGAAACGCGCATTCACATTAAATTAGGGTATTTTGGTGTGATGTAGTTTTATATGCTGGTTTTGATTGTTTTATTAACCTGTTAATGGTGTTTTTTACTGTCAGGTGAGAGGCTTTTACGGCAGCGAAATACAGTCGTGCCATAATCTGCGGTTGTAACAATCCGGCTGTACCGTGTTAACATTCTATTCCGGCTGATTGTGTAAAGTTATGGTTATCCGGTTGTCTGAAATCGCAGGCTGTGTAAGATAGGCGGTAACTATCGGGGAGCGGGCTATGCTGAAGCAACGCAGGCAGGGTTATCTGCTGCTGTTTTTCACATTCTTCTTTATCATGTTGTGTCTGACACAACGGATGTCTGGTGCGCCACGCATCAGTCTGAGCACGTCTGCGGATCTTATCACCCCTGCGTCGTTCAGTGATACGGAAACCGGGAGTACTCAGCCCGGCAGCACCTGCGATATCAGCGCCAAATCGCTGAGTACGGTGCCGCAGTTTCCGGCCGAACCTCTCTTTTTCGCTCTTCTTTTCTTCGTCATGACGGCGGTTATTGTCCCTGTTCGTTACCGTTCGCGCTCATGGCGTCAGCATATCCCGCCGATGCGGCTGCGCAGGCATCTCCATTTTTGTGTCATGAGGGATTAGCAACCGGCAATCTTTATATTGTCGGGTTTTTTGCTTAATTCGGAGATGAAAAATATTATGCGTTTTGTATTAACAGCGTTTGTGCTGTTTTTGTCCGCGCTGACTTCTGTGCATGCAGCTGATACCGGCTGGACCGAAATGCCGCACAATGATCATGCCCGTGTCAGAGTCACATCAGATCAATGGCAGGACGGAAAGTTACGTCTGTTGCTGGCTGTTGAATTACAACCGGGCTGGAAAACCTACTGGCAGTCACCGGGGGAAGGGGGCGTTGCGCCTGAACTGACATGGCAGGAAAAAACGGCTGCCACACAGTGGTTCTGGCCCGCACCCCAGCGTTTTGACGTCGCGGGGCTTTCCACCCAGGGTTACGGCGGCAGTGTGGTATTCCCGCTGGAAGTCACTGCGGATCAGGCACTGCCGTTACTCAGCGGAACGCTGACCTTATCCACATGCAGTAATGTCTGTATCCTGACCGATTATCCGGTCTCGCTGGACACCTCAGAACCGGCACCGGACGATTTTGACCGGCAGTATGCGATGGCTATGCAGCAGGTTCCGCAGACCGGCGGTGATATCACCATCGGCAGCAGCCGTGTGAACGGCGGAACACTGACAATGGCTCTGCACCGTCCGGGAGGCTGGCAGCAGCCGCAGTTGTTCTTTAATGCGGATAAGGAAACCATTTTTGCCGCCCCGTCATTCACCCTTTCCGGCGATAACCTCACGGCTACCGTTAAAGTAACGGATGACTGGGGGGAAGTGCCGTCCGATCTGAACGGAAAACCACTGTCGGTAGTGGTGACAGACGGCCCGGCGGCACAGGCACTGACAACGGTGATCGGCAGCGGTCCGGATATCACTGTGACATCCGGCAGTGATACATCCTTTATTATGCTGTTGCTGTTTGCTCTGATCGGCGGACTCATCCTCAATGTTATGCCGTGTGTTCTGCCGGTGCTGGCCATGAAACTCGGTTCTGTGCTGTATGTGGAAAACCGCGAACGGCGGGTGATCCGCACCCAGTTCCTGGTTTCCTCCTCCGGTATTATGGTCTCTTTCTGGATCCTCGCGGCACTGGTGTCGGTACTGCGTCTGACGCAAAGTGCTGTCGGCTGGGGAATTCAGTTCCAGAATCCGTGGTTCCTCGGCTTTATGGTGGTGGTGACATTACTGTTCAGCGCCAATTTGTTCGGTGTCTTTTCCATTCGTCTGAGCAGTAACGCAACCACAAAACTGGCGACTGCAGGCGGTAAAGGAATGCGCGGCCACTTTATGGAAGGTATGTTCGCCACGCTGCTGGCGACGCCCTGTACCGCACCGTTTCTCGGCACGGCCGTCGCATTTGCCCTGGTGGCACCGTATTCTCAGTTGTGGATGATCTTTACCGCACTGGGGATCGGAATGAGCCTGCCGTGGTTGCTGATTGCCGCGTTTCCGGGGATCGCAAAAGCACTGCCGAAACCCGGCCGCTGGATGAACGGCCTGCGTCTGGTACTGGGTGCCATGATGTTTATTACGGCACTGTGGCTGATTAGTCTGCTTATCCCGCACACCGGGCCGGAAACGGCTGCGGTGATGGTGGGGGTTGTGCTGCTGGTATTGGCGCTGCTGGCTTTCCGCCGCGCCGGTATTAAGCGGGGCACTGCGGCACTGGTGGCGCTGCTGATAGCGGGTGGTGTCTGGGCCGGTATCAATATGACGGATGACCGGCAGCAGAGCCTGGTCAGTGATCAGGTGGAGTGGCAGCCACTGACGGAAGAGGCGGTGACCACCGCACTTTCGCAGGGGAAACGGGTCTTTGTGGACGTGACCGCCGAATGGTGTGTGACCTGCAAAGCAAACAAATACAATGTATTATTACGCGATGACGTTCAGGATGCTCTCCGTGAACCGGATGTTGTTGCACTGCGCGGGGACTGGACAAAACCGTCGCCGGATATTAACGCATTTTTACAAAAGCGCGGGCATCTGGCGGTACCGTTTAACCAGATTTACGGCCCTGCTTTACCTGAAGGTGAAATATTGTCACCATTACTGGATAAAGAAACTCTCTTACATCTGTTAAATCAGTCACAAGGAATTGAACCATGAAAAAAACACTCGCGGCTTTAATGATTGCTCCGCTTATCTTTACAGCCACAGCTCACGCGGCCGCTCTCACCGCTGACCAGGAAGCGCAGGTGCGCGTATTGGTTCGTGACACGCTGGTTAAAAACCCGGAAATTCTGGAAGAGGCGATTATGGCGCTTCAGCAGAAACAGACCGAAAAACAGAGCGCACAGATGAAAGATGCCGTGAAAGCCAATGCTGACGCGCTGTTCAATGATAAATACACACCGCGTATCGGCTCAAAATCGCCGAAACTGACCATTGTATCTTTCACCGATTATAACTGTCCGTACTGCAAACGTTTTGATCCGCAGCTGGAAGCAGTGGTGAAAAAATATCCTGACGTGGCGGTTGTCTTCAAACTGCTGTCGTTCAAAGGGGAAAGCTCCCTGAATGCCAGCCGCGCGGCTCTTTCTGTATGGGAGACCAAGCCGGAAGCCTTTGCACCACTGCACAGCCGCCTGATGCAGAAGAAAACCGCACTGACTCAGGATGATATCAACAGCGCACTGAAAACCGCGAAAGCGGGTGATGTGAAAGTCACCGACAACAGCATGAATACCATGCGTATGAATATGATGCTGGCAGAGCAATTAGGTGTTCAGGGAACCCCTGCGACGCTGATTGGTGATGTGATGCTGCCGGGTGCCGTGGATGATGCACAGCTGGAATCTGTCATTAAGGAACAGCTGGCTAAGGTTAAATAATGCGGTTACTGCGCAGATGGGGAAAGGAATTTCTCCTGCTGCTGGTGATTTTATTTATTGCGTCACAGGCGATGGACTACTGGCGCAAACCGGAGGCACCGGATTTAAACACGGTGCCTTCACTGACACTGACTGACGGCACACCGGTGTCCATTGCGCAGATGAGTGCGGAAAAACCGTTACTGGTCTACTTCTGGGCATCCTGGTGCGGGATCTGCAAACTGACCTCGCCATCAGTCAGCGATCTGTCTGAGTCCGGCTACAATGTGGTGACGGTTGCTATCCGCTCCGGTGACGATGACCGGCTGGCGAAAGGGATGGCGGCAAAAGGTTACCATTTTCCGGTAATTAACGACCCGGATGGCCGGATTTCTCAGCTCTGGGGTGTGAATGTCACACCAACCTTTGTGATTTATCACAAAGGAGAGATAGTCAGCTACACCAGCGGCTGGACCAGCCAATTGGGTATGATGGTGCGGCTGTGGCTGGCGAAATAATCCGTCTGAAATGAAAAATCCCGCCGGTGAGCAATCATGGCGGGATTTTTTTATCTGCGTAATCGCCTCGTATCAGCGAAAATGCAGACCGCGCTCGGTGGTCTTTCTGCGTTTTATCAGCGCCAGACCCAGGAAGATAACGGTGGCACCCCAGACCGGCCATGTTCCCATGCGGTAATACGGTGTAAAACCGGATGCAGAGGTAATGGTGGCACTCAGAGTGGCCTGTGTGAACTGCGGTAACTGCGCGGTGACTGAACCGTCCGGTGCAATAATCGCGGTGATGCCGTTATTGGTGGCGCGCAGCAGCGGACGTCCCAGCTCCAGTGCGCGCATCCGCGCCATCTGGAAATGCTGCCACGGACCGATGGAACGGCCGAACCAGGCATCATTGGAGGCGGTCAGCAGTACGCCGGTTTTATCGGTCATATTGCGGCGCACCTGCTCACCGAGGATCACTTCATAGCAGATCTCGGCGGTCAGCGTCATTTTTCCGGCGGTCAGCGGCGGCTGGACATAATCCCCGCGGCTGAAAGCGGACATCGGCAGATTAAAGAACGGCGCCAGCGGACGCAGCAAATCTTCCAGCGGAACAAATTCCCCGAACGGCACTAAATGGTGTTTGTAATAGCGGTTTTTGTCCCGGCTGTCGTATTCGCTCTTATTACCCAGCACAATCAGTGTGTTGTAAACATTGTATTCTTTACCGTCTGCTTTAGGAACGGCATCCACCACACCGGTAATAAGCTGTGCACCGCTGAGTGTCAGCAGGCCGTTGAGCTGCTCCAGGAACGCGGACTGACTGGCGGCGAAATCAGGAATGGCGGATTCAGGCCAGATAATCAGCGTGTCAGGGCGGAAGTACGGACGGCTCTCCTGAAGATAGATACCCAGCGTTTTATCCAGCATGCCCGGTTCCCATTTCAGGGACTGCGCGATATTTCCCTGTACCAGTGCGACCTGAGTCGGATCGTTGTTCATCTGATACCATTGGTAGTTACGTGCAAGCCACGGGGCGAACAGCAGCACCAGTGCGGGAACCAGCGGCCAGGCACGGCGTCGTGAGAGCGTCAGGGCAATCAGGCCGCTTATCACCATCAGCAGGAAAGTGATGGCATTGACGCCCAGGAGCGGTGCCAGTGCACGCATCGGGCCGTCAATCTGAGTGTAGCCGAATTCCAGCCACGGGAAGCCGGTCAGTACCCAGCCGCGCAGGAATTCAGTGAGCTGCCAGAGTGCCGGAGCGGCAATCACCAGACGCCAGACCGTGGCGTGCGGAAAACATTTGGCCAGCAGGCCGGCAAACAGCATCGGATAGAGCGCCAGATAGGCAGCCAGCAGGACAACAAGGAACAGGTTGGCGATTTCCGGCATACCGCCGAAATCCGCGATACTGACATATACCCAGTTTACGCCGCTGCCGAATAACCCCAGCCCCCAGGCGAAACCGATAGCACATGCCTGTTTGCCGGTCCGGTTCAGTGTCAGCAGCAGCAGCGCTGTCAGCGCGGGCAGCGCGAAAAACCAGAGATCAAAAGGCGAAAAGGCCAGCGTTCCGCCGGCCCCGAAAATCAGTGCCAGCAGCAGACGCGGCCACTGGCGTAAACCCTGAGGTGATTTCATCATGTCAGATTATCTTCATCCAAAGACGGGATAGGAGCATCGTCCGGAATCTTAACATGTAACTGGATAATTTTACGACTGTCCGCCATCGCAACTTTGAACTGATAGTTGTCAATTTCAATGGTTTCACCCCGGGTCGGCAGATGGCCGAAGGCCTGCATCACCAGCCCGCCGACAGTATCCACCTCTTCATCGCTGAAGCGGGTGCCGAATGCGTCGTTAAAATCTTCTATCTGGGTGAGGGCGCGGACAGAATAGGAGTGCAGACTGAGCTGACGGATATCCACGTCATCCTCATCATCATATTCATCCTCAATTTCACCGACGATTAATTCCAGAATGTCTTCGATAGTGACAAGTCCGGATACGCCGCCGAATTCATCGATCACAATCGCCATATGGTAGCGCTGGGAGCGGAACTCTTTAAGCAGACGGTCAACACGCTTACTTTCCGGCACAACAACCGCCTGGCGCAGAACTTTGTCAATACTGAACTCTTCGGAATCACTGCGCATAAACGGCAGTAAATCTTTTGCCATCAGCAGGCCTTCGATGTGATCTTTATCTTCGCTGATCACCGGAAAGCGGGAGTGGGCAGAGTCAATAATGACATCCAGGCACTCGTCGAGTGTCTGATTGCGCTTGAGTGTCACAATTTGTGACCGCGGGATCATGATGTCACGGACACGCTGATCGGAAATATCCATTACCCCTTCGAGCATGTCGCGGGTGTCAGGATCGATCAGTGCATTTTGTTCGGAATCACGGATGACCTCAACGAGGTCTTCACGGCTTTTTGGCTCGCCGTGGAACAGTTGCTGGCGCAGCAGAGAAAAGAAACCCTTTTTCTGGTTCGGTGTATCACTACCCGATGGATGGTCGTCGCTCATGGCGGTTTTTTTACATTCCCCGATTTAATGAAAGATGCCGTATTATGTAGCATAAAAACGGCATCGCTGACTACGCTTTTTCTGTGATATACGGATCAGAATAGCCTAATTTTTTTAAGATTTCCGTTTCCAGGCCTTCCATCTCTTCCGCTTCATCGTCTTCGATGTGGTCATAACCCAGCAAATGCAGGCAGCCGTGGACAACCATGTGTGCCCAGTGCTCCTCTTCGGTTTTTTCCTGTTCGGCGGCTTCGCGTTCCACCACCTGGCGGCAGATAATCAGGTCGCCCAGCAGCGGCAGTTCAATTTCCGGCGGTGCTTCGAACGGGAAAGAGAGCACGTTGGTCGGTTTGTCCATGCCGCGGTAAGTCAGATTCAGCTCATGGCTTTCTGCTTCATCCACCAGGCGGATGGTCACTTCACTCTCTTCCTGAAACATCGGCAGCACGCCGTCAACCCAGCGCTGAAACTGTGCCTCAGAAGGCAGATTGTCTGTGTTTTCACAGACGATTTGTAAATCAAGAACCGGATTACTCATGGGATTGTTCCTGCTGCGCCTGCGCACGTTCGGCATCACGCTGCTGCTTCAGCATTTGTTTGCGTTTCTGTTCTGCGGCTTCCCACGCTTCATAGGCAATCACCACTTTTGCCACGATAGGATGCCGTACCACATCTTCACTGTGGAAGAAGTTAAAGCTCAGTTCCGGTACATCCGCCAGCACTTCAATGGCGTGACGCAGACCGGATTTGTTGCCGTTCGGCAGGTCAATCTGGGTGATATCCCCGGTGATGACCGCTTTGGAGTTGAAACCGATACGGGTCAGAAACATTTTCATCTGTTCGATGGTGGTGTTCTGGCTCTCATCGAGAATGATAAAGGCGTCGTTCAGTGTCCGGCCGCGCATATAGGCCAGCGGCGCGACTTCAATCACGTTGCGCTCAATCAGCTTTTCCACTTTCTCAAAGCCGAGCATTTCAAACAGTGCGTCATACAGCGGACGCAGATACGGATCGACTTTCTGGCTGAGATCGCCGGGCAGGAACCCGAGTTTTTCACCGGCCTCAACGGCAGGGCGGGTCAGCAGAATGCGGCGGATTTCCTGACGCTCCAGGGCATCCACAGCAGCAGCCACGGCCAGATAGGTCTTCCCGGTCCCGGCAGGGCCGATACCAAAGGTGATATCGTGATCGAGAATGTGAGCGATATACTGCGCCTGGTTTGGCGTACGCGGTTTAACCACACCACGTTTGGTTTTGATATTGACGGACTTGCCGTAATCCGGTACATGTTCGTCGCTCTGTTCAAGCACACGGCTCTCTGCCACGGCGAGGTGAACCTGTTCCGGGTCGATATCGCGGATCACGCCGCGTACCGGGGCGGTTTCCACATAGAGCTGGCGCAGGATCGCCGCAGCGGCTTTGACACAGTGCGGTTTGCCGGTCAACCGGAAGCGGTTGTCGCGGCGGCTGATTTCGGTACCGAGGCGGCGCTCGAGCAGTTTGATGTTATCGTCGAAGGGACCGCAGAGGCTTTGCAGACGCTGATTTTCGGCGGGTTCGAGGAAAATTTCCTGTGTTGCTACCTGTGAAGGTGATGTATAGGTTTCTGTCACTGAATCTCTCTGTGTATTCTCACGCGCAGAGAGATCTGCGCGTGACGGGTTTTAGTTAGTGTACGGTTGGCTGGTAGATGCCGACACCCAGTTCGTCTTCTTTACGGGTGCGGGCAATGACGGATTCCGGGGTTTCGTGAACACGCAGGTTCATCTGCTCTTCTGTCCGGATCACGCTGCCGCGCAGTGAGTTGGTATAGACATCGGTAATTTCGACATCCACAAATTTGCCGATCATGTCCGGGGTGCCCTCAAAGTTCACCACACGGTTATTTTCGGTGCGTCCGGATAACTCCATCACGTCTTTGCGGGACGGTCCCTCTACCAGGATGCGCTGTGTGGTACCGAGCATCTGACGGCTGTAGCTCATCGCCTGCTGGTTAATCCGCTGCTGTAACAGGTACAGGCGCTGTTTTTTCTCGTCTTCGGTCACGTCATCCGGCAGGTCAGCCGCCGGGGTTCCCGGACGCGGGGAGTAGATAAAACTGAAGCTCATATCGAAATTCACATCAGCAATCAGCTGCATGGTTTTTTCGAAGTCGTCATTGGTTTCTCCCGGGAAGCCGACGATAAAGTCAGAGCTTATCAGGATATCCGGACGTGCTTTGCGCAGTTTGCGGATAATGGATTTGTATTCCAGCGCGGTATGGGCACGCTTCATCTGGGTCAGAATACGGTCTGAGCCGCTCTGTACCGGCAGATGCAGGAAACTGACCAGTTCCGGGGTATCTTCATAAACAGCGATAATATCATCGGTGAATTCAATCGGATGGCTGGTAGTGAAGCGGATGCGGTCGATACCGTCAATGGCGGCCACCAGACGGATCAGTTCGGCAAAACTGCAGATGCTGCCGTCAAACGCCGGGCCGCGGTAAGCATTCACGTTCTGGCCGAGCAGGTTCACTTCACGCACGCCCTGTGCGGCTAACTGAGCGATTTCAAACAGGACATCATCACACGGACGGCTGACTTCCTCACCACGGGTATAGGGAACCACGCAGAAGGTGCAGTATTTGTTACAGCCTTCCATGATGGAGACAAAGGCGGACGGGCCTTCTGCACGTGGTTCCGGCAGACGGTCAAATTTCTCGATTTCCGGGAAGCTGATGTCCACAATCGGGCTGCGGTCGCCTCTGAGTTTGTTGATCATCTCCGGCAGGCGGTGAAGTGTCTGCGGGCCGAAGACAATGTCCACGGCCGGTGCGCGGCGGCGGATAAAATCCCCTTCCTGCGAGGCCACACAGCCCCCGACACCGATGATAATGTCCGGATTCACATCCTTGAGATTTTTCCAGCGGCCGAGCTGGTGAAATACTTTTTCCTGCGCTTTTTCACGGATAGAACAGGTATTAAGCAGGAGAATATCGGCTTCATCGGCATTGTCTGTTAAAGTGTAGCCGTGGGTGCTTTCCAGCAGGTCAGCCATTTTGGATGAATCGTACTCATTCATCTGACAGCCCCAGGTTTTTATGTACAGTTTTTTACTCGTCGACATTTTCTCAATCCGCTGTTTTCAGTGAAACAATACCCGCAACACGGAAAAGCATTGTGTGTATTCAATCAGTTTTTGATGTAACCAATGGTCGATATTGTAGTCATTTGATACACCAGTGACCAGACCCGGCAGCACGGATCTTCACCTTTCCCGGTGAATTTACGGCAATTGAACAAAAAATCAACGTATTAGAATAGGTAGGTCATGGATAACCCGTTAACACATTCTGAAGTCACCGTTATCGGCGGGGGAATGATTGGTGCAGCCACCGCCCTGGGACTGGCTCAGGCCGGTTTCCGCGTCACAGTGGCTGAATTACAGGCACCGGCACCGTTCGATGCTCAGAGCCGCCCTGATGTGCGGATTTCCGCTGTCAGCCGCGCCTCTGTTGAGTTACTGGATAGCCTCGGTGTGTGGGAGCGAGTCCGTGAAATGCGCTGTGTGCCGTACCGCACACTGGAAACGTATGAGGAACCGGGCTCGGAAGTGACCTTTACCGCAGACAGCCTCGGATTACCCGAACTGGGGTATATGGTGGAAAACCCGGTACTGCAACGGGCATTATGGGAAAAAATCACGGCTCATGAGCTGATCACCTGTCTGTGTCCGGCACGGTTGCAGACTATGACAAAAGATGACGGGGAGTGGTTACTGTCGTTTGATAACGGTGATGTGATAAAAACCCGGCTGGTAATCGGCGCGGACGGTGCGAAATCACAGGTCAGAACCCTGGCCGGTATCGGCAGCCGCGGCTGGCAGTATCGTCAGTCCTGTATGCTGATCACCGTGGATACCGGACGTGAACAGCAGGATATCACCTGGCAGCAGTTTTTCCCGTCCGGCCCGCGTGCGTTTCTGCCGTTGTTTGATTCTTATGCTTCGCTGGTCTGGTATGACTCACCGGCGCGGATACGCCAGCTCAGTAAACTGCCGCCTGAACAGCTGAAAACGGAAATCCGTGCGTCATTCCCTGAACGTCTCGGCGATGTCACGCCACTTGCCTGCGGCTCTTTCCCGCTGGTGCGGCACCATGCCGCACATTATGTGCAGGACGGGCTGGCACTGATCGGCGATGCGGCTCATACCATCAATCCGCTGGCCGGGCAGGGGGTAAACCTCGGTTACCGTGATGCGGATATATTACTGAATACCCTGATTGCAGCGCGTGAGTGCTGTGAGGACTGGGGCAGCGAATCCGTTCTTAAACGGTATGAGCGCCGTCGTCGTCCGGATAACCTGCTGATGCAGGCCGGGATGGATGCCTTTTATCTGACCTTCAGTAATACCCTGCCGGCGTTACAGCCGCTGCGTAATCTGGCGCTGACAGTGGCACAACGTGCGACACCGCTGAAAAAGCTGGCGCTGAAATATGCACTGGGAGTTTGATTGCTGATTCAGGCAGGGCGGGAGATTCTCTTCTGCTTCCGGGGATGGCGGGCAGCAGGCAAAAACGAAAAGCCGCTGTAAACACGTCCGTGTGCGCTCAGGCGCGTCATCCCTGACGCGCCTGCTTTTCGTTGTTTTTGCCTGCTGTCGCGCGTTGTACATTGAGTACAAATGAAATCTTTTCCGGATTCAGAAAAGCAAAAAGCCCGTCAGAGACGGGCTTTCAGAATTTGGCTGGGGTACCAGGATTCGAACCTGGGAATGCTGGAATCAGAATCCAGTGCCTTACCGCTTGGCGATACCCCAAAAGATACTTATTGCAAAAAAGATGGTGGCTACGACGGGATTCGAACCTGTGACCCCAACATTATGAGTGTTGTGCTCTAACCAACTGAGCTACGTAGCCATCTTTTACTGCTTTAACAAAGCCGTTTTTCAGAATATGGCTGGGGTACCAGGATTCGAACCTGGGCATGCCAGGATCAAAACCTGGTGCCTTACCGCTTGGCGATACCCCACCTGAAAAACGAGGCTTATCATACTTCATTTTTCCACTGAGTGGAAGATGGCTGGGGTACCAGGATTCGAACCTGGGAATGCCAGGATCAAAACCTGGTGCCTTACCGCTTGGCGATACCCCATCCGGAAATACAATAAGCAACAACGAATGTCACGAGAAATGGTGCGGGAGGCGAGACTTGAACTCGCACACCTTGCGGCGCCAGAACCTAAATCTGGTGCGTCTACCAATTTCGCCACTCCCGCAAAAAAGATGGTGGCTACGACGGGATTCGAACCTGTGACCCCAACATTATGAGTGTTGTGCTCTAACCAACTGAGCTACGTAGCCATCTTTTTTTTGCGTGACCTTCATCGGCGTTGCGGGGCGCATTATGCGGATTACAGCCAAAAGCGTCAACTGCTTTTTGCAGATATTTTGATGAAATCCGTTTGTTTGCCTGCATAATAATCACTTTGAAGATAAACAGAACAAAAAACAGGATAAAATCACAGAGTTGATGCATTTATCAGGCAGCAGATTATTCTTCCGCATCCGGTTTGTTTTCGAGAACATGCAACAGCAATTCACCGTACAGCATGGCCCGTTTTATCAGGGCAAATGCACCGATAGCGGAGTTTGGCGGCAGCTGTGAAATCACGACCGGCAGATCCTCGCGGAAATTTTTCAGTGACTGCGTATTTATGCAGCTTTGCAGTGCGGGCAGAAGGACATTTTCAGCGGCGGTTATCTCACCGGCAATCACGACTTTTTGCGGGTTAAACAGGTTTATTGTGATAGCAATCGCTTTTCCGAGAGAATTGCCGACCTGTTTTATCACTTCAGCCGCAAGTGCATCGCCCCGGTTGGCTGCCCGGCAGATAGCACGAATGGAGCAGTTATCCGGTGTTAATTCGCTTTCAAACCCTTGTTCCAGCTGATGTTTTACCCGTGTTTCAATAGCGGCATCTGATGCGACGGTTTCCAGACAACCGAAGTTTCCGCAATGACAGCGCCCGCCGAGCGGATCAATCTGAATATGGCCTATTTCACCGAGATTACCGCGCCGGTTAAGCAGGATCTGATTGTTGATAATGATCCCCGCTCCGGCTCCGCGGTGAATACGTACCAGCAGCGAATCTGCGCAGTCGCGGGTGGCACCGAAATAGTGTTCAGCCAGCGCGAGGCTGCGGATATCATGCCCGGCGTAGCAGGGCAGGTTAAAATGCTGATGGAGGTTTTCGGTCAGCGGCCAGTCACTGACGGCAATATGCGGCATATAACGGACAATGCCGTGATCAGGGTCGACCAGCCCCGGCAAAATCACCGCAATGGCGATCAGCTCACGGATACGGCGCTGTTGTGCCTGCCTGAAGTTATCGATCAGTGCGATAAGTTTTGCTTCCGCATCCGCCTGAGAGGTGGCTTCCAGAGGACTGGTTTCCTCTGCAATGGCACGTCCGCTGAGATCAAACAGTGCGATGGTGGCGTCATGGCGGCCGAGACGCACGCCGATAGTCTGGAAAGCGCGGTGCTCGGAAATAATGGAGATAGCGCGGCGTCCGCCGGTGGATGCCTGCTGATCCACCTCTTTTATCAGGCCGCGCTCAAGAAGCTGACGGGTAATTTTGGTGACGCTGGCGGGGGCCAGCTGGCTTTGTTCGGCAATCTGAATGCGTGAAATCGGGCCGGAACGATCTATCAGGCGGTAAACTACCGCCCCGTTCAGCTGTTTGACTAAATCAATATTACCTATCTGCGGAATTCCGTTACCCATCGGCATCTTTTACTCATGATAAATGAACCACATTCCCGTTAACGATTGTCATACAGACAGAAAAATCAGCGGTGAAGGCGGTCAGGTTGGCAATACTGCCGGATTTAATACTTCCCAGTCTGTCCTGAACACCAATTGCCCGTGCCGGATAGAGTGTGGCCATGCGCAGGGTTTCATCCAGCGGGATACCGACATGCTGAACACAGTTTGCCACTGCGCGGATCATGGTGAGCGAAGAACCACTCAGAGTGCCGTTTTCGTCCACACATAAACCATCACGATAATATATCGTTTTGCCGGCAAAGATAAAATGATCCAGCTCGCTGGTTTGCGGATCAAGTCCTGCCGGTGCGGTGGCATCGGTGACCAGAATCAGCTTGTCGCGCTTGAGCGCTTTACTGTTGCGGATATTCGGCCAGGAGACATGCAGGCCGTCAGCAATAATCCCGGCATATATTTCAGAAGTATCATAAATCGCACCAATCAGTCCCGGCTGACGGCCGGAAATGTACGGCATCGCATTAAACAGGTGAGTGGAGAGGGTAATGCCGTTTTCAAATCCGGCACGGGACTCTTCATAGCTCGCATTGGAGTGCCCGGATGAAACCACAATGCCGGCATCCGTCAGTTTGCGGATAACAGCGGGCTCCACCATTTCCGGTGCCAGGGTGAGTTTGGTTATCACATCTGCGTTGTCACACAGGAAATCGATCATCGCGGCATCCGGTTTGCGGATATAAGCCGGGTTGTGCGTGCCTTTTTTCACCGGGTTGATATACGGCCCTTCAAGATGCAGCCCCAGCGCCTGGTTTTTATGTGTTTTCAGATAGTCGCGCATGGTGCTGACACTCAGTTTCATCAGCGAATCGGGGCTGGTGATCAGTGTCGGCAGGAAGCTGGTGCAGCCGGTACGCTCATTGGCTTTCTGCATTATGTCCAGGGTGCGGACAGTGATGTCGTCCTCATTGTCGTTAAACTGTACGCCGCCGCAGCCGTTGACCTGCAAATCAATAAATCCCGGGGAGAGGATGGCACCGCCCAGATCACGGGTATCAATTCCGTCCGGTAACTCACTGACCGGACACACGCTGCGGATTAATTCGCCGTCAATAATGACCGCGTGGTTTTCCAGACGATCGTGACCGGTATAAATAATGGCATTGGTTAATGCGTACATAACGCCTCCTGGGGGAGAGAATACTTATTTAAAGATAAGACAACACAACAAAAACCGCCCGGATAAAGGGCGGTCAGCATCGGTTATTCAGCAGAAAATTGTTCGATAATGTCAGATTCAAGGTGACAGAAATACTTCAGGGTTTTTACTTTCAGCTCAAGTGTGGCCGGTTCATCACACACCACAATGGCTTTCGGATGGATCTGCACACAGGTGATTGTCCACATATGGTTCACTGAGCCTTCAACCGCCTGCTGTACCGCCATTGCCTTGTTATGACCGGTGGCAAGGATCAGCAGCTCTTTGGCATCCATCAGGGTACCGACACCGACAGTGAGTGCATACTTAGGCACTTTATTGATGTCATTATCAAAGAAACGGGAGTTGGCGATACGGGTTTCCGGTGTCAGTGTTTTGACACGGGTGCGTGAGGTCAGTGATGAACCCGGTTCGTTGAACGCAATATGGCCGTCATTACCGACGCCGCCCATAAACAGCTGTACGCCGCCGTACGCTTTTATTTTCGCTTCATAGCGTTCACATTCCGCATCGGTATCCGGGGCATTGCCATTGAGCAGATTGATGTTTTCTGCCGGGATATCAATGTGATTAAAAAAGTTTTCATGCATAAATGAGTGATAGCTCTGCGGATGTGATTCCGGCAGGCCGATGTACTCATCCATGTTAAAGGTCACCACATGACGGAAGCTGACTTTCCCGGCCTGATGCAGGGCGATCAGCGCCTTGTAGGTCGCCAGAGGGGTGCCGCCGGTCGGCAGTCCCAGAACAAACGGGCGCTCTGCCGAAGGGCGGAACGCATTGATTTTGTCAGCGATGTACTGTGCGGACCACTGACCGACATCCTGCGCTTTCGCAAGAGGGATTAAACGCATATCGATTCTACCTCATTAAGTTATACCGGATTATCGGCCCGGTACCTGCTGTGCTGTCTCAGGAAGATTATTCCTTTCTCATCTATAACATGAATACCCGGGATTTATTAGTCACGGGGGAGAATACAGCCGCCGGAAAAGATATTTTTTATCTTAAAATAAGTTTTGTGTGACTGCCAGCATTTTAACCAGCCGGTGATGAATATTGGTGACAATAATCACAAATCACAGCTATTTAATTTGCGATGCAAAATAAACTTTTTAGACTGATACGTATAGTTGGCAGTAAAATAAGTGTTACACAATCCGGCAGGTAATCAGGCCGGTTGTTAAATAATCCGGTTGTACACAATAAGGCAGTCAGTCATGACTGTGATAATAATGCAGTAAAACAAAAAGGCCGTTCGTCAGGGCGGCAAGGGGGAGTGAGTGGGTATACTGAACTATCTGCAGCGGATTGGCCGGGCACTGATGGTGCCTGTCGCCACATTACCGGCAGCGGCAATTCTGATGGGGGTCGGCTACTGGATCGACCCGACGGGCTGGGGTGCGGACAACGTGGTTGCCGCGTTCCTGATTAAATCCGGTGCGGCGATCATTGAAAATATGTCAATGCTGTTCGCTATCGGTATCGCGTACGGGATGTCAAAAGACAAAGACGGTGCGGCAGCACTGACCGGTTTTGTCAGCTTTATGGTGGTCACCACTCTGTGTTCCACCGCGACAGTCGGTATGATTCAGGGTATCCCTCCGGAAGCGGTTCCGGCGGCATTCGGTAAGATCAATAACCAGTTTATCGGTATTCTGGTCGGTGTTATTTCTGCCGAACTGTATAACCGTTACAGCGGTGTTGAACTGCCGATGGCTCTGTCATTCTTCAGCGGCCGTCGTCTGGTGCCGATCCTGGCATCCTTCGTGATGATTCTGGTTGCTGCGGTGCTGATGTATGTCTGGCCGGTCATTTATGATGCACTGGTTTCCTTCGGTAAGAGCATTAAAGACCTGGGCGCATGGGGCGCGGGGATTTACGGCTTCTTTAACCGTCTCCTGATCCCTGTCGGTCTGCACCACGCACTGAACTCAGTATTCTGGTTTAACGTGGCAGATATCAACGATATCCCTAACTTCCTGGCCGGGCAGCAATCCATTGATGCAGGCACAGCGGTTGCGGGTATCACCGGCCGTTACCAGGCTGGTTTCTTCCCGATCATGATGTTTGGTATTCCGGGGGCTGCACTGGCGATTTATCACTGCGCCAAACCGGAAAATAAAGCAAAAGTGGCCGGTATTATGATCGCCGGTGCCTTTGCCGCGTTCTTCACCGGTATCACCGAACCGATTGAATTCTCCTTTATGTTTGTGGCTCCGGTGCTGTATGTCATCCATGCTTTCCTGACCGGTATCTCTCTGTTTATCGCCGCAACCATGCAGTGGATTTCCGGTTTCGGCTTCAGTGCGGGGCTGGTGGATATGGCGCTGTCCTCACGCAACCCGCTGGCGACTAACTGGTATATGCTGATTTTACAGGGGCTGGTCTTCTTTGCCCTGTACTATGTGGTATTCCGCTTTGTTATCACCAAATTTAATCTGTTAACTCCGGGTCGTGAAGCGGCGATGGCAACCAACGATACCGTTGATGGTTACAGCGAGAATGTCAGCAGCAACAATAAAGATGAGAAAAAATCCATCAGCAGCGAAGCGCGTCAGTATATCGCGGCTGTCGGCGGATCAGATAACCTGACCGGTATTGATGCCTGTATCACCCGTCTGCGTCTGACCGTGAAAGATTCTGCACAGGTGAATGATGCTTATGCGAAAAATATCGGTGCTTCCGGTGTTATCCGTCTGAACAAAGAGAGTGTGCAGGTGATTGTCGGTACCCGTGCCGAACTGATTGCCAATGCGATGCGTGATGTGCTGAAAGAAGGCCCGGTGGCTCCGGCTCAGGCTGCGGCAGCCGCCCCGGAAGCGGTTAAAGCCAAAGCGCAGGGCGACGGTAACGTGGTACTGACGCTGGTGGCACCATTCGACGGTGAAGTGGTTGATTTATCTGCTGTACCGGATGAAGCATTTGCCAGTCGTGTTGTTGGTGACGGTATCGCTATCAAACCGGAAAGTGACACCGTATATGCGCCGGCAGCAGGTACCGTGGTGAAAATTTTCGATACCAACCATGCGTTCTGTCTGGAAACGGATAATGGTGCGGAGATTATTGTTCACATGGGTATTGATACCGTGAATCTGAACGGTAACGGCTTTACCCGCCTGATTGAGGAAGGCGCGCAGGTTGCGGCCGGTGATGCGGTGCTGAAACTGGATCTGGCTTATCTGAACGAACATGCCAAATCAATGATAAGCCCGGTAATCATCAGTAATATCGACGATTATGATCGTGTGGAGATTGTTGCCAAAGGTCTGGTTAAGGCAAACGAATCTGAGTTGTATCACGTCATTAAATAAGTGATTGCAGTTATGATAATAACGGGAGGCATCTGCTTCCCGTTTTTTATCTGTTTTTTGCGCGAAGGCACCTGTCCTGCTGATATTTCCGTGATCAAGTGGTTGTATATGAGCGCATCATATCGGATGATATGGGGTTATTAACGCGCATATTGCATTGAGGAATTATGACAATGAACGAGGCTGATGCCCGCCCGACAAACTTTATTCGTCAGATTATTGACGAAGACCTGGCTTCCGGAAAACATACCACGGTTCACACGCGCTTCCCGCCTGAGCCGAACGGATACCTGCATATTGGTCATGCAAAATCAATCTGCCTGAATTTCGGCATTGCACAAGACTATCAGGGGCAATGCAATCTGCGTTTTGATGATACCAACCCGGTGAAAGAAGACGTGGAATACGTCAATTCCATTGAAAACGATGTCAAATGGCTCGGTTTTCAGTGGAGCGGCAAAGTTTGTTATTCCTCCGACTATTTCGACACGCTGTATAACTACGCTGTTGAGCTGATCAACAAAGGTCTGGCGTATGTCTGCGAATTAAGTCCGGAAGAAATCCGCCAGTACCGCGGTACCCTGAAAGAGCCGGGCAGAAACAGCCCGTACCGTGACCGCACCCCGGAAGAGAACCTCGCGCTGTTTGAAAAAATGCGTGACGGCGGTTTTGAGGAAGGGAAAGCGTGTCTGCGTGCCAAAATTGATATGGCATCCTCCTTTATGGTGATGCGTGACCCGGTTATTTACCGTATTAAATTTGCCACACACCATCAGTCCGGTGATAAATGGTGCATCTATCCGATGTACGATTTCACGCACTGTATTTCTGATGCGCTGGAAGGGATCACTCATTCACTCTGTACCCTGGAATTCCAGGATAACCGCCGTCTGTATGACTGGGTTCTGGATAACATCACTATCGATTGTCATCCGCGTCAGTATGAATTCTCACGCCTGAATCTCGAATACACCGTGATGTCCAAGCGTAAGCTGAATCAGCTGGTGACCGAGAAATTTGTTGAGGGCTGGGACGACCCGCGCATGCTGACTATTTCCGGTCTGCGCCGCCGTGGTTATACTGCCGCCTCTATCCGTGAATTCTGCCGCCGTATCGGCGTTACCAAACAGGATAACAACGTCGAAATGGCGGCGCTGGAATCCTGTATCCGTGACGATCTGAACGAAAGTGCACCGCGCGCCATGGCTGTTATTGATCCGGTGAAAGTCGTGATCGAAAACATGCCGGAAGGCGATGTGATGGTGACCATGCCGAATCATCCGAACAAACCGGAAATGGGCAGCCGTGAAGTGCCGTTCAGCCGTGAAATCTGGATTGACCGTGCTGACTTCCGTGAAGAAGCTAACAAACAGTACAAGCGTCTGGTGCTGAATAAAGAAGTGCGTCTGCGCAACGCGTTTGTGATTAAAGCTGAACGTGCGGATAAAGACAGCGAAGGTAATATCACCACTATCTACTGTACTTATGATCCGGAAACCCTGAACAAAGATCCGGCTGACGGCCGTAAAGTAAAAGGTGTTATTCACTGGGTCAGCGTGAAACACGCGGTACCGGCGGAAATCCGTCTGTATGATCGTCTGTTCAGTGTGCCTAACCCGGGTGCGGAAGATGACTTCCTGGCAACACTTAACCCGGATTCTCTGGTGATCCGTCAGGGCTTTGTGGAGCCGTCACTGGTGGCCGCAGACAGCAGCAAGCCGTATCAGTTTGAGCGTGAAGGGTATTTCTGTGCCGATGCCAAATTATCCTCAGCGGATAAATTAGTCTTTAACCGGACTGTCGGCCTGCGTGATACCTGGGCAAAAATGGAAAGTAAATAACAGATAACACATTGTTACTGATATAAAAAAGCCGTTCATGCGAACGGTTTTTTTGTTTGTGTCTGACGGAAAAAACACAATAAAAAAGGTGCATTACGCACCTTTCATACAATTCGGTTACCGGAGAGAATTATTTTTTCTCGTCGTGGATACCATCATCAGAACGGCAGTCGCCATCCGCACAGTGACCGTACAGGTACAGGCTGTGGTTGGTGAGTTTAATACCGTGACGTTCCGCGATATTTTTCTGACGTGTCTCAATGGATTCATCACTGAACTCAATGACTTTACCGCAATCCAGGCAGATCAGGTGATCGTGATGGTGTTGCTGGGTCAGTTCGAATACGGATTTACCGCCTTCAAAATTATGGCGGGTGACGATACCGGCATCATCAAACTGATTCAGAACGCGGTAGACAGTTGCGAGTCCAATCTCTTCACCGATATCGATCAGTTTTTTGTAGAGATCTTCCGCACTGACGTGATGGCACTCCGGATCCTGTAACACTTCCAGAATCTTCAGGCGGGGAAGTGTGACTTTCAGTCCTGCATTTTTCAATGCTTTATTGTTATCGGTCATGCGGATTTAGTCCTATATTGTCGCTGGTGAGCGCACTTCAGGGGAACGCTCAACGGCTGAACACAATGCCCGGCTATCAAAAGGCGTCAGGTGCGATTCGCCTGACCGATGCCGGACCGGATAATAATATCATTACATAAATAAGCAGAATTATCATTCGCAATTTACGGGGTAACCCTTAAATTGCCAGAATCTCGTCGAGACTCATTTCTTCGCGGATCTGCTCAACCCATTTTGCCACGCGTTCATTCGTCAGCTCAGGCTGGCGATCTTCATCAATCGCAAGGCCGATAAAGTGACTGTCATCTGCCAGTCCTTTTGACTCTTCAAAGTGGTAGCCTTCTGTCGGCCAGTGACCCACGATGGTGGCGCCGCGCGGCTCAATGATGTCACGGATGGTACCCATGGCGTCACAGAAATACTCTGCGTAATCCTCCTGGTCACCACAACCGAAGATCGCCACAATTTTACCGCTGAAATCAATTTCTTCCAGCGTCGGGAAAAAATCATCCCAGTCACACTGTGCTTCGCCGTAATACCAGGTCGGGATACCCAGCAGCAGGAAATCAAACCCTTCGATGTCCTCTTTGCTGCACTTGGCAACATCCCTGACTTCTGCGACATCATCGCCGAGTGATTTCTGAATCATTTTAGCGATATTTTCTGTGTTACCGGTGTCACTACCGAAAAATATACCTGCGATTGCCATAAATAAGCCTCTCAACCGAAAATCTCTGTACCTGCAAAAAGGACGCCGCAGCGACAACAAGCAGAAATTATAACTATTTCATCTTTATAAATACTATTCTGACGAAAACAGTATTTGAAGTCTGTCAAATTTGTGTGGTGTGTCGTCTCACAATTTGGTGCATAAATCTGAACGCTGAAGATAATCAAGCAGAATTTGCTCGATAAGTTCTCCCCGGTTCACGTTTTCTTCGTATGCCAGCTGGTTCAGGGCATCGACAATATCCGCATTCAGTTTGAGCTCAACACGGCGTAATCCGTTAACTTTGTCACGCCGCAGCTGATTGCGTTTGTTAATCCGCAACTGCTCATCACGGGAGAGCGGGTTTGTTTTCGGGCGTCCGGGCCGGCGTTCATCAGCGAACAAATCCAGCGTGGTACGATCCGTTTGTTCTTTGGCCATAATTTTACTACGAAAATGCGGATTACAATGATAAACGCGCAATGATACACCGCCATCCCGCATACCGCTACCGCTTCGCGGTCTGTTGCCGCGGATTTTGTACAGATTGATTAACATCGCACCGCACGGCGGCAGTGTTATCGCGGATGATATGGTGTATTGATGGTTTTTTGATTGCAATTATCATTATGAATATATTAGAAAAAAGAGATCGTTCCCATCAGGATAACGGAGTGTTTTTGACGGCGGGCATTACGTAGTATGTATTTTCGGCAAGGGAATAACAGAGGACGCGTACATGGAACGTATCTCAGAACCAGCACTATCATCGCGTATGTCACACAAAAAGCGTCTGTCCGGCAAAACAATCAAACAGATACTGGCCGTATTAAGCGGCCCGCTTCAGTATTTTTGTCTGATTTTATCGGGCTGCTGCCTGCTGGATATCTGCGTTGATTTGCCGGGACAGGATGTCAGACAGCAGGTACGTTCTGTTGTGGCCTGGTGGCAGGAGAGTGACACTGACAATCTGATACTGAGTTTCCGTCAGTGAATAAACGCCGCCGTGACGGCGGCACCGGTATCAGGCTTTATCCAGGAAACGACCGATGGCGCGCAGAACCGCGTCCGGTTTTTCAGCGTGTACCCAGTGTCCGCATCCGGCAATCACATGCGCGGTTGCCTGCGGGAACTGCGCCATAATTGCGTCGCGGTATTCCGGTTTTACATAGGATGAATTACCGCCCGGGATAAGCAGCAGCGGAACCTGTTGCGGGGGCAGGGTTTCCCAGCCGATGATGGATTCATACTGCGCTTTGATCACCGGCAGATTGAATTTCCACTCTCCCTGTTTAAAGGATTTCAGCAGAAACGGGATGACGCCATCTTCACGGATGCGCTGCGCCATAATTGCGGCGGCGTCTGTCCGGGTGCTGACACCGGCAGCGGTGACATCTTCCAGTGCCGCGATAATCTCATCGTGACGGCGTACGCCGTAAGCTACCGGAGCCATATCAATAACAATCAGCTTTTCAGTGACATCCGGTGCCAGTGCCGCCAGTGCCATGGCAATTTTTCCGCCCATGGAGTGGCCAATCACAATCGCTTTTTCAATATTCAGGGCACGGATAAGATCAAGCACATCCTGCGCCATTTCCCCGTAAGTCATGGATTGCGCACGTGGTGAATCACCGTGGTTACGGACATCAATCTGTACCACGGTATGCGTTTTCCGCAGTTCACGGCCAAGCACCCCGAGATTATGCAGATCACCGAACAGACCATGGATAAGTACAATGGGTGTGGTGTGATGTGATATTTCAGGCGTGAATATTTCATGATGAAGTAATGCAGGTAATTTCATATTAACAACCGATCCGCAGAGCAAAACAGGCAGCTATGATGACACGGCCACCTCCGGAAACCAACATGTTAAGCAAATGTTTCTGCACCGGATTATGCGTCAGGAAACGATAACTTACTGATTTATTTTTTAAATGCCGGATGTGGCAAACTGCGGTGGTTTTTAGTTTAAGTTATTGAAATTTTAATTGTTTTGTTTTGTGTTTTTCTATCTTATAATAACGTGTTTCGCGTTAACGAATAAAAGAACCGGGTAGAAATGAAAACAATCGATGTAGATGAAGAACTTTACAGTTATATTGCCAGCCACACACAGCACATTGGCGAAAGCGCATCGGTAATTTTACGCCGTATGCTTAATTTAGGCCCGCAGACGCCGGATGCCACCTGCGCACCCGCTGCAACGGACAGCGCAGATAATAACATCCCGCAGGTTACCGCCCGTCCGGTGAAAACCGTTTCTCAGGACCCGGTCCGCGTCATGCGCGAGCTGTTGTTATCTGATACCTATTCAGAGAAAAAGAAAACGATCGATCGTTTTATGCTGGTGTTATCCGCACTGTATAACATTGATCCGAACGGGTTCAGTAAAAGCACGGATGAGCTCCACGGCCGCACCCGCGTATACTTTGCCGGTGATGAACACACGCTGCTGGCCAGCGGTAAAACCAGCAAACCGCGCCACATTCCGGGCACGCCGTTCTGGGTTATCACCAACACCAATACTCAGCGCAAACAGAGCATGGTAGAACAGATTATGCAGGGAATGGGCTTCCCGGCAAATACTGTCGAGAAAGTCTGCAATACCCTGTAAGGGGTATTTATCTGCCGGTGACGGCGTAATCAGGGGAGAATGACACAGTGGCTCATACGCACCCGCGGGCTGGTCAGCCAGCGCAGCAATCCGATTTAATCAACGTGGCGCAGCTGACCTCTCAGTATTATACCCTTGCACCTGATGCGGCGGACCCGGCACAGCAGGTCAAATTCGGGACTTCCGGCCACCGCGGCAGCGCGGCGCGCGGCAGTTTTAACGAAGCACATATTCTGGCGGTCACTCAGGCTATTGCCGAAATCCGTCAGCAGCAGGGTATTACCGGGCCGTGCTATGTGGGCAAAGATACCCACGCGCTGTCTGAAGCCGCGTTTCAGACTGTATTGTCTGTACTGGCTGCCAATAATGTCCGCGTTATTATTCAGGAAAATAATGGTTTCACTCCGACACCGGCGGTGTCACATGCCATTCTGACTTACAACCGGGCACATACGGATAAAGCTGACGGCATTGTTATCACGCCGTCACACAATCCGCCGGAAGATGGCGGTATCAAATATAATCCGCCGACCGGCGGCCCGGCGGATACTGACCTCACCTCTGTTATCGAAAAACGTGCTAACGACCTGCTGGCCGGTCATATGGCACAGGTAAAACAAATGCCGGTGTGTGAGGCGCTGCGCAGTCCGCTGGTGAGTGCAGTCAACCTGATTGAGCCGTATGTCAGCTCGCTCAGTGATGTGATCAATATGGATGCTATCCGTAACGCGAAACTCAAAATCGGTGTGGACCCGCTGGGTGGTGCCGGGATTGAGTACTGGAAACGCATCCGTGATTTTTATGATCTCGATATTGAGCTGGTCAATGAACAGGTGGATCAGACATTCCGCTTTATGCCGCTGGACCATGACGGTGTGATCCGCATGGATTGCTCCTCAAAATGGGCAATGGCCGGGCTGCTCAGTATGCGTGACCGCTTTTCACTGGCTTTCGCCAATGACCCCGATTACGACCGCCACGGTATTGTGACGCCGAAAGGGCTGATGAATCCGAACCATTATCTGGCAGTTGCGATTAACTATTTATTTCAGCACCGTCCGGACTGGCCTGCGTCTGTCGGTGTCGGTAAGACGCTGGTGTCCAGCGCAATGATTGATCGCGTGGTGGCTGATTTACAGCGTGATCTGGCGGAAGTCCCTGTCGGGTTTAAGTGGTTTGTTGACGGACTGTATAACGGCACACTGGGCTTCGGCGGTGAAGAGAGCGCCGGTGCTTCTTTCCTGCGTTTTGACGGCACGCCGTGGTCAACCGATAAAGACGGTATTATCCTCTGCCTGCTGGCTGCGGAACTGACTGCCGTGACCGGTAAAAACCCGCAGCAGCATTATGATGAGCTGGCAGAAAAATTCGGGTCGCCGTGCTACAGCCGGATTCAGGCTGCGGCGAGTCATGCGGAGAAATCCCGCTTATCGAAACTGTCTCCGGAAATGGTAACCGCAGATACTCTGGCCGGTGATCCGATCACGGCACGCCTGACTACCGCTCCGGGGAACGGTGCATCGATCGGCGGTCTGAAAGTGATGAGTGAGCAGGGATGGTTTGCCGCGCGTCCTTCCGGTACGGAAGAGGCCTATAAAATCTACTGTGAAAGTTTCCGTGGCCCGGAACATCTGGCACAGATAGAAAAAGAAGCGATTGAGATAGTCAACCAGGTGATTGCAGACTGACGCATTCCCGGAAAAAGCGACGCGGAGCGGATTTTCCCCTCCGCGTTTTTTTTACCGCGGGCAGGGGGATATCAATTAACAACAGGAATATCATAAGGTATTTTCATCACTGTGGTAGCTTAATTTTTTAATAATAAATATGTTAATAAAATGATAAAAAGTAACAATTATGTAATTTAATTACCGGGAAAAGGGCGTTTTGTGCGCATTGTGCCGGGTTTAAGTGGTCAGATGAGTGGTAAAGTTTCACCAGCCGGGTTAATATGAAAGTGAAATACATTCGGTGATTATTGCCATTTTGCGATAATCCGTTATTAAGGAGGGTCTCAATGTCAACATTTCAGGAATATCCGTTGCATAAGGTTCTCTTGCGCCGTGCCGGTGCAGTCTCTTTAGGTATCCTGGCGTTCCCGTTCATGTTGTTTTACCGGGATCGCGCCCGCTTCTGGAGTTATCTGTACCGTGTGTGGACCAAGACGAGCGATAAGCCGGTCTGGCTGGCACGTTCAGAGAATGCGATCAGCAGTACACAGCATCACTGATACCGGCATCCGGCAGCAAAAGAGGCGCCCGGCGATATTATCGCGGGGCGTTTTTTTTGTCTGTAAATTGCTATTGGCAGGCCGGAAAGGTATGGTAAAGCGTATCCGCACGGACAGGAAAAAAGTATGAATCACATTGAATTAGAACAGATTATTAATGAAAAACTGGCAGTACAGGAATTTCAGGATTATGCCCCGAACGGTTTACAGGTTGAAGGACGTGAACAGGTTCAGCGGGTGGTAACCGGCGTCACCGCCTGTCAGGCTTTACTGGATGAAGCGGTAAGACTGAATGCCGATGCGGTGCTGGTGCATCACGGTTATTTCTGGAAAAACGAGCCGGTCAGTATCCGCGGAATGAAACAGCGCCGGATCAAAACACTGCTGTGTAATGATATGAATTTATACGGTTATCATCTGCCGCTGGATGCGCATCCGGAACTGGGTAATAACGCGAAACTGGCAGAGCTGATGGGGGTTACGGTGACCGGACAGGTCGACCCGTTACTTCCCTGCGGAGAGTTTGCTCAGCCGGTCAGCGGTGAGGAACTGGCACAGCGTTTACAGCAGGGACTGGATCGGGAGATTCTGCATTGCGGGGATAATGCGCCTGCTCAGATTAAAAAACTGGGCTGGTGTACCGGTGGTGGTCAGAGTTTTATTCAGGCGGCAGCTGATGCCGGTCTGGATGGTTTTGTGACCGGCGAGGTATCAGAGCAGACAATTCATATCGCCCGTGAATGCGGAATGCACTTCTTTGCAGCGGGCCACCATGCTACCGAACGCGGCGGGATTCGCGCACTGGGTGAGTGGTTACAGGCTGAACATGGTCTCGACGTGATATTTGTGGATATTCCGAATCCGGCATAACACGTAACAAGAAGAAAGCCGGTCATCTGACCGGCTTTTACTATATGGTTATCATGTCTTACTGCGCAGTTTGTGTACTTTGCCGTGCGTTGCGCGGTGCACAGATAAGTGTTCCCGCTGCACAGATAAACAGTGACATACCGAGATTCTGGCTCAATCCGGCCAGCGCCAGTCCGCCGCCAATCAGCAGGTAATACATCAGACCCAGCAGGGCGCCTGCAGTACCGAGGCGATCGCGGTAATCCCGTAACACACCGGCCAGAATATTCGGAATGGCCAGCCCGTAGGAAACAACAACTCCGGTGACCGGCAGTACGAACAGAACCGAGTCAGATAACAGCCAGACCGCAGAGGCACTGATAATCCCGATCACTGCCGCCAGACGAATCAGTGAATGGGTGTGCCATCCGCGTTTGAGTAACCGCCGGTTAATCAGTGATCCGGCTGCGACACCGAGAGCCAGCAATAATCCGCTGTAACCGAATTCCTGTTGTGTTAATCCCAGCTCACTGAAATAAAACGGTGCTAACTGGTAATAACTGAACAGACTGATATTCAGAAAGGCAATCAGCAGCACATTACGCAGGATAAATCCGTCTCTCAGCATTCGTCCTGCTGTTTCCGGCAGAGAGATGACGGTAATATGAGCCGGCGCTGTTTCCGGCAGCCGGAGCGCAGTCCAGACCAGTAAAACAACGGCCAGTACCGCAAGCCCGGTAAAGACGCCCTGATAACCGGCAAAACCGGTCAGTGCCGCGCCGCTGAACATACCCAGCGCCGGACTGACAGCCAGTGCGATCCCCATAACAGAGAACACCTTTGCCAGCTCATCGCCTCTGTAACAATCACGCATGATGGTTTGTGTGCCGACTGAACCGACCGCCGCCCCGAAAGCAGATAACATCCGCAGGATCAGTAATACACTGAAATCCTTCGTGATAACCGCACCGCAGGATGCGGCCGCGTAAAGAGCAAGCCCGCTCAGCATAGTGCGCCTGCGGCCTGCAATATCACATAAACGTCCCCAGGTGATCACGCCAAAAGCAAAGGCAAAAAAGTACAGTGACAGTGTCTGCCCTGCCTGTGCCGCACTGACACCAAAGCCTTGTGCAATATCTGTCAGCGCCGGGCTGTAAATGGTTTCCACTATCTGCGGGAACATCATCAGCGCAATGGCGAGCGTTAATGTCGGTTTTTGTATTGTCATTTTTGTCCCCTTTTCTGTAACTGAAATGAACGGGACGAAGATTAGCAAAAGAGCTGATGTCTTATTATAATAATCCGGACATTCTGTTTATCAAAAGGGACAACATGGCGTGGCTGAAACAAAGTGATGAATTTGATGCAGACAGCTATTCCGTACCGCTGATTGGTATTGCCGCAGAGATGGCTGCGCAGCATGATTCCGGCTTTCACCGTCATCAGCGCGGACAATTGCTGTTTACTGAACGCGGGGCGATTCAGATCACTCTGACTGATACGTTATCAGTGCTGCCGCCGACGCGGGTGGCGTGGATCCCGCCGCGGGTGCTGCACCGTGTGCAGATGTTTGAGGCTGTCGGCTACCGGTCGCTGTATCCGGATGCACAGCTCAGTGCCTGCCTGCCGGCAACCTGTGTCATTTCCGGGGTATCGCCGCTGCTGCGCGAGATCCTGTTTTTGTTTGCCGGGCTGCCGTTTGACAGTGACTGGACACAGCCACGGTTACAGCATCTGTTACCGGTATTTATGGATGAGATGGCGCTGGCCGGACGTGAAGATATGCAGTTACCGCTGCCGTCTGACCGGCGGCTGAAAACGCTTGATCCGCAGATTTTACCGCCGCCGCTGAATGAACTGGCATCGCGCTGTGGTGCGGGGGAAAAAACGATCACACGGATTTTCCGCCGGGAAACCGGCATGAGTTATCAGCAATGGCGGCAGCAGTGGCGACTAATTAAATCTGTTGAACTTTTGGCGAAAAAATACCGCAGCAGTGATATTGCACAGGCACTCGGATTTGCCAGTGACAGCGCCTTTGTCTCTTTCTTCCGCAAGATGACCGGAAAAACCCCCGGTGAATATATGGGAAAATGAATAAGACGCGGACAAAAATGCATAAAAAAACCCTCCGGAGAGGGTTTTATAAGGACGGATGCGGTATTAATACTATGAACAACGTTTAGTGACTTTGGTTTCAAACGAACGTTCAGTATAACCGGTATAAAGCTGGCGCGGACGGGCAATTTTGAGGCCGTCGTCGTGCATTTCGCTCCAGTGTGCGATCCAGCCGATGGTGCGGCCGATAGCAAAGATCACGGTAAACATATTCGACGGAATACCCAGTGCTTTCAGGATGATACCGGAGTAGAAATCCACGTTCGGGTAAAGTTTCTTCTCGATGAAATACGGGTCGTTCAGTGCGATACGCTCCAGCTCCATCGCCACTTCCAGCAGACTGTCATTCAGGCCCAGTTCATTGAGCACTTCGTGGCAGGTTTCACGCATTACTTTGGCACGCGGGTCATGGTTTTTGTACACGCGGTGACCGAAGCCCATCAGACGGAAAGAGTCATTTTTATCTTTCGCGCGCTCAATAAAGGCCGGGATGTGTTCAACGGTCTGGATCTCTTCCAGCATACGCAGGCAGGCTTCGTTCGCACCGCCGTGTGCAGGTCCCCACAGGGAGGCAATACCGGCTGCGATACAGGCGAACGGGTTGGCACCGGAAGAACCGGCGGTCCGCACGGTTGAGGTGGATGCGTTCTGTTCGTGATCGGCGTGCAGGATCAGAATTCTGTCCATTGCACGTTCCAGTACCGGATTTACCACATATTCTTCACACGGGGTGGCAAACATCATACGCAGGAAGTTACCGGCGTAGGAAAGATTGTTCTTCGGATAGACAAACGGCTGTCCGACAGAGTATTTATAACACATTGCCGCCACGGTCGGCATTTTGGAGAGCAGACGGTAGGCCGCAATTTCGCGGTGGCGCGGATTATTCACATCCAGCGAATCATGGTAGAACGCTGCCAGTGCACCGGTTACGCCGCAGAGGACGGCCATCGGGTGAGAGTCACGGCGGAACCCGTTGAATAAGCGGGTAATTTGCTCGTGGATCATGGTGTGGCGTTTTACGGTTTCTTTAAACTCGTCATACTCTTTCTGGCCGGGCGCTTCGCCGTAGAGCAGGATATAACACACTTCCAGATAATCAGATTTCATCGCCAGCTCTTCGATAGGGAAGCCGCGATGTAACAGGATACCTTCATCACCGTCGATATACGTGATTTTGGATTCACAGGACGCAGTGGAGGTGAAGCCGGGGTCAAAGGTGTAATAGCCTTTGCCGCCGAGCGTCCGGACATCGACTACGGGCTGGCCGAGAGTCGGGCTCAGGATATCCAGATCAGTAACCCTGACGCCGTTTAGTGTCAGCTCCGCCTTTATATTAGACATGTAGGTCTCCTTAGCGCATTTATTATTTGTTTTGCAATCTTTTGTGATAACCACGGGTGCGTTACCTGAATGGATACCGTACCTGGTATTACGTTATCCGGTACGGCGCACCAATGTGTTATCAGATTGTTAGTGAAACTTTGTGTTGCGATAAAAGTTATGTTGTACAGCAAGATATTGTGCATTTTTTGCAAGTTACACTTTTGCATAAGTTTGCACTTACGGGAAGTCTTTCTTGCCGGTAATCGTCAGTTTAATTTTTGTATTTAACCACATAATGTAATTCAATTGTTGTCAAAATGTCACAAGTAATAATAATGGGCGTTTTTATTGTGTGAACCGTGATCTTATTCACTGTTCTGGCTAAATCTGACCAAACATTTTGTATGGGAATTGTAATCATATTGTGAAGTCCATATACTGCCCCAAGGTCTCCGGAATTCCCTGAAGCAGGAGCACCCAGCGTAACTGAATCATTACTTTTGTAAAACAATACGGATGTGGATTTTACTTAAGGATTGTTCTTATTTCCCCAGCGCTGTCTGATTTCCGCCCGGGTCCGGAGGAAGGAAAAATAATAAAGAGCTGTGTGGGCAAAATTGTGAAAAAACAACGACCTGTCAATTTAGACTTGCAGACGATCCACTTTCCGATCCCTGCAATCGCTTCAATTTTACACCGTGTCTCAGGCGTCATTACCTTTGTGGCTGTAGCGATTCTGCTGTGGCTGTTAGGGTTGTCGCTGTCCTCACCGGAAGGGTTTGCGCAGGCTGCTGATATTATGAGCGGTTTCTTCGCGAAGTTTATCCTCTGGGGCATCCTCACTGCATTGGCTTATCACATCTGTGGCGGTATCCGTCACATGTTAATGGATTTCGGATTTGTTGATGAAACACTGGCTGCCGGTATTTCATCCGCGAAGATTTCCATGGTTCTGACTGTGATTTTAGCCGTGTTAGCGGGGGTTCTGGTATGGTGAATAATTCAAAAATCAGTGCGACCACGCTCGGCCGTAACGGTATTCAGGATTGGTTAATTCTGCGTGCCAGTGCGATTGTGATTACACTTTATGTACTCTACCTCATCGGCTTTGTGGCCTTTACTTCAGACATCACTTATGACGTCTGGCGTGGCTTCTTTGCCTCTTCATTCACTCAGGTGTTCACCACGCTGACATTGATAGCCATTCTCGCCCACGCCTGGGTCGGGTTATGGCAGGTACTGACGGATTACGTCAAGTGCCTGAGCCTGCGTCTGCTGCTGCAATTTATTGTGATTATTGCACTGGCCGCTTATGTCATTTACGGTTCAATCATTGTGTGGGGTGTCTAAATGAGCTTACCTGTCAGAGAGTTTGACGCAGTTGTTATCGGTGCAGGCGGCGCAGGTATGCGCGCGGCACTCCAGATTTCTCAGTCCGGCCTGTCCTGTGCCCTGTTATCCAAAGTGTTTCCGACCCGCTCTCATACCGTATCCGCCCAGGGTGGTATCACGGTGGCGCTGGGGAATACCCATCCGGATAACTGGGAATGGCATATGTACGACACTGTAAAAGGGTCGGATTACATCGGTGACCAGGACGCTATCGAATACATGTGTAAAACCGGCCCGGAAGCGGTGCTGGAACTGGAACACATGGGATTACCGTTTTCCCGCCTGGATGACGGCAGTATTTATCAGCGTCCGTTCGGCGGACAATCCAAAGATTTCGGGGGCGAGCAGGCTGCACGTACGGCCGCCGCGGCTGACCGTACCGGTCATGCACTGCTGCATACGCTGTATCAGCAGAACCTGAAAAATCACACCACAATTTTCTCCGAATGGTATGCCCTCGATCTGGTGAAAAACCAGGACGGCGCCATTATGGGTACCACCGCTATCTGTATCGAAACCGGTGAAGTGGTCTATTTCAAAGCCAAAGCCACGATTCTGGCAACCGGTGGTGCAGGACGTATCTATCAGTCCACCACTAACGCCCATATCAACACCGGTGATGGTGTCGGCATGGCCGTTCGTGCCGGTATTCCGTTGCAGGATATGGAGATGTGGCAGTTCCACCCGACCGGGATTGCCGGTGCCGGGGTTCTGGTCACAGAAGGCTGCCGTGGTGAGGGTGGTTATCTGCTTAATAAAGACGGCGAACGCTTTATGGAGCGCTACGCACCGAACGCCAAAGACCTTGCCGGGCGCGATGTGGTTGCCCGTTCCATTATGATCGAAATCCGCGAAGGCCGTGGTTGTGACGGCCCGTGGGGACCGCATGCGAAACTGAAACTCGACCATCTGGGTAAAGAGGTGCTGGAATCCCGTCTGCCGGGTATTCTGGAGCTGTCACGGACATTCGCTCACGTTGACCCTGTCAAAGAACCGATCCCGGTTATCCCGACCTGCCACTATATGATGGGCGGTATCCCGACTAAAGTGACCGGCCAGGTTGTGAGCATGAATGAGCAGGGTGAGGATGTGCTGGTTCCTGGTCTGTTTGCTGTCGGTGAAATTGCCTGTGTATCCGTCCACGGCGCAAACCGCCTCGGCGGTAACTCGCTGCTTGACCTGGTGGTCTTCGGCCGTTCAGCCGGTCTGCATCTGAAAGAGTCTATTCTGGAGCAGGGCGCAATGCGCGATGCCGGTGAATCGGATGTTGATGCGGCGCTGGCGCGTCTGAACCGCTGGAACAACACCCGCAGTGGTGAAGATCCGGTGGCTATCCGCAAGGCTCTGCAATCCTGCATGCAGCATAACTTCTCGGTATTCCGTGAAGGGGATGCGATGGCAAAAGGACTGGAAGAGCTGAAAGCCATTAAAGAGCGCCTGCAGTATGCGCGCCTGGATGACACCTCATCAGAATTCAACACCCAGCGTATTGAGTGCCTGGAACTGGATAACCTGATGGAAACGGCGTATTCCACTGCAATGGCCGCCAACTTCCGTACCGAAAGCCGTGGTGCGCACAGTCGTTTTGACTATCCGGATCGCGATGATGCGAACTGGCTGTGTCATTCCCTGTACCTGCCGCAATCTAAAACCATGACACGTCGTGCGGTGAACATGCAGCCTAAGCTGCGTGAACCTTTCCCGCCGAAGATTCGTACTTACTGATGTGTGGTGATGAGGCATTTGCGGAGAGAATACTATGAAAGTTGAATTTTCAGTTTATCGCTATAACCCGGATGTGGATAACGCACCTCACATGCAAAACTATCAGCTGGATGTGGAAGAAGGCCGGGACATGATGGTGCTGGATGCATTGATCCAGCTGAAAGAGCAGGACCCTAGCCTGTCATTCCGCCGTTCCTGTCGTGAAGGGGTGTGTGGTTCTGACGGTATCAATATGAACGGCAAAAACGGTCTGGCCTGTATCACACCGCTGTCGGCACTGACGAAAGGCGGCAAAAAGGTGGTGATCCGCCCGCTGCCGGGTTTACCGGTGGTACGGGATCTGGTCGTGGATATGGGGCAGTTCTACGCGCAGTATGAAAAGATCCGTCCGTATCTGATCAACGACAACAAAAACCCGCCGGCGCGTGAGCATTTACAGTCACCTGCGCAGCGTGAAAAGCTCGATGGTCTGTACGAATGTATCCTGTGTGCCTGCTGCTCGACGTCCTGCCCGTCTTTCTGGTGGAACCCGGATAAATTTATCGGCCCGGCCGGTTTATTAGCGGCGTACCGCTTCCTGACAGACAGCCGTGATACCGAGACAGAATCCCGCCTCGACGACATCAGTGATGCTTTCAGCGTATTCCGCTGTCACGGCATCATGAACTGCGTCAGTGTCTGTCCTAAAGGGCTGAATCCGACAAAAGCAATCGGTCATATTAAATCAATGTTACTGAAACGCAGTGCATAATTAACTTTATTCTGCTTAAGCGATTGATAATAATAAGATGCCTGCAAGGCAGGCATCTTTTACCAACCCGTAACAATAGGCATAATCTATCGCAGTAAGTGTTAGAAGCGACAATAAATGTAGTTAATTGTGATTAAGATGTGAGTTTTTTGGTTCAAATGTAAGTATGGTTATAGACAGCACAGGGATTTTCAGCAACGGTTATTCCGTTGCTAAAGGTTCCTCAGGGATACACAGAACATAAGATGCACAAGCACCACCCGGGAATCCTTTACGCACCGCAATGTATCGCGGTATTAGTTATCACGGCGAAAACTAAACCCGGCCTCATTCAGGTTGCAGGCAGCGGCAGACGGGGTAATCCGCAGAACAGCGTTATTCTGTTTTCCGGACGGACACGCAGCCGGAACACCGCAGCCGGAAAGACAACGGGGATAAAGCTCTAAGCTTAAGGGATCATAATGCAGAACGGCGCACTGAAGGACTGGCTGGATTCCAGCTTTCTGGCTGGAGAAAACCAGGCCTACATAGAAGATATCTATGAAGACTATCTGAACGATCCGGCCTCCGTCGATGAAAGTTGGCGGGAGATTTTCGACTCACTGCCGAAAGCGGATATTACAGAACAACCTCATTCACAGACACGCGACTATTTCCGTCGTCTGGCCAAAGATTCAACACGCTACCATACCTCCGTCAGCGATCCGGCGATGGATTCCAAGCAGGTCAAAGTCCTGCAGCTTATCAACGCATTCCGCTTCCGCGGTCATCAGAATGCCAACCTTGACCCGCTCGGCCTGTGGAAACAGGAACCGGTTCCGGATCTGGACCCGGCGTTCCACAATCTGACCAAAGCCGATTTTGATGAAACCTTTAACGTCGGTTCTTTTGCCATCGGCAGCGAAACCATGCAGCTGAACGAGCTGTTTGACGCATTAAAACGTATTTACTGCGGCTCCATCGGTGCCGAGTACATGCATATCACCAATACCGAAGAGAAACGCTGGCTCCAGCAACGCCTGGAATCCGTTGACGTCAGTAAACTGTTCAGTGCTGATGAAAAACGGCGTTTCCTGGCAGACCTGACCGCAGCCGAAGGGCTGGAGCGTTATCTCGGTGCGAAATTCCCGGGCGCAAAACGTTTCTCACTGGAAGGGGGCGATTCCCTCATTCCGATGCTGAAAGACCTGATTCGTCATGCCGGTAAACAGGACACCCGCGAAGTGGTGCTGGGTATGGCACACCGTGGTCGTCTGAACGTCCTGGTTAACCTGTTCGGTAAAAAACCGGCGGATCTGTTTGATGAGTTTGCCGGTAAACATAAAGATCATCTCGGCACCGGTGACGTGAAATACCACCAGGGCTTCTCGTCCGATTTCGTGACAGAAGGTGCTCAGGTGCATCTGGCGCTTGCCTTTAACCCGTCTCACCTTGAGATCGTCAGCCCGGTGGTGATCGGCTCCGTCCGTGCCCGCCGTGACCGTCTGCCGGAAAACCTGAGCAAAATGGTTCTGCCGATCACTATCCACGGTGACTCAGCGGTAACCGGTCAGGGGATTGTACAGGAAACCCTGAATATGTCTCAGGCGCGGGGCTATGAAGTGGGCGGGACTGTCCGCATTGTTATCAATAACCAGATTGGTTTCACCACCTCCAACCCGAAAGATACCCGGTCAACGGAATATTGTACTGACATCATGAAGATGGTTCAGGCACCGATCTTCCACGTCAATGCGGATGATCCGGAAGCGGTGGCCTTTGTGACCCGCCTGGCATTGGATTTCCGTAATACCTTTAACCGCGATGTGATGATTGATCTGGTCTGCTACCGCCGTCACGGCCATAACGAGGCAGATGAGCCGAGTGCAACCCAGCCGATGATGTATCAGAAAATCAAACAGCATCCGACACCGCGCAAAATCTACGGCGATAAACTGATTGCCGAAGGTGTGGTGGCCGCCGGTGATGTGACTGAAATGGTCAATATGTACCGTGATGCTATGGACCGCGGTGACTGCGTGGTGGAAGAGTGGCGTGAAATCGGTAAAGCGGCACTCACCTGGGAACCGTACCTGAATCATAACTGGAACGACAGCTACGCCAATAAAGTGGAACTGAAACGCCTCAGTGATCTGGCGCGCCGTATCAGTACTGTTCCGGAAGAAGTGCATATGCACCCGCGTGTCGAAAAAATCTATACCGACCGTGCGGAAATGGCGGAAGGCAACAAACTGCTCGACTGGGGTGCGGCGGAAAATCTGGCTTACGCAACGCTGGTGGATGAAGGTGTTCCGGTGCGTCTGTCCGGTGAGGATGCGGGACGCGGTACTTTCTTCCATCGTCATGCGGTTATCCATAACCAGAGCAACGGCTCCTGCTATGTGCCGCTGATGAATGTCCATAACGCCCAGGGTCGCTTCAATGTGTGGGACTCTGTCCTGTCTGAGGAAGCGGTACTGGCCTTTGAATACGGCTATGCAACGACTGATCCGCGTGGTCTGACTATCTGGGAAGCCCAGTTCGGTGACTTTGCCAACGTGGCGCAGGTGGTGATTGATCAGTTCATCAGCTCCGGCGAACAGAAATGGGGTCGTATGTGCGGGCTGGTAATGTTACTGCCGCACGGCTACGAAGGTCAGGGTCCTGAGCACTCCAGCGCCCGTCTGGAACGTTATCTCCAGCTTTGCGCGGAACAAAACATGCAGGTCTGTATTCCGTCAACCCCGGCACAGGTTTACCATATGCTGCGCCGTCAGGCACTGCGCGGAATGCGCCGTCCTCTGATTGTTATGTCACCGAAATCACTGCTGCGTCATCCGCTGGCGGTCTCTTCTCTGGAAGAGCTGGCTGAGGGCCATTTTGAAGCGGTTATCGGTGAGGCTGATGATCTGAATCCGGCGGATGTGAAGCGTGTTGTGCTGTGTTCCGGTAAGGTTTACTACGATTTACTGGAGCAGCGCCGCAAGAATAATCAGACGGATGTGGCGATTATCCGTATTGAACAGCTCTATCCGTTCCCGCATGAAGATATTCATGCGATTCTCGCACCATTCAGCCATGTGAAAGATTTTGTCTGGTGTCAGGAAGAGCCGCTCAACCAGGGCGCCTGGTATTGCTGCCAGCACAATTTCCGTGATGCGGTCCCGGCAGGCGCGTCACTGCGCTATGCGGGTCGTCCTGCATCTGCCTCTCCGGCCGTGGGTTATACGTCTGTTCACCAGCAGCAACAACAAGAGCTGGTTAATGATGCACTGAACGTTGAATAAATTAAGGAAAAGCAATGAGTAGCATAGAAATTCTGGTTCCTGACCTCCCTGAGTCTGTTGCCGATGCCACTGTGGCAACCTGGCACAAAAAACCGGGTGACAGCGTCGAACGTGATGAAGTGCTGGTAGAAATCGAAACAGACAAAGTTGTGCTGGAAGTGCCTGCCAGCGATTCCGGTGTTCTGGAAGCCGTGCTGGAAGAAGAGGGGGCGACTGTCCTCTCAAAACAGCTGCTCGGACGTATCCGTCTGGGTGACAGCACCGGTCTGCCTGCGGAAGTAAAAGAAAAAGTGCAGTCCACACCGGCACAGCGTCAAAATGCCGGCCTGGATGAAGAAAGCAATGATGCGCTGAGCCCGGCTGTCCGCCGCCTGATCGCAGAACACGGCCTGAAAGCAGCCGATATTGCCGGCAGTGGTGTCGGCGGACGTCTGACCCGTGAGGATGTTGAGAAACATCTGGCACAGCAGCCGAAAGCACCGGTGAAAGCGGCTGCGGAGCCGGTTTCTCAGGCTGGTTTACCGCATCGCAGTGAAAAACGTGTACCGATGACCCGTCTGCGCAAGCGTGTTGCAGAGCGTCTGCTGGAAGCGAAAAACAACACCGCAATGCTGACCACCTTTAACGAGGTGAGCATGAAGCCGGTGATGGATATGCGCAAACAGTACGGCGAATCATTTGAAAAACGTCACGGTGTGCGCCTCGGTTTCATGTCGTTCTATGTGAAAGCAGTGGTTGAGGCACTGAAACGTTATCCGGAAGTGAACGCTTCTATCGACGGTACCGATGTGGTGTATCACAACTATTTCGATATCAGTATTGCGGTTTCCACGCCGCGCGGTCTGGTGACCCCGGTTCTGCGTGATGCGGATGCGCTGAGCATGGCTGAAATTGAAAAACGCATTAAAGAGCTGGCTGTCAAAGGTCAGGAAGGCAAACTGACAGTCGAAGATCTGACCGGCGGTAATTTCACGATTACTAACGGTGGTGTATTCGGATCACTGATGTCCACGCCTATCATTAACCCGCCGCAGAGTGCGATTCTGGGGATGCATGCTATCAAAGATCGTCCGATGGCGGTAAATGGTCAGGTGGTGATCCTGCCGATGATGTACCTGGCACTCTCTTATGACCACCGTCTGATTGATGGCCGTGAATCTGTCGGGTTCCTCGTGACCATTAAAGAGATGTTAGAAGATCCGGCACGTTTACTGCTCGACGTGTAATGCTTTTTGTTTTTTAGTTTGGCTCATCCGGGCGGCATCGCGCTAAAACCGCCCGGCTGAACTCGCGACAGTGAATCTGTGTCCCTGCGCCGGGAAATCGGCGCTATCCAGGCAACAACAATAAGAGAGCCCGCTCTCATCAGACAAATTATGGATAGAACATCATGAATTTACACGAGTATCAGGCAAAACAACTCTTCACCCGGTATGGTTTACCTGCACCGGCAGGCTATGCCTGCTCCACACCCCGTGAAGCGGAAGAAGCAGCATCCAAAATCGGCAGCGGCCCGTGGGTCGTCAAATGTCAGGTTCATGCCGGCGGCCGCGGGAAAGCGGGCGGAGTGAAACTGGTTAAGAGCAAAGATGAAATTCGCGCGTTTGCCGAACAGTGGTTAGGCAAGCGTCTGGTGACCTATCAGACAGATGCACAGGGACAGCCTGTACATCAGGTACTGGTGGAAGGGGCAACAGATATCGCCAAAGAGCTGTATCTGGGTGCCGTGGTGGATCGCGGTTCGCGCCGTGTGGTCTTTATGGCCTCCACCGAAGGTGGTGTCGAAATTGAAAAAGTGGCACATGAAACACCGGAACTGATTCACAAAGCCGTGATTGAACCGCTGACCGGCCCGATGCCGTATCAGGGGCGTGAGCTGGCGTTTAAACTGGGCTTAACCGGTAAATTAGTCAGTCAGTTCACCAAAATCTTTATGGGACTGGCAACCATGTTCCTGGAGCGTGATCTGGCGATGGCAGAAATCAACCCGCTGGTGATCACCACTCAGGACGAACTTATCTGCCTCGACGGTAAATTAGGTATTGACGGCAACGCCCTGTACCGTCAGCCGGAACTGCGTGAAATGCATGACCCGTCACAGGAAGATGCCCGCGAAGCACAGGCTGCGCAATGGGAACTGAACTATGTGGCGCTGGACGGCAATATCGGCTGTATGGTGAACGGTGCCGGTCTGGCGATGGGCACCATGGATATCGTCAAACTGCATGGCGGTGAACCGGCAAACTTCCTGGATGTCGGCGGCGGCGCAACCAAAGAGCGCGTGACAGAAGCCTTTAAAATCATTCTGTCCGATGAAAATGTTAAAGCCGTATTCGTCAATATCTTCGGCGGGATCGTCCGTTGTGACCTGATTGCAGACGGGATTATCGGTGCGGTTGAGGAAGTCGGCGTCAGTGTGCCGGTTGTTGTGCGCCTGGAAGGGAACAACGCGGAGCTGGGGGCGGAAAAACTGGCGAAAAGTGGTCTGAATATTATTGCGGCAACCAGCCTGACGGATGCTGCGAAACGTGTTGTTGCAGCAGTGGGAGCGAAATAATGTCTATTTTAATCGATAAGAACACCAAAGTTATCTGTCAGGGATTCACAGGTAGCCAGGGGACTTTCCACTCTGAACAGGCGATTGCGTACGGTACCAAAATGGTCGGCGGTGTGACACCGGGCAAAGGCGGCACAACACATTTAGGTTTACCGGTCTTTAACACCGTGCGTGACGCGGTGGAAGCCACCGGTGCTACCGCCTCTGTTATTTATGTTCCGGCACCATTCTGCAAAGATTCCATCCTGGAAGCGATCGATGCGGGTATCAAACTGATTATCACCATCACCGAAGGTATTCCGACCCTGGATATGCTGACAGTCAAGGTGAAGCTGGATGAAGCCGGTGTGCGGATGATCGGTCCTAACTGTCCGGGCGTTATCACCCCGGGTGAGTGCAAAATCGGGATTATGCCGGGGCATATCCACCTGCCGGGTAAAGTGGGGATCGTTTCCCGTTCCGGTACGCTGACTTATGAAGCGGTGAAACAGACGACTGATGCCGGTCTGGGACAATCCACCTGTGTGGGGATCGGCGGTGACCCGATTCCGGGCTCTAACTTTATCGATATCCTGCGTATGTTCCAGAATGACCCGCAGACAGAAGCGATTGTGATGATCGGTGAAATCGGCGGCAGCGCGGAAGAAGAAGCGGCAGCCTTTATCAAAGACCATGTCACCAAACCGGTTGTGGCTTATATCGCAGGTGTGACTGCACCGAAAGGCAAGCGTATGGGCCATGCGGGGGCGATTATCGCGGGCGGTAAAGGTACTGCGGATGAGAAATTTGCAGCCCTCGAAGCTGCCGGTGTGAAGACTGTCCGCAGTCTGGCTGATATCGGTGATGCGGTAAAAGCGATCCTGGGTAAATAATTCCGGGCATTTTTATACAGCCGGGGCAGGCCTGATGCTGCTTCCGGCTGTTTTTTGATCTGAACACAATTCAGCTGTATCTGTCATATTGCGTATTTTTACGCAGCTGTTCCCTCCATTGCTGTCCTTTTAATCAATTTTCTGAATTAAGCCAAAACGCTTGCTGTATCGTTTACACAGCAAAAAGTCTCAGGTATAAAAGGGCGTTTTTATCATCTTGATTTATACTTAATTTTTAAGCCGGAAATGATTATTGCTCTGTGTTAATACAAACAGACAATAACAGTTTTAGTGATAATTTATTTATAATTGAATTATCGGGCTCATGAAATTAACCAGAAATACTGATGAAAATAAAACGTTAATGAAAAGAGCATATATTATTGGTATTTTTCTGTTTGGTTGTGTTTGTGTGCACATTGCATTAACAATAAAGCAACTCAATTACCATATATGCGATTTTAATTAACACGGTGAGGAAAAATTGACGTAAATCAATCTATTGCACTGGCATTATTTCGGTGATTTGTTTAAATTGTGGCAGATCAAAATAGCCGAAAATGACTGCGCTGTGCATTATTTGATATATCCTCAGAATTCCAATCTGAATCACGCAAAAGCAGTTTATTGTGTGCAAATATAAGCGTACTATTATTAGGGTGTCTATTTAGGTGTTTTTTTGTTACTAATTTGTTATTGCATTTAGAGGCATTTATTGCTGGTAGTTATGTTGCTTTCTTTCTTCAGGAAAGCTTGGGTTGCCGCATGTCGGTGTCTTCCTGCTAGGAGCAAGGAGTCAAGATGTTTGATATTGTCGAACTGTCGCGATTACAGTTTGCCTTAACAGCGATGTACCACTTCTTATTTGTACCGCTAACATTAGGGATGTCCTTCATGTTAGCGATCATGGAAACGGTATACGTCCTGTCCGGTAAACAAATCTATAAAGATATGACGAAGTTCTGGGGTAAGTTATTTGGTATTAACTTCGCTCTGGGTGTTGCTACCGGTCTGACTATGGAGTTCCAGTTCGGGACAAACTGGTCATACTACTCTCACTATGTCGGTGATATCTTCGGTGCGCCTCTGGCAATCGAAGGTCTGATGGCATTCTTCCTCGAGTCCACCTTCGTGGGTCTGTTCTTCTTCGGCTGGGATCGTCTCAGCAAGAAACAGCACCTGATGGTGACCTGGCTCGTTGCGCTCGGTTCCAACTTCTCTGCACTGTGGATTCTGGTGGCAAACGGCTGGATGCAAAACCCGATTGCTGCTGACTTCAACTTTGAAACCATGCGTATGGAGATGCTGAGCTTCTCCGAACTGGTTCTCAACCCGGTTGCACAGGTTAAATTTGTGCATACAGTAGCGGCCGGTTACTGTACCGGTGCGATCTTCGTACTGTCTATCAGTGCGTGGTATCTGATGAAAGGCCGTGATATCGCATTTGCAAAACGCTCTTTTGCGATTGCAGCAAGCTTTGGTATCGCTGCTGTGTTATCCGTTATCGTGCTGGGTGATGAATCCGGTTATGAAATGGGTGACGTACAGAAAACCAAACTCGCCGCGATTGAAGGTGAATGGCATACTCAGCCTGCACCTGCATCATTTAACGTGATTGCGTTCCCGAATCAGGAAAAAATGGAAAACAGTTTTGCGATTGAAATTCCGTACCTGATGGGGATTATCACCACCCGCTCTATCGATACTCCGGTTCTCGGCCTGCGCGACCTGATGGTGCAGCATGAAGCCCGTATCCGTAACGGTATGGTGGCGTATGATCTGTTACAGCAGCTGCGTGGCGGTAATACCGACCCGGCAATTCGTGATGCCTTTAATCAGAGCAAACAAGACCTTGGTTACGGCTTACTGCTGAAGCGCTATACCGACAACGTCGGTCAGGCAACTGAAGAGCAGATTCAGGCAGCAACCAAAGACTCTATCCCGCGTGTTGCACCGCTGTTCTGGGCATTCCGCCTGATGGTGGCAGCCGGTGGTCTGATGCTGATCGTTCTGGGTCTGTCATTCCTGAGTGTACTGCGCAACCGTATCGGCAAATCAAAATGGCTGCTGCGCGCTGCTTTCCTCAGCCTGCCGTTACCGTGGATTGGTGTTGAAGCGGGCTGGTTCGTTGCTGAATATGGCCGTCAGCCATGGGCAGTCGGTGAAGTATTACCGACAGCATATGCAACGTCACATCTGGCAGCCGGAGACATTCTGTTCTCTATGGCGCTGATTTGCGGCCTGTATACCTTATTCCTGATTGCTGAAATGTTCCTGATGTTCAAATTTGCACGTCTTGGTCCAAGCAGCTTAAAAACCGGCCGTTATCATTTCGAAACGTCCCCGGCACAAGACGCTAAGTAAACAGGAGCCCACTTATGTTTGATTATGAAATATTACGGTTTGTATGGTGGATCCTGATTGGCGTACTGCTGATTGGCTTCACTGTAACTGATGGCTTTGATATGGGCGTTGGTGTTCTGCTGCGTGTTATCGGCAGAAATGATACTGAACGCCGTATCATGATTAACGCAATCGCACCGCACTGGGATGGTAACCAGGTATGGCTTATCACCGCAGGTGGTGCACTGTTCGCAGCATGGCCGATGGTCTATGCGGCGGCATTCTCCGGTTTCTATATCGCTATGATTCTGGTACTGGCGGCATTATTCTTCCGTCCGGTCGGTTTTGACTACCGTTCAAAACTGGAATCACCAAAATGGCGTGGTATGTGGGACTGGGGTATCTTTATCGGCAGTTTCGTACCGTCATTAGTGATCGGTGTGGCATTCGGTAACCTGTTACAGGGCGTGCCGGTAGAAGTTAACTCTCAGCTGCAGGTATCTTATGCAGGGAGTTTCTTCGGTCTGCTGAACCCGTACGGTCTGTTAGCCGGTTTAATCAGCCTGATGATGATCGTGGCGCACGGCGGGACTTACCTGCAGATGCGTACCACCGGTGATCTGCATGTACGTGTGCGTAAAGCCACCAGTGTTACTGCTCTGCTGACATTTGTTCTGTTCGCAGTTGCCGGTGCATGGCTGATGTGGGGCGGTATTGAAGGCTTCCGTGTCGTGTCTGACATTGACCACTTCGGTGCTTCTAACCCGGTGACCAAAGAAGTGGTACAGGAAGCAGGCGCATGGATGGCAAACTTCAATGCTTATCCGATCCTGTGGATCCTGCCTGCTATCGGTCTGGCATCTCCGCTGCTGGTTGTGATGTTCACTGCAATGGATAAAGGTGCATGGGCATTCCTGTTCTCTGCACTGACAATTGCCGGTGTGATCCTGACCTGCGGTACAGCGATGTTCCCGTTCGTTATGCCTTCAAGCATCGACCCGAACGTCAGTCTGACCATGTGGGATGCGACTTCCAGCCTGTTTACACTTCAGGTAATGACGGTTGTTGCGATTATCTTCGTTCCGACAGTTCTCCTGTACACCATCTGGTGTTACGTGAAGATGGCAGGGCGTCTTGATAAGTCCTTCATCGAAGATAACAAACATAGCTTGTACTAAGGAGCAGACGAATATGTGGTATTTTGCATGGATCCTCGGAACGCTCCTGGCCTGCAGCATTGCTGTTATTGCAGCACTGGCTATTGAGCATCACGAAGATAAAGCCGCGTCAGGCGAGTAAGACTGATGCTGAATAAGTCTTACCAACTACTGGATAAGGGTCCCTTACGGGCCCTTGTCCTTGTAATGGCGTTGGGGCTGGCATTGTGTGTGATCTGGGATCCGTCGCGTTTTGCGGCAAACACCAGTTCATTACAGATCTGGCAGGGACTGCTGATGATCTGGGCAGTATGCAGCGGTGCAATTTTCGGTACGGCATTCCGTCCGGAGCGCACAATCTGGAAGATTATTTTCCATCCGCTTCCGGCGGTGGTGATTCTGGGTTACGGCCTTTATCATTTTTTCAGCTGATATGAACGTTTATAATAAAAGCGTTTATGACAACAAGCCGTTCATCTGAACGGCTTTTTTCTTTTCTGTTTTCGCCCCGGTTCACGGATAGCGCAGTAATGCGGTATTACCGGCAAAAAAGCGGGCAAAATAATCAATAAATACCCTGGTCTTCTGCGGCAGATGCGCTGCGGGCGGAAACACCATATTAATGCTCTGATCCGGTACCGGCTGGTGTGTGAATACCGGAACAAGTTTCTCCTCAGTCAGTTGCTCCCGGATATACCAGACCGGCAGCAGGCTGTAACCCTGATGTGCCAGCGTCATAGTACGGATCGCCTGAATTGAGTTAGAGATAAACACCCGGTTATCCGGAGCGGGAAGATGCGGACGACGGCTGAAACGGGCGGTGAGATTACTGTTGGCGATAAAGGGCAGGGCGGCGGGATCACTGTTTTCCGTTATCCGGTGCTGCCGGATAAATTCAGGCGTTGCCACATAACAGACCGGAAAATCAGCCAGTTTGCGGAACCTCAGACCGCTGTCACTCAGCGTACCCAGCCGGAACACCACATCCAGTTTCAGGGCAATTAAATCACTCAGACTGTGATCGACACGGTAATCCGCCCTGATCAGCGGATAGCGCTGTGTAAAGGCGGGCAGCTGCGGAAGCAGAAACTGACCGCCGAATTCGGCGGCGGCACTGAAACTCAGCGGCCCCTGAGGTTGCATCGTCCCCGTTCTGACCGCATCCATCGCACTGTCAAACTGCTGTAACAACGGTTTGAATTGCTGATACAGCGCCTGACCGGACTCTGTCAGAGTAAATTGCCGGGTGGTCCGGTGCAGCAATGTGGTGCTGAGTTCGGATTCCAGCGCTTTGATATGCAGACTGACCACCGATTTGCTCAGATTCAGGCGTGCAGCAGCCCGGGTAAAGGAACCGGTATCCACAACATAGATAAAGGTATTGATCTTCTCAACGGATGTCAGCATAAGATTGTTTCGTTTTCTCAAACAGTATTGTCTATTTTGATGCATAGACGGCTGTGGTCAACTGCTTTTACACTGCTGGCCGGAGGAAACCATGACTTATCGTTACCGTATCGCCCTGATTTTTTTACTGGGCTTTTTTATTGATTGCATCAATATCTTTATGTCTGCCATCACACTGCCTGCGATTGCAGAAGCTATGCAGGTTACATCCCTGTCGGTGACCTGGGTGGCAAACAGTTATATTCTCGGGCTGACACTGATTATCCCGCTCAGCCCGCGGCTGGCAGCGCGTTTCGGGATCAGGGAACTGATGACGGCCTCTATGCTGCTGTTTGCGGCGGCCGCCGTGCTGGCAGGCAGTGCGGAATCTTTTGCTTCGCTGATTTTCTGGCGCTTTTTACAGGGCGTGGCGGGCGGATTGCTGATCCCGGCCGGGCAGTCACTGACCTTTCAGTATTTTCAGGGGCGTGAGCGAAGCAAAATCTCTACCATTATTATGATGATTGCGCTGATTGCGCCGGCACTTTCCCCGATGGCAGGGGGAATTATCGTGGATCTGGCCGGATGGCGGCCTGTTTTTTACGTCAATGCGCCAGTGGCACTCTTTACCGCACTGCTGGCCTGGTGCTGGATACGTGAACCGAAAACAGACGCCGGAGACGCACCGGATCTCAAAGGGCTGCTTCTGGTCAGCCTGACACTGGCGTCACTCCTGATAGGCCTCTCTTTATACGGCGAATATCACAATATTGCCGGAGCGATGGCACTTGGCGCGCTGATGCTGCTCAGTGCCCTGGGATACTACCGCCACTACCGGCAGACACCTCAGGCTATTATCGATTTATCCCTGCTGAAAAATACCCGGCTGTGGCTCTCTGTCGCCGTGTATTACGCGGTGCCCGGCGTATTTACCGGTGCGAATATCCTTGCCATTTTTTATCTGACCACGGTTCTCGGCCTGACAACAGCGGTTACCGGGTCGTTTATGCTGCTGTATGCGGCAGGGGCGATGGTGGCGATGCTGATCAGCGGTGCGGTGTATAACCGGATCGGCGCCGGACGACTGTTTATTATCAGCCTGCTGCTGCACAGCGGTGGTATCGCACTGTTCGCACTGACTGACAGTCATACGCCGCTGTATCTGATCGGCCTGATTTATCTGCTGACCGGCACCGGCGGCGGTATTGCGGCAAATTGTGCACAAACTACCGCGCTGTATGACTTTCAGGGGGCGCAACTGAATAAAGCCAGTGTGATCTGGAATATTAACCGTCAGGTGGTGTTCAGCATCGGGGCGGCTGTCATGATGACGTTATATCAGACGCTGAACACCATTTTCCCGGGACAGGCATTTGCGCTGACATTTCTGGGGGGCGCACTGGCCGGGCTTATCCCGCTGATTTTTCTGTTCCGCCCGCAGTACCGCACATCACTTAAACCCGCAAAGGAGATTATCCGTGACTAACAGTATGTTTCAGCAGGCCTGTGACGAGATTCATCGTGTTCATGACCTTATTTTTAAGACATTTACAGTTTCCGGGGCAGAAGGGCAGTCGGCGCTGTCTGAGCTGCTGACCCATTTCACACCTGAGTTTTCTATGACCGGGATCAGCGGGGCGGTAATCGACCTCGCGGCGGTGAAAGAGATGTTTACCCGTATACAGGGTAAGAGGCAGGGAGCACCGATTGAAACGGCAGAATATCAGTGTATCAGCCTGACAGAAAACACCATATCAGTGCGTTATCAGGAGACGCAGCACTTTGCCGGAAGCACCACATCGCGGCGCTCACTGGTTATTCTGCGCCGGGGAGATAACGATAACTGGCTGTGGCATTATTTACATGAAACGCCATTGTCCGCAGAAAACACCACCGATAAGTAAAAGCGAGTTTTCAGCCGGTAAATCCGGACGGAAAATCTGTTTTCATAAAATAAAGATAAGGCGATTTAATTTATGGAATTACAATAAGTTAGAGTATGCCGTAAATAAATCGGTAGCACAAAAATCCGGATAATTCCGGATTTTTGCATATTCATGAGGAAAAATGTCTTTTAATAAGTGTTTAATGATAGCTTTAGAAGCAAAAAATAACGCCTCTAAGGTATTGTAATACGTAACAAAATATTTTTTCATCCCGAGCCCTTCAGGGGCTTGCGTGTTGGATAAAGGCGAGTATGATTAGCGCGCGGACAAACGGGCTTTTCTTATCTTTACGAACTAAGCATTTTCAATACGTTTGCTCTTCACGTATAGTTTGCAAAGCATGTTGTCTGATAAAGGTAAGTTGCGGGATATTCAATGTTCAGTTGGCCAATACGGGTTTATTACGAAGATACCGATGCTGGTGGTGTGGTATACCACGGGCAGTATCTGGCATTTCTTGAGCGTGCCAGAACCGAAATGTTACGGGAACGGGGCTTTCACCAGCAGCGTCTGCTGGAAGAGCAGCTCGGCTTTGTAGTCCGCAAATTAACTATCGATTACCACCATCCGGCAAGGTTAGACGATCTGTTAGAGGTACGCAGTGAGATCACGGACATCCGTCGTGCGTCTCTGACATTTACGCAGACACTTATGCATAAAAACGGAACTCTTTTATGTCGCGCAGAGGTACTGGTCGCCTGCGTGAATATTTCTTTAATGAAGCCGGTAGCGCTTCCTGAGTCTATTGTCGCGGAGTTTAAGCAGTGACTGACATGAATATCTGGGATTTATTCCTGAAAGCAAGTTACCTCGTGCAATTTATCATGCTGGTATTGCTGGGCTTTTCTGTTGCCTCGTGGGCCATTATTATTCAGCGCACCAAAGTTCTGAATGCCGCCACCCGTGAAGCAGAAGCGTTTGAAGACAAATTCTGGTCAGGAATCGAACTGTCCCGCCTGTATAAAGAAAGCCAGGCGCGCCGTGATGAACTGAGCGGCACAGAACAGATTTTCTACTCCGGTTTCAAGGAATTTGCCCGCCTGCATCAGGCGAACGTACACTCTCCGCAGGCGGTGGAAACCGGCGCGGCACGTGCTATGCGCATCTCCATGAACCGTGAGATGGAAAGCCTGGAAAACCATATTCCGTTCCTCGGAACTGTCGGTTCGATCAGCCCGTACATCGGTCTGTTCGGTACTGTCTGGGGGATCATGCATGCCTTTATCGCACTGGGTGCGGTAAAACAGGCAACGTTACAGATGGTGGCGCCGGGTATCGCGGAAGCACTGATTGCAACGGCAATCGGTCTGTTTGCGGCGATTCCTGCGGTTATGGCATACAACCGTCTTAATCAGCGCGTGAATAAATTAGAACAGAACTACGACAACTTCAGCGAAGAATTTCTGGCGATTTTACACCGTCAGGCCTTTGCTACTGCTGATAAGAAATAAGGCAGGAGATTATCATGGCACGTCATCGCGGACGCCGGCGGGAGCTGAAATCCGAAATTAACATCGTTCCTTTACTGGACGTGTTACTCGTGTTGCTGCTGATCTTCATGGCAACAGCGCCGATCATCAGTCAGAGCGTGGAAGTGGATCTGCCGGATGCCTCCGATTCTCAGTCCGTTTCCACTAATGATAATCCGCCGGTGATTCTGGAAGTCTCCGGTGTCGGCCGTTACACCCTGGTGGTGAAGCAGGATCGTCTGGAGCTGCTGCCGGAAGAGCAGATCATTGCCGCGGCAAAACAGTATCTGGCTGAAGATCCGAAGACTATTTTCCTGGTCGGCGGTGCCAAAGATGTGCCTTACGAAGAGATTATTAATGGCCTGAATATTCTGAAACAGGCCGGAGTGAAATCTGTGGGCCTGATGACGAAGCCGATGTAAGGTTTGTTATGCAGATGTTTTCACTCAGAAGGTTAGGGAATTAAGCGTGGGAAAGCTGAAAGAGCGTAAAGATAAATTAAATCGTTCTGTCATCACCTCTGTGGTGTTGCATCTTTTGCTGATTGCGCTTGTGATCTGGGGATCGTTTGTAACCAAATCAGGGCTGACCGGCGGTGGTGAAGGCGGTCAGGTGATCGATGCGATTATGGTTGATCCGAACGCCATGGTTGAGAACTTTAACCAGCAGCAACAGCAGCAGGCCAATGCAAAGCAGGCTCAGGCGCAGCGCGAGAAAAAAGCGAAGCAGCAGGAAGAAGAATTACGTCAGAAAGAACTGCGTGAGCAGGAGCGCTTAAAAGCTATCGAAGAAGAGCGCCTGAAAACCGAACAAAAAGTTGAAGATCAGAAAAAACAGGCTGAAGAGCAGCAAAAACAAGCTCAGGAAGCCGTGAAGAAAGCCAAAGAAGAGCAGAAGCTGGCGGAAGAAGCCGCAGCCAAAGCTCAGGCTGAAAAAGAAAAAGTGATTAAAGAGCAGGCGCTGGCGAAGAAACAGGCTGACGAAAAAGCCGCCGCACAGAAAGCCGCTGAAGAAGAAAAAGCCAAAGCAGAAAAAGCGGCTCAGGAAAAGGCCGCCAAGGCCGAAGCAGCTAAAGCGGAAGCCGCCAAAGCAGAAGCCGCTAAAGCTGAAAAAGCCGCCAAAGAAAAAGCGGCTAAAGAAAAAGCAGCCAAAGCCGCAGCGAAAAAACAGGCCAGTGAAGTGGATGATCTCCTCGGCGGACTGGCATCCAACGCACCGGGCACTGAAAGCGGCGGCGCATCCGCGGCTGGTCAGGGCGGCGGCAAGAAAAGCGGAACCAACTCGGATGGCGATATGAACGGTTATATCGCGCAGGTCCGGTTAGCGATTCAGGCGAAGTTTTATAATGCGGATATGTACCGCGGTAAAACCTGTACGCTGGAAATTAATATCACTGATAAGGGAACACTTATCAGTGTGAATGCGGTCGGTGGTGATGACGGTTTATGTCAGGCAGCTCTCGCGGCGGCCAAACAGGCTCGTATTCCTGCTCCGCCGAGTAAATCGGTCTGGCAGCAGTTTAAAAATACTAAACTGGACTTTAAACCGGAATAAATGGCAAAACAGCGTCAGTAACCTGTTATATCCTGTGATAGTTTTTAACAGGGTATCTGGTTTTGGTTATGAACGTTTGTTAAAATATGGGTTTGATGCGGGCATTGGTGCAACGAGGGAGAGAGAATGAAGCAGGCAGTGAAATACATGCTCGGTTTTCTGATGCTGTGGGCGACGGTTGCTCAGGCTGAAGTTCGTATCGAGATTACTCAGGGTGTTGATTCAGCACGCCCTATCGGAATCGTGCCTTTCCAGGTCGCCGGCGGCGGTACTGTGCCGGAAGAAGTCGGTGCAATTATTGCAGCGGATCTGCGTAACAGCGGAAAATTTAATCCTATCGATCCTAACCGTATGCCGCAGTTACCGGGCACCGCGTCTGAAGTGGTTCCTGAATCCTGGACCGCGTTAGGTATTGATGCAGTTGTTGTCGGCCAGGTTCAGCCGGGTGCCGACGGTAATTATCTGGTGAGTTATCAGCTGGTGGACACCTCAGGTGCTCCGGGCAGCGTACTCGCACAGAACCAGTTTAAAGTCACCAAACAGTGGCTGCGCTATGCCGCACACACTGCCAGTGATGAAGTTTTTGAAAAATTAACCGGTATTCGTGGTGCATTCCGCACACGTATTGCTTATGTGGTGGTTAAGAACAGCGGTGACTATCGTCACGAGCTGCGTGTGTCTGACTATGACGGCTATAACCAGTTCACCGTTCACCGTTCACCGGAGCCGCTGATGTCCCCGGCGTGGTCACCGGATGGTGAGAAACTGGCTTATGTTACTTTTGAGAGCGGAAGTTCAGCTCTGGTTATCCAGAATCTGTCCAGCGGACAGGTACGCCAGGTTGCTTCATTCCCGCGTCACAATGGTGCACCGGCATTTTCACCGGACGGAACCAAACTGGCATTTGCGTTATCAAAAACCGGTAGTCTGAATCTGTATGTGATGGATCTCGGCTCAGGCCAGATGCGTCAGGTAACAGATGGTCGCAGTAATAACACCGAACCTGCATGGTTCCCGGACAGCCAGACGTTAGCGTTCACGTCTGACCAGGCTGGTCGTCCGCAGATCTATAAGGTTGGGATTAATGGCGGTGCGCCTGAGCGCCTGACGTGGGATGGGACTCAGAACCAGAATGGTGACGTCAGTGCTGACGGCAGTTTCCTGGTAATGGTCAGTTCAGGCGGCGGGAAACAGCATATCGCCAAACAAGATCTAGTAGCGAACAATTTCCAGATTTTAACGGATACGTTCCTAGATGAAACGCCAAGTATCGCACCTAACGGCACTATGGTTATTTATAGCTCCTCACAAGGTATGGGAACTATATTGCAGCTGGTTTCGACCGACGGGCGTTTCAAAGCGCGTCTTCCGGCGACTGACGGACAGGTAAAATTCCCTGCCTGGTCGCCGTATCTGTGATGCATTAAAAATATGTATGGCAAATTATAAAAGGATCAAAGAGATGCAACTTAACAAAGTGCTTAAAGGGCTGATGTTAGCTTTACCTGTTCTGGCTGTTGCTGCGTGTAGTTCTAACAAAAACGACCAGACTGATGCGGGCACTGTCGACAATGGCGCAAACGCTGGTATGTCTGCGGAAGAACTGGCACGTCAGCAGCTGCAGGAACTTCAGAACAACAATATCGTATACTTCGGTTTCGACAAATACGATATCTCTCCTGAATTCCAGCAAATGCTGGATGCACACGCTGCATTCCTGCGTAACAACCCGTCTTACAAAGTGACTGTAGAAGGTCATGCTGACGAACGTGGTACTCCTGAGTACAACATCGCGCTGGGCGAGCGTCGTGCTAACGCAGCTAAAATGTACCTGCAGGGTAAAGGCGTGAACGGCGAACAAATCTCTATCGTTTCTTACGGTAAAGAGAAGCCGGCAGTTCTGGGTCACACCGAAGCTGACTACGCTAAAAACCGTCGTGCAGTCATCGTATACTAAGAGATATACATGAAAAGTAACTTCAGACGCCTGATGGTGAGTCTGTCGTTATTGATAGGTGTAGCGGCCCCCTGGGCCGCTATTGCTCAGGCACCCATCATCAATATCGGCTCAGGCTCCACTGATGACCGCCTTACGCAGCTCGAGCGTATTTCTAACGCTCATGGTCAGTTATTAACCCAACTTCAGCAACAAGTCATGGATAACCAGCGCGATATCGATATGCTGCGCGGGCAAATCCAGGAAAGTCAGTACCAGCTGAATCAATTGACAGAACGCCAGCGCGAACTTTTCTCACAGTTGGATTCGCTCAGCGGCGGCGGCAGCGCATCAACAGATAACACGTCCGCAGCATCCGGCAGTACGGGTTCTGCGGATAATACATCTGCGCCGGCCACTGCAGGTAAGGGCAATGAGAAAGATGACTATAACGCTGCAGTAAACCTGGCGATGAACACCAAAGATTACGATGGTGCAATCAGCGCATTTCAGAGTTTTATCCAAAGCTATCCGAAGTCCGGTTATCTTCCTAATGCCAATTACTGGTTAGGTCAGCTGAACTACAACAAAGGCAAAAAAGATGACGCTGCGGCGTATTTTGCTTCTGTGGTAAAAAACTGGCCGAAATCCCAGAAAGCAGGAGAGTCCTTCTATAAAGTCGGGCTGATCATGCAGGAGAAAGGGGATAAAGCGAAAGCGAAAGCGATTTATCAGCAGGTTGTTGCGAAATACCCGGGATCTTCCGGTGCAAAACTGGCTGAGAAAAAACTGGCTGGTTTATAACAGCCGGTTTATTTTTTTGCTCAGAGTATAGCCCCGACCGGTGGTTTTTTTACCAAACCGGGGCTAAGTGAGTGAATTATAAGCGTTTGAATAAGTTAATTTGAAAAAATCGTTGCACCGGCCGGATAAATCAGTATTATATCGTGCCGTTGGCAAGAGAGTACGGGTCGTTAGCTCAGTTGGTAGAGCAGTTGACTTTTAATCAATTGGTCACAGGTTCGAATCCTGTACGACCCACCATTCTCTTTTGCCCGAAATCTGAAACGGGTCGTTAGCTCAGTTGGTAGAGCAGTTGACTTTTAATCAATTGGTCACAGGTTCGAATCCTGTACGACCCACCATTTCAGACCTCCTCCGCAGTATGCAGTATTACGATGGGTCGTTAGCTCAGTTGGTAGAGCAGTTGACTTTTAATCAATTGGTCACAGGTTCGAATCCTGTACGACCCACCATCGTATCTTTCCCTCTGAGTTTTATTCTCCCCGGTCTCATACCGGAGATTATCTGCCGGTTACGATTTATTTTCCTGCGTCAGCAAATCAGCGGTATTTAACCGGTCAGTGACCAGTGCAATAATTTTATCTGCCAACGTTATATCAATATCAAATTTCTGTGCATCAATTACGCGGATCGCCACATCGCGGTAGAGCGTCAGCATCGCCATGTAAGCCCGTGCGGCACGGACACGATCACGGTTATCAAGTGTCGCCATAAAACGGCCGTACAGGGCCGGTGGCAGCCAGGTGCTCAGGTGGCGTCCGGCATACCAGACATCCTGTGTGCCGTCGCTGCGGAGCAGTACATGCCACTCCAGCAGGGTGATCAGCCACTGTTTCATGGCGACATCGCGCAGACGGGCTGTCCAGGTTTCATTACGCAGATAATAAACCGGCACTTGTGATGCCTCCAGCCAGAAATTTTGCCAGTTTTCCAGGAATGCCTGCTGATCCGGCGGGGTAAGTAAGGACGCAGGATCGGCATACTCCGGTAATCCGGCGGTCACACCGGTTTTATCCAGCAAAACGGCATAACCCCGCTGATAGATGTTATCCAGTCCGTGTTCAGCCATCCGTGTAATACGCTCACGTCCTGCCAGCATAAAACCGGCTTTACGGCCTTTCTCATACAGCACCTGACAACATGGCCAGCGGACACCATCGCTTTCATGGGAAAGCGCTTTACGGATAATCAGCGGCACACCAAACCGGTTCAGCCAGCGGCTGTCGTTAAACAGTTCATCAGGGGTGCTGCCAATCAGTTCGGTATTAATATCAGAAAAACGCTCTGCCTGGTTCTGACGCGCCGCAGGGCCGGTGATAATGACCGCATCAATACGGGGATCTAATAGGGCAAAAGAGATTATAGTGTTTATAATTTGCTCAATTGATTCCATTTCACATCTCATTCATATAATTAATAACTGGCCAGATAGTACGTCATAATCAAAAATAGCGGGAGTGCTCAGGTTAAAAAAACGTTATTATGTTTAGTGTATTAAACGAAATTTGTTACTATGGGATGATTTCACTGAAAACAGCAGGGTGAAACACACTACAATAAACATGCGGCAGGTAATTATCTGCGAGCTTCGGTAAATTTACTTAGTGCGGGTGGCGGAATGGAATTTTTTGATATCAATAATATTCTCGTGGTAATCCCTTACTGGAAAGAGGGGTCCTATGCTCTGTCCTGGATTGAAGCGGTGGGGGCGACCGCCGGGTTGTTGTGTATCTGGCTGGCAAGTCTGGAAAAAACAATCAACTATCTGTTTGGTCTGATTAATGTCACGCTGTTTGCGGTGATTTTCTTTCAGATTCAGCTCTATGCCAATCTTCTGCTGCAGATTTTCTTTTTCGCGGCCAATATCTACGGCTGGTATGCCTGGACCAGACAAAATGAGAAAGCAGAAGCGGAGCTGAAAATCCGCTGGATGCCGCTGCGGCAGACGGCTGTGATTGCCGCCGTCTCACTGGCGGCGATTTTACTGCTGGCGCGTTTTATCGACCCGGTCTTTACGTGGCTGGCACAGAGTATGGTCAGTATACTGAATGTCGCAGGGGCTGATCTGGCGATGCCGGTATTACTGCCGGATGCCTTCCCGTTCTGGGATGCGGCAATGACCGTGCTGTCCGTGGTGGCGATGATTCTGATGACCCGTAAGCTGGTGGAAAACTGGCTGCTGTGGGTAGTGATTAATATTATCAGTATTGTTATCTATGCTCTCCAGGGCGTATATGCGCTGTCACTGGAATATATCATTCTGCTGGGTGTTGCACTCAACGGCTCGCGGATGTGGATAAAAGCAGCGAAGCAGTCGTAAAACTATTTTCCGTACAATAATCCGGTGATTATAATGAGAGTCTGATAACAATCAGATTCTCATTAATCAGCAACAAAAGGAAATTCCTGTGGCCGGTGGCAGCTTACTCGCACTACTCGATGATATCGCAACTGTACTGGATGATATCTCCGTGATGACCAAAATGGCCGCCAAAAAGACGTCCGGGGTGCTGGGGGACGATCTGGCGCTGAATGCGCAGCAGGTGGCCGGGGTTCGTGCAGAACGCGAGATCCCGGTGGTCTGGGCGGTGGCGAAAGGCTCTTTTCTCAATAAGCTGATTCTGGTGCCGCTGGCACTGCTGATCAATGCCTTTGCCCCCTGGGCGGTCACACCGCTGCTGATGGTCGGTGGGGCGTTTCTCTGTTTTGAAGGTGCTGAAAAACTGGCACATAAATTTCTGCATAAAGCAGAGGGGGAATCCGGTGAAACGGCACCGGCGGAAGATCTTCAGACGCCGGAAGAACTGGCCGCATTTGAAAAGCGCAAAGTCAAAGGGGCCATCCGCACCGATTTTGTATTATCAGCGGAAATTATTGCGATCACACTCGGGATTGTTGCCACATCTCCCTTTATTAATCAGCTGGTGGTGCTGTCACTGATTGCAGTGGTTATGACTATCGGGGTATACGGTCTGGTGGCCGGTATTGTCAAACTTGATGACCTGGGATTTTACCTGCAAAAGAAATCAGCCGCGCTGCTGAAAAAGCTGGGTGACGGCCTGATCCACGCCACGCCGTATTTAATGAAAACCTTGTCAGTGGTAGGGACTGCCGCCATGTTTATGGTCGGCGGCGGTATTCTGACACACGGTATTCCGCTGATCCATAATCTGATTGAGAACCTGGCTCAGCAGAGTGCGCTGGTACCGGCATTTGGCGGCGTGCTGCATTTTATGACACCGCCGGTTGCTAATCTGTTGTTTGGCCTCGTCGCCGGTCTGGTGATTGTCCTCCTGTTTACTGTGATTAAACGTATTAAAACAGGATTAACGGCATAAACACCCCTCTCACAGGCAGCGGCTGATGAAGCCGCTGTTTTCCATCTGATTCATAACAATTTGTCCTGCTGATCTGAATATTTTCGGGGCGAAAAATTAATTTCAATTCCGGTGGCAGCTAATTGTTTACAGCTTGTTGACAAGCAGTTAGATTAAAATAACGACAATAACGAAACAGGACACCGGAAGAGACGGGTTATGAACTATCAGAACGATGATGTAAAAATAAAAGAAATTCGGGAATTATTACCACCAGTGGCGTTATTAGAGTCGTTTCCCGCGACTGAAACTGCCGCAGACACCGTTCGCCGCACCCGTCATGCAATCCACGAAATCCTGGAAGGCCGGGATGACCGCCTGCTGGTCGTTATCGGGCCGTGCTCAATTCACGATCCGAAAGCAGCGGTTGAATATGCTAATCGCCTGCTGGCACTGCGCAACACACTGAAAGGTGAGCTGGAAATCGTTATGCGCGTCTATTTTGAAAAACCGCGCACCACAGTCGGCTGGAAAGGGCTGATTAACGACCCGCACCTTGATCACTCCTTCGCTATCAATGATGGTCTGCGTATTGCGCGTAAACTGCTGCTGGACATCAATGATAAAGGGCTGCCGGCTGCCGGCGAGTTCCTGGATATGATCACACCGCAGTATCTGGCGGATCTGATGAGCTGGGGCGCTATCGGCGCACGTACTACCGAATCCCAGGTACACCGCGAGCTGGCCTCCGGGTTGTCCTGCCCGGTCGGATTTAAAAACGGCACAGACGGTACTATCAAAGTGGCGATCGACGCCATTAATGCTGCGGGATCACCGCACTGTTTTCTGTCCGTGACCAAGTGGGGACACTCGGCCATTGTGAATACGACCGGTAACGGCGATTGCCATATCATTCTGCGCGGCGGTAAAAAGCCGAACTACAGCGCGGAAGATGTCAGTGCGGTAAAAGACGGGCTGGCACAGGCCGGTCTGGCACCACGCATCATGATAGATTTCAGCCACGCCAACAGCAGCAAACAGTACAAGCGTCAGATGGATGTGAGTACCGATGTGGCACAGCAGATCGCCGGTGGTGAAAAAGCCATTATGGGCGTGATGGTGGAAAGCCACCTTGAGGAAGGAAATCAGAATCTGGAAGGCGATGCACCATTAGTGTACGGCAAGAGCGTGACAGATGCCTGCATCGGCTGGGAAGATACGGAGACACTGCTGCGTCAGCTCTCTGATGCGGTAAAAGCCCGCCGCGGCTGATAACACAAAGCAGGAAAAACCACGTTTTATCCTGCTTTGTCAGCAATCTCAACCCTGACAATGTCAGGGTTTTTTTTCACCGGAGAAAGCGGATTACTTCGCTTTACCCTGGTTGGCAACCGCAGCGGCTTTGGCAGCAATCGCATCCTGGTCACCCAGGTAGTAGCGGCGCAATGGTTTCATGTTTTCATCAAACTCATACACCAGCGGCACAGCGGTCGGGATATTCAGTTCGAGGATCTCATCCTCACCCATGTTATCCAGGTATTTTACCAGTGCACGCAGGGAGTTACCGTGTGCGGCGATGATCACTTTCTCGCCGGAAGCAACGCGTGGTTTGATAACATCAGTCCAGTAAGGCACAACGCGGTCGATGGTGATCGCCAGGCTTTCTGTTGCAGGCAGTTCACTTTCAGCCAGTTTTGCATAACGCGGGTCGTGGCCCGGGAAACGCTCATCACTTTTTTCCAGTGCCGGCGGGGTGACAGCAAAACCACGACGCCACAGTTTGACCTGCTCGTCACCGTATTTTGCTGCGGTTTCTGCTTTATCCAGACCCTGGAGCGCACCGTAATGACGCTCGTTCAGTTTCCAGCTTTTTTCAACCGGCAGCCACTGCTGGTTTACCTGATCCAGGATATTCCACAGCGTGTGAATAGCGCGTTTCAGTACAGAGGTATAGGCGAAATCAAAAGAGAAGCCTTCTTTTTTGAGTAACTGACCAGCCTCTTGTGCTTCAGCACGGCCTTTTTCAGATAACTCAACATCAGTCCAGCCGGTAAAGCGGTTCTCTTTGTTCCACTCACTTTCACCGTGACGTACAAGCACCAGTTTAGTTACTGCCATAGCGTAAACTCCTGTTGTGTTTCAGATAGGGGGTTTCAGAATTGAAACAGACCCGGCACATTGTCCATTATATTGGTCACCGGCGCCTTTCGGCAAACTTTCCGTACAGGTATTTCCGCCCGAGCGTGTGCGTAAAGCATCAATTCCGTCCTGTTTACCGGATAGTGTACACTAAAACTGAATCGATTCCGCTATAAATGTTTATGCAAAGTGTGATACACAGAAAAAAACAGTTTTTTACGCCACCTTAAACGGCCAGGTAAAAAACAGCAGATGACAGAGGTTCAGACCGAAGTGAAATGCGGTTGCGACCCACAACCGGCCGCTCCACATCCAGGCAAGCCCGTAGATAACACCCGCCAGACCGGCAAATACCACCAGCAGCGGCCCCCCGGCAAGATGCGCCAGTCCGAAAACGGCGGCGGTGATCAGCAGGGCGGCATACGGCGGCAGATAACGGGAAAGTACCTGCTGGATAGTCCCGCGGAACAGGGCTTCCTCCGCCAGCGAAACAAACAGCAGATTCGTCATGATAAACACCGGCAGCCACTCAGGCAGATGCGGCTCAAATCCCAGCCCGCCAAGGGCCGTTGCCAGTAACAGCAAAGCAGGCACCGCAAGAACCAGCAGCAGCCAGCGCAGACGGGTCGCCGGACGCAGCGGGGCGGTGACGAATAACTGCGGAATGATAATCAGCAGAACAAACGGAAGCAGGGCTTTATCGGCATTCAGCCAGAATGAATACGGCGGACTGTGCGGCCCGGCGGCTTCCGGCGGCATCCAGCGCAGGTTATGAAATCCCGGCAGCAGATGAAAAGCCAGCCCCAGTGCAACGGTGAGCACCATGAGTGTCACCAGCGCACGCGGCCATGAGCGCGGTGCGGTATAAGGCCGGGCAACAGCCAGCAGGATCACAAACCACAGTGTGAGCAGGGCGTGCCAATCCATCACGCCGGTGAACAGGGCACTGATGGTGGCGGTCAGAAGCACTGCCAGTGACAGCGTCCGGTGAAATTGTAATAACAGCAGAGATAATGCAAGTAAAAGCCAGGTCATGGGATCGTGTCAGAAAATCAGAAAAGGAGGACGCAGGGTAAAAGAGAAGTGCGCGATGCACCAGTAAAAAAAGCGGACAGATAATAATGGATAATAAGATTATTCTTAATAACAAACTGAATACATTCAGAAAATAACGGCTGTTTCCGGTGAAATAAAAAAGTAAAACAGCCGTTTGATAATCTGGTTACAACTCATTGATTTCGTAACGATAACTACCGTTATCAGGAATAAACGCCAGCCGCCGGTTGATACAGGCCGGGGTATCTTCACTGTGATGACTGACAAACAGCAACTGCGTATCACCGCGGCTTATCATAATATCGATAAAACGCAGTACCAGCAGGCGATTGAGTGTATCCAGCCCCTGTAACGGCTCATCAAGGATCAGAAGTGCCGGATGTTTCACCAGCGCTCTGGCAATCAGTATCAGCCGCTGCTGTCCCCATGACAGGCTGTGAAACGGCGCGTCGCGGTAAGCTTTAAGGCCGAGCAGTGCCAGCCATTCATCCGCCAGTTTTACCTGCCGGTCGGAGGGTTTCTGATAAAGTCCGACAGAATCAAAAAAACCGGAAATCAGCGTGTTACGCACGCTGATATTCACACGATAACTGAGGTGGATGCTGTTGCTGACATACCCGATATGCCGTTTGATATCCCACACGGTTTCACCACTGCCGCGGCGGCGGCCGAACAGCGTCAGGTCATTACTGTAGCCCTGAGGATGGTCACCGGTGATAAGACTGAGCAGTGTGGATTTGCCTGCGCCGTTTTCGCCGGTAATTTGCCAGTGCTCGCCGGGCAGCACCCGCCAGGTCAGATCATGCAGAATAGGTTTGTCGTTATAACTGACGCAACCGTGATTGAGGATCACCCGCGGAATATCCGGGGCAAGGAGTTCTGCGGCCGGGTCATCCCGCTCCGGCAGTGTCAGATGTTCTGTCTGCTCACTGCGGGCCAGTTGTGCCTGTAACAGTGCGGACAAGGTGTCCGCCGGTGCCAGCACACATTCTGTCAGCAGCCCGGCACGGGTGATAAAGTCCGGAATATCACTGAAACGGTTGAGGATCAGAATAACGGTCAGTCCGTCTGCCGCAAGTTCTGCCAGCATCTCACTGAGCATGCGGCGGGAGTCAGCATCCAGTCCGTCATAAGGCTCATCCAGTACCAGCAGATCCGGCTCTGTCATCAGTGCCTGACACAGCAGGGCTTTGCGGGTTTCGCCGGTGGAAAGGTATTTAAAACGGCGTGACAGGCGATCAGAAATACCGAACTGCGCCGCCAGTTGCAGACAGCGTTCATTATCACGGTATTCCGCCTGAATAATATCGGCGGTGGTACGCCCGTTATCGGTGTCATCGCCGTCAATCAGGTCAGTATTATTGAGGTTCCATTCTTCATCAATCAGCGCCTGCAATTTTTCAAACGCGACCAGAACCGGACGGCGGAAAGTGGTGCTCATCTCCCCGGAAAGCAGCGGCAGTTCCTGCACCAGTGCACGGGCAAGGGCAGATTTTCCGCTGCCGTTGGTGCCGATAAAGGCATGATGCTGCCCGGTGTCCAGCTGTAATGACGGAACAGACAGCTGTTTATCCGCGCTTAACCGGAAAATCCCTTGTGTGATATGCAGGTATGCCATAGTGAGCAGCCTTATTATTAGTTTAATTATTCCCCAGAAATAAGCGGAACCGGCAGCGATGTCAAGATATGGCTCCGGTGTTACATTCCGTATCATGAAAAGAAGATCTGCTTCACAGAAACGTCATTATTCAGTCTGCTGTTTTTGTTATACTTTTTAGCACAGAAATCACGGCATCACGGAAATTAAACGGAAGAGGGTGTTATGGTGAGAACAGGATTAAAATATTCGGTACTGGCATTACTGATCAGCGGAACGGTTAATGCCGCGACAGTCGATCTGCGGGTGATGGAAACCTCGGATATTCACAGTAACTTAATTGATTTTGATTATTTCAAAGATAAACCGACAGATCAGTTCGGTTTAGTCCGCACCGCCGCGTTAATTAAAGCGGCAAAAGGTGAAGTCACCAATGCGGTATTAGTGGATAACGGAGATTTAATTCAGGGCAGCCCGCTGGCCGATTATATGGTCAGTAAAGGACTGAATGACGGTGAGGCGCATCCGGCACACAAGTTAATGAATACCATGGGCTATACCGTTGGTAATTTTGGTAACCATGAATTTAACTTTGGCCTGGATTATCTGCAAAAAGCCATTGCCGGTGCGGATTTCCCGTATGTAAACGCCAATATTATTGATGAAAAAACCGGTAAGAATCTGTTTACGCCTTATATTATCGTCGATACCCCGGTCAAAGATCGCGACGGCAAAGAGCATGTGATTAAAATCGGTTATATCGGTTTTGTACCGCCGCAGATCCTTATCTGGGATAAAGCCAATCTGGAAGGAAAAGTCCGCGTTAATGATATTACGGAAACCGCGAAAAAATTTGTACCTCAAATGAAAGCAGAAGGTGCTGATTTAATTGTCGCTATTCCGCACTCCGGTTTTTCTCAGGAGCCGTATAAAGCGATGGCAGAGAACTCGGTGTATTATCTCAGTGAAGTCCCGGGTATTAATGCCATTATGTTCGGTCACTCGCACGGCGTATTTCCGGGTAAAGATTTTGCGGATATCAAAGGCGTTAATATTGAGCAGGGAACCGTTAACGGTATTCCGGCGGTGATGCCGGGCCAGTGGGGTGATCACCTCGGTGTGGTCGATCTGGTACTGAATAATGATGACGGCGCATGGAAAGTGGCGGATGCCAAATCACAGGCACGTCCGGTTTATGACAAGATCAATAAAAAGCCGCTGGTGGCGCGGGATGACAAGCTGGCTTCCGTGATTGATGAGCAGCACAATGCGACCCGGGCCTTTGTCGGTAAACTGATTGGTAAATCACCGGATAATATGTACAGCTATCTCGCTCTGTTGCAGAGCGACCCGACAGTGCAGATTGTTAATAACGCGCAGACAGATTATACCCTCCGCTTTATTCAGGGTGATCCGGATCTGGCGGATTTGCCGGTATTATCAGCCGCCGCGCCGTTTAAAGTGGGCGGACGCAAAAATGCTCCGGCAGATTTTGTCGAGGTGGAAAAAGGCGATATGACGTTCCGCAACGCGGCCGATCTCTATCTCTACCCGAATACGCTGGTGGTGGTAAAAGCGACCGGTGCGGAAGTCACAGAATGGCTGGAGTGCTCCGCCGGGATGTTTAATCAGATTGATCCGCAGTCTGAAGCACCGCAGAGCCTGGTTAACTGGGATGGTTTCAGAACCTATAATTTTGATACTATTTCCGGGGTCAATTACCAGATAGACCTGACCCAACCGGCAAAATATGATGTGGACTGCCAGACCGTTAATCCGCAGGCTAACCGCATCAAAAATGTGACTTATCAGGGTAAACCGATTGATCCGAAAGCAGTCTTCCTGGTTGCCACCAATAACTACCGTGCTTACGGCGGAAAATTTGCCGGTACCGGCGATAAACATATTGCGTTTGCCTCACCGGATGAAAACCGCAGTGTGCTGGCAGGTTATATTGCGGCAGAAACCAAAGAGAAAGGCGGGGTATCGGCCAGGGCAGAGCAGAACTGGACATTTGTGCCGGTGAAAACGGATAAAAAATTGGATATCCGCTTTGAAACCTCACCGGGTGAAAAAGCCACGCAGTTTATTGAAGAAAATGCACGTTATCCGATGACGCGGGTTGGCACTGATGATGTAGGCTTTGCTGTTTATCAGGTTGATTTAACAGCGAAGTAAGCAGTTACTGACGAAAAGCCGCCGTCCGCGGCGGCTTTGATCCGTTTCTTTTATCAGCACAACGTCGCAATAATGACCTGGTCTGCATTAAACAGCGCGGTGACCTTATCACCGTCTTTCAGCTGCTGATTATCAGCATCCTGATTATCCACCGTTGCGCATAACTGTGCGCCGCCGGTCAGCGTCACCATCACTTCACTGTTTTCCGCGCCTCTGGCAACGGAACAGATATGACCGCTCAGGCGGTTGTCATAGTCTGTATCGTTTCCGGCGGATTTACTGATTTTCACCCACGGCGCTTTAATCAGAGTGAGTACTTCTTTACCTACGGATAACCCCAGCCGGTTGGCGCTTTGTTCGGTCAGTGCGACGGCCAGCTCCGTTTTTTTATCTGCCAGCAGAACGTTAACATGCTGCTGCACATGGGTATGGTTGCGTGACATGATAGTGCCGAAGAACTGGTTACGGGCACTGGTCTGCAATGAGAAGCGGGAGATAGCTGCCAGCAGGCTGTCGAGCGGCAGTGAATCCTCTTTGAGGACATCAAACGCTTTCTGCTGGATTTGTGCCAGCAAATCATAAAGCTGAAGTAAGCGCTCACCATAGCGCGTCAGTGTCGCGCCGCCGCCGCCTTTGCCGCCGGTCGCCCGGTCAACTATGGTTTCCTCGGCAAGCTGGTTCATTTCATTGATGGCATCCCAGGCGCTTTTATAGCTTATACCGGCAAGTTTTGCCCCCTGACTGATGGAGCCGGTAGCTTTGACCTGCTTGAGTAAGGAAATCCGCCGCGGATCGGCAAATAAATGACCTTCTGATTTCAGTGTTAATAAAATATCCAACGGAAAATACCCCGTATATTAATCAGACAGAATCACCGGCGCAGTTTCTCCGCCCGGTGCGGCGTTGCTTTCCGGTTAGTGTAGCAAACTGCGGTTTTTTTTCATCTGCCAATATGGCGGTTACATTTCACTTAATAATTTGTGAGCCGGATAAAAACAGGTATGGTATAGCTATTAATTATCAGCCAGAGATTATTTCATGCAGAATGTATTATTCCGTCTTCATCAGGCAGTCAAAGATTCCCCGGAACCGGAAGGGGAAGGTACTGAAACAGAAGCATTTGCCCGCATGCTGGCAGAGCAGGCATTCTGGGCTGAATCTCAGGATCAGGAAAGTGGCGGCCAAATTGGTCTGGCGTTCACGCAGGGCGAAGATGATGAAGAGCCGTTGCTGCTTGTTTATATGCGTGATGACGGCGGTCATGAAGCTCCGGCAAAAGTTGCGGAAGAGATCGCTTGCGGTGAGCGGGAGTATACCTGGCTGCCGGGTGCTTTTTTACTGGGACTGAGCAGAAAAATTGATTTTACACTGTGCATCATTGGTGAGGATGGTCAGACCCTGCCACTGAACAGTCAGTTTATGAAAACGATGTTTCTCTATATTCAGGAGCTTTACCGCGAAGATGAAGAGGGTGAAACACCTGCACAATCCCCGTCTGCGCCTGTCTCACCGCGCAGTGGTGATATTGTGGAAAAACCGGGCGGTGCCGGAAAGGTGGTCGGTTTTCTTATCCTGGCGGCAGTGATTGTGGCTGTTGTTTATTTTATGCAGACCTGACCGCACGAATCGCTATGCTTTCGGCTGCGTGATTTATATAGAATAGCGGGCAATATGACGCTATTATTGTCATGCTGAATATTCTTTCGCCTGATATAAAGAGATGAAGTGCTATGTTTGAGTTAATTAAAAGTTTAGGTTTTGCACTGTTAATGGTTCCTGTTGTCATGGCAGGCCTGGCGGCTCTGATCTGGGGATTAGGTGAGATTTTCAACCTGATTTCAAAAGGCGATCGCCACGAAAAACAGCACTGATTATCCTGTATTCAGGATCACCTGCCTGTGCAGGTGATCCGTCTTTGCTTTTGTTTTCCCGCTCACTCCCGATGTAATCCCCCCATTTTATAGTGTTTTCCGCTTAACTGACGATAGTGGGATAAACCTCCTTTCATTTTTCGCTGTATCTTGTTATATACAACGGGTTAATCCTAATCTATCCTGGTGGAAAAAATGAAAAAACAGTTCAGTAAGTTATTGGCCGGTGTTGTTATCTCTGCTGCTGTCATGGGTCAGGCATGGGCCGCTGAAAAAGTGACCGTCTTTGCGGCGGCATCGCTGACAAATGCCGTTGATGAAATCTCGGCAAAATATAAGCAGGAGAAAAAGGGGGAAGTTGTTGCGTCTTATGCCTCTTCTTCCACGCTGGCCCGTCAGATTGAAAATGGCGCTCCGGCAGATATCTTTATCTCTGCTGACCAGAAATGGATGGATTATGCTCAGGAAAAAAATCTGATCATCAATGACACCCGTAAAACCCTGCTGGGTAATGAGCTGGTGCTGATTGCCGCGAAAGACAGCAAGATTGATAAAGTCGATATTAATAAGCAGACTGACTGGGTTAAATTACTGGATGGCGGCCGTCTGGCTGTCGGCGATCCTGATCATGTGCCGGTCGGTATTTATGCACAGGAAGCCCTGGAAAACCTGGGTGCCTGGAAAGTGGTTGATCCGATGCTGGCCCGTACTAATAATGTGCGCAGCGGCATGGCGCTGGTGGAGCGCGGCGAAGCGCCGCTGGGTATCGTGTACGGCTCTGACGCGGTTGCCAGTGATAAAGTGAAAGTGGTCGGCATTTTCCCGGCGGATACCCATAAACCGGTTGAATACCCGATTGCTATCCTGAAAGATCGCAATAATGCCGGTGTTAAAGGTTTCTATGATTATCTGCAGACACCGGAAGCAAAAGAAATCTTCAAACGTTACGGTTTCAGCCCTCTGTAATAAGTAAGGACTAACAGACAGCGATGTTGAATGAGTATGAATGGCAGGCGGTCATCCTCAGCCTGAAAGTATCAACGGTTGCCGTGGCAGTCAGTCTGCCGTTCGGCATACTGATGGCATGGGTACTGGTGCGCTGCCGTTTTCCGGGCAAGTCGCTGCTGGACAGTCTTATCCACTTACCGCTGGTGTTACCGCCGGTGGTAGTGGGTTATCTGCTGCTGATCAGCATGGGCCGCAAAGGTATTATCGGTGAGTGGCTCTATAACTGGTTCGGCTTCAGTTTTACCTTCAGCTGGCGCGGTGCCGCGCTGGCTGCTGCAGTGGTGGCATTTCCGCTGATGGTGCGGGCGATCCGCCTGGCACTGGAGGCGGTGGATATGCGCCTGGAGCAGGCAGCACGGACACTTGGTGCTTCTCCGTTGCGGGTCTTTTTCACCATCACACTGCCGTTATCTCTGCCGGGAATTATTGTCGGCACCGTGCTGGCATTTGCCCGCTCACTGGGTGAATTCGGCGCGACAATCACCTTTGTTTCAAATATCCCGGGGGAAACCCGGACTATCCCGCTGGCCATGTACTCTCTGCTTGAAACACCGGGGGCGGAAATGGACGCGGCACGGCTCTGTATTATCGCGATTATTCTGGCACTGGCCTCACTGCTGGCCTCGGAATGGCTGACCCGCTGGGGACGTAAACGTCTGGGGGTTGCCGTATGTTAGTGCTTGATTTCGAACAGCAGCTCGGTGATTTATCGATGGTCATCAATACGGAGCTGGCCAGTGATCGTATTACCGCGGTCTTCGGGCTTTCAGGGGCCGGGAAAACCTCCTTTATTAATGTGATCGGCGGGCTGACAAAGCCGCAGAAAGGGCGGATTGAGCTTAACGGTCACACACTGGTTAATATTGAAAAACGTATCTGTCTGCCGCCGGAAAAGCGCAAAATCGGCTATGTTTTCCAGGATGCGCGTCTGTTTCCTCATTACCGGATAAGAGGCAATCTGCGCTATGGCATGGCGCGGGAAATGGAAGATCAGTTTGACAGTATTGTGGAACTGCTGGGTATCGGGCATCTGCTGAACCGCCTGCCGATAACTCTCTCAGGCGGGGAAAAACAACGGGTGGCGATTGGCCGTGCATTGCTGACTGCGCCGGATATCCTGCTGATGGATGAACCGCTGGCGTCTCTGGATCTGCCGCGCAAACGCGAACTGTTGCCGTATCTGGAAAAGATGGCGCAGGATATCAGTATTCCGATCCTTTATGTCAGTCACAGTCTGGATGAAATCCTGCGGCTGGCGGAAGATGTGGTGATTCTGGAGAAAGGCCGTATTCTGGCACAAGGGCCGCTGGAAGAAGTATGGGCAGGGGCGGCACTGCGTCCGTGGCTCACACAGGAAAGCCTCTCAAGCGTATTAAGTGTTACGGTGCTTGAGCACCATGACCGCTATGCGATGACTGCCGCCGCTATCGGTGACCAGGTGCTGTGGGTGCCGCATATCGCCGGTGAACGTGACACACCGGTGCGGGTACGGGTCAGTGCGGATGATGTGTCAATCGCGCTGGAAAAACCGAAAAGCAGCAGTATCCGCAATATATTACGGGCAAAAATCACGGAAATGTATGATGGCGACAACGGTCAGACCGATGTGAGACTGGCGGTCGGCAATCATTTCCTCTGGGCGCGGATTACCGGCTGGGCGCGGGATGATTTGCAGCTTAAACCCGGGCAATGGGTGTACGCACAGGTAAAAAGTGTGTCACTGAGCCGCGAATTATAACCTGTCTGAATATACGTACTTTTCATTAATAAAAGGGGCATTCATATTATTCTGATTGCCCTTCCGCTGCACCGGCGATATATATTATCGCCGGTTCATCACTGACCCCGCATTATCATATAATATTCTCCGCACACGGAAATAAGTGTAAGACGTGCGTTATTGCATAAAAACCACTGAGTCAGAGGGATACAATGAAAAAAGCACTTCTCTTTTTATTACTGGGTATTTTCTCCGGCGGTCAGGCGCTGGCCGCAAATCAGGTGATGTGTTACACCTATCTGAAAAAAGTGAAAGATGTTGAAATCGAAAACTTAAAAGTCTGGTGTATCGGTACCACTGACGGCTCACAGGGTGGAATGCGCATCCCGGAACTGCTGAGTATGGGATATAAAGTGGTGGCGACAGAAAGTTTTCCGTATCAGTATGCGGAGGGTGGTTATACTTATGACGGCTCTAAATTACTGCTGATTGTTGAAAATGATAAATTCCCGAATCAGAACCCGGCAGAAAAACCAAAAAATAACTGGAGTTTTGATAAGTATAAATAACAGGTTTTATTCTCTGGTCAGCGGAAAATAATAAAAAAATGCCTTTATTAAAAGGCATTTTTTATAGTTCAGAACACTGCATTTATCAGCTGAGAATATGGCGGCGGATCGCCTGTGCAATACCCGGCTGGGTATTATCCGGGATAATCAGGTCGGCATGTGCTTTGACTTCGTCCGCAGCATTGCCCATTGCCACTCCGAGGCCGGCAGAAGAAAGCATGCTGATATCATTGTGGTTATCACCAAATGCCATCACATCTTTCATCGACATTCCCTGAGATTCCACCCATTCCTGCAAACGGCGGCCTTTGCTGTTACCTTTGCGGGCGATATCAACCTGGTTTACCCACGACCACTCGCAGGACAGCCCCATATCCGCTTCCACGGCATCGGTAAATTCGCGCAGTTTGTTCAGATCGTCTGAGCAGGTGGCGAATTTCCAGATAGTGTCAGCGCGCTCAACTTCATCAAGGAAGTTATCCACTTTACGCATCACCGGGCGCTGGTGTTCAGGCAGGGACGCAGACCAGTTCAGTGTCCGCTCAATGGTGCTGCTGTCAGTGTGATACAGCATGGCATCAGAGATATACATCAGATGTTCGATATCCGTCTGTGCCAGACGTTCCAGCAACTGACGGGATTCACTGATACTCATCGGATCGGCGGAAAGTACTTTTTTCCCCGGATAGTCGTACAGATAGGTACCGTTACAGCAGATAGCCGGTGTATCCAGCTGCAATGTCTGATAAAACGGATGGATAGCAACGTGATGACGGCCGGTGACAATCAGCACCTGTACCCCGGCACGGCGGGCTTCGCGGATGGCATCCAGCGACTCCTGTAAAATATGTTTATCCGGATCGAGAAGTGTACCATCGAGATCAAATGCGAGGACGCGGTAAGACATAACAGGAAGCCCCTTGTATGAGTGTCAGAACCGGAATAACAGCGGGCATCAGGGAATATTATTGCACCCTGACGGCATCCTGAATGATTCCGGGCGGCGATAACTGGTAATATAGCATGTTAATTGTTTCGCGATAAACGCTAAGTGCGGTATTATTATACAGAAATGCTTACATTACCTGTTAAAAATCAAACGGGTAAGTGATGATATTAAGGAGCGCGAATGAAGCAGGTGGTTTATGTTGCCAGTACGGAAAGTCATCAGATTCATGTCTGGCAGATGAATGAACGCGGTGAGATGTCACTGTTACAGACAGTATCAACGCCTGATCAGGTGCAGCCGCTGATCACCGCGCCGGATGGCCGTCATCTTTATGCTGCGGTAAAACCGGGCAATGCGGTGGTCACGTATGAAATTGCCGCAGACGGCAAGCTGACGCAAACCGGTCTGACGCCGCTCCCGGGCACTGCCGCGTATATCACCCTTGATAATGCCGGGCGTACACTGTATGCCGCGTCTTATCATCAGGGTAATCTGGCGGTGCTGCCGATCTGCGATAACGGTCTTCCTGCCCGTGCTGTACAGGTGATTGAGGGATTAAGAAATCCGCATTCCGCCAATATTGCGCAGGATGGCCGTACACTGTTTGTGCCGTGCCTCGGGGAAGATCATATCCGTGCTTATACTATCGGTGACGACGGGCGCTTAACTGAACGCCATGCCGATATGCTGACCGTTGCTGCCGGTGCCGGGCCGCGCCATATGGCGTTTCATCCGGAAAAACATGTGGCGTATTGCTTGAATGAATTAAATGCGACCATCAATGTTTACCGTGAATGGGTGAAAGTCCGTGAAATTCAGTCTGTCGATATGATGGCGGATGATTATTCAGGGCGCCGCTGGGCAGCTGATATTCATATCACACCGGACGGGCATCACCTCTATGCCTGCGAGCGGGCATCAAGTGTGATTAATCACTACCGGGTGTCTGATGACGGCGGCCATCTGCAACTGGCAGGACGTTATCCGACAGAAACTCAGCCGCGCGGTTTTGCGGTGGATAACAGCGGGCGTTTTCTGATCTCAACCGGACAACTTTCTCATCATGTTGCGGTTTCCCATATTGATGCGATTACCGGCGAACTGCACTTTATCAACCGCTATCCGGCAGGACAGGGGCCGATGTGGGTGGCGGTGCTGACGCTGAAATAATTCATTTTTTTCAATACAGAGTTTGCCGGTCAGGTAATAAGCGATAACGGGCAGGCGAAACGAAAAGCATGCGCGTCAGGGATGACGCGCCTGAGCGTACAGGGAGGTATTCACAGCGGCTTTTCGTTTTTGCCCGTTATCAGCGCTTCTCCGGTGCTGATATCAGCAGCCTGCTTTTTATCCTGCCGTCACCTTATCGATCGCCTGTGTCAGTTTTTCCAGTTGCGCACCGGTAATAATGTATGGCGGCATAATATAAATCAGTCGTCCGAACGGGCGTATCCATACGCCTGCGTCAACAAAACGGCGCTGCAATTCTGCCATATTCACCGGCTCTTCCGTTTCAATAACACCAATGGTGCCGAGCACCCGGGCATCCCAGACGCCGCGGCGGGATTTCAGCGGCAGCAGGGCGGTTTTCAGTTGTGTTTCGATCTCCTTCACGCGCGCCACCCAGTCTCCGGACAACAACAGATCAATACTCGCCACGGCGGTGGCACAGGCCAGCGGATTCCCCATAAAGGTCGGGCCGTGCATAAAGCAGCCTGCGTCCCCCTGACTGATGGTGTCCGCAATATGACGGGTGGTGAGCGTGGCCGAGAGGGTCATATAACCACCGGTAATCGCTTTTCCGAGACACATGATATCCGGTGATATTTCTGCGTGTTCGCAGGCAAATAACTTACCGGTACGACCGAATCCGGTGGCGATCTCATCGCAAATCAGCAGGACATTGTAGTGATCACACAGTGATCTTACCCCTTTCAGATATTCAGGATGGTAAAAGCGCATCCCGCCTGCACCCTGAACAACCGGTTCCAGGATCACGGCCGCGACTTCATGATGATGTTGTTCCAGCAGCGTTTCCACGGAGCGGAGATCATCCGGCCGCCATTCCTCATCAAATCCGCACTGCGGCGCATCCGCAAACAGGTGATCCGGCAGATAGCCCTGCCAGAGAGAGTGCATGGAGTTTTGCGGATCACACACTGACATCGCACCGAATGTATCGCCGTGGTAGCCGTGACGCGGCGTGATGATCCGGTGACGCTTCTCACCGCGGGCCTGCCAGTATTGCAGCGCCATTTTCAGTGCCACTTCCACCGCCACAGAGCCGGAATCGGCAAGAAACACACACTCCAGCGGGGCCGGGGTGATTGTTACCAGGCGGCGGCACAGTGCAACAGCTGACGGATGAGTGATGCCGCCGAACATCACATGTGACATCTGCGACAGCTGCTTTGTGACTGCGGCATTCAGTACCGGATGATTGTAGCCGTGGATGGCCGCCCACCAGGAGGACATACCGTCAACCAGTTCGCGGCCGTCAGCGAGTGTCAGGACAGCCCCCTGAGCGGAGACGACCGGATAGACCGAAAGTGGCTGAGTCATTGATGTATAAGGATGCCAGATGTGGCGGCGGTCAAAATCCGCATCATCAGCCGAAAAGGTGTGATCTGAAATATTCCCTGAAAAAGCCATTATGTAAACCATTTCAATGCAAATAAAGTTGACATGATAATGCTGATATTTAAACTGGCAACACTTTTTTATCGGGAGTTACAGTTATGAGTCAAGGTCGTCAGTGGACATTAAAAGAAGCCAACGCATTGTTTGAAAAACCTTTTTTTGAACTTTTGTTTGAAGCTCAGACCATACATCGCCAGCATTTTGACCCGCAGCAGGTGCAAATCAGCACGCTGCTTTCTATCAAAACCGGTGCGTGTCCGGAAGATTGTAAATACTGTGCACAGAGTGCGCGATACAAGACCGGGCTGGAAAAAGAGCGTCTGATGGAAGTTCAGCAGGTGGTGGAGACAGCGCGTAAGGCGCGGGCGGCCGGTTCGACCCGGTTCTGTATGGGGGCGGCGTGGAAGAATCCGCATGAGCGCGATATGCCGTATCTGGAAACCATGGTGAAAGAAGTACGGGCGCTGGGTATGGAAACCTGCATGACACTCGGTATGCTGAACAGTTCACAGGCGGAACGTCTTGCCAAAGCGGGTCTGGATTATTACAACCACAACCTCGATACTTCGCCGGAATTTTACGGCTCGATTGTGACCACCCGGACCTATCAGGACAGGCTCGATACCCTCGATAATGTGCGTGATGCGGGGATCAAAGTGTGTTCCGGCGGAATTCTGGGGCTGGGTGAGGCGGTGCGTGACCGTGCGGCGATGCTGGTACAGCTGGCGAATTTGCCGAAAGCTCCGGAAAGTGTGCCGATCAACATGCTGGCGAAAATCAAAGGCACGCCGTTTGAGGATAATGAGGAAGTCGATCCGTTTGATTTCGTCCGCACCATTGCGGTGGCCCGCATTATGATGCCAACATCTCATGTGCGCCTCTCCGCCGGGCGTGAAATGATGAATGAACAGACCCAGGCGCTTTGCTTTATGGCGGGTGCGAACTCCATTTTTTACGGTTGCAAACTGCTCACCACCACTAACCCGGAAGAAAATACCGATATCGCACTGTTTAAAAAACTGGGAATCAAACGTGAAGCGATCCACGTTACTCAAGGGGATAATGAGCAGACAGATTATTTGCTGGATGCCATCAGCCACAGTGACGACGAAAAATTCTATAACGCAGCCCTGTGAGCCGGACCATGTGGCAGACTTTTCTTTCTGAGCGCCTGAAACAGGCGCAGGAACAGGATGCTGTGCGCCGCCGTGACGCCAATGACGGCGCGGACGGACGTACTCTCCTGATTAACGGCAGACGCGCCGTGAATTTCTCCGGCAATGATTATCTCGGCCTCAGCCGCCATCCGGCGGTGATCCGCGCCTGGTGTGACGGCACTGAACAATACGGCGTGGGCAGTGGCGGCTCCGGTCATGTCACCGGTTACACGTCGGCTCACCGGGATCTGGAACAGATGCTGGCAGAGTGGCTCGGGTTTGATCGCGCGATCTTATTTGTTTCCGGTTTCAGTGCTAATCAGGCGGTGATCACGGCACTGATGCAGCGCGGTGATCATCTTATCTGCGATAAACTCGCTCACGCCTCCATTATGGAAGCGGCGATACATTCACCTGCTGAATTCAGCCGTTTTCATCATAACGATACTGCTCATCTGAGCACTCGTCTGAGCCGGACTGAAAACAGCACCGGCAAAACCCTGGTGGTCACCGAGGGGATCTTCAGTATGGACGGTGATGCCGCGCCGCTGGCGGCGATCCTGCCGCTCACCCGGCAGCATAACGCCCGGCTGATGGCGGATGATGCGCACGGCATTGGTGTCTGCGGCCGTGAGGGGCGGGGCAGCTGTGATGCGGCGGGAATACACCCGGATATTCAGGTTGTCACCTTCGGCAAAGCGGCCGGAGTCAGCGGTGCGGCAGTGCTGTGCGATGCACAGACGGCGGATTACCTGACGCAATATGCCCGTCATCTTATCTACAGCACCACATTCCCGGCCGCGCAGGCGTGTGCCATTCAGGCTGCGGTACAGGCAATCCGCAATGGTGACGGACTGCGTGACAAACTGGCGGAGAATATCCGTCTCTTCCGTCAGCAGGTGGCGCATCTGCCGCTGCAATTACTGCCGTCCGCCTCGGCGATCCAGCCGCTGATCGCAGGGGATAACCGTACTGCGCTGGCGCTGTCGCACTATTTACAGGAGCGCGGCCTGTGGGTGAAAGCGATCCGCCCGCCGACCGTGCCGCCGAATACCGCCCGTCTGCGTATCACGCTGACCAGTGCACATCACCGCGACGATATCACACAGCTTACGGAGGCGCTGGATGCATTCTGCCGTCACTACCGCCCCGGTGAATAAAGCTGCCGTTGCTGCCGCTTTCGGGCGTGCCGCAGAGCAATATGACTCAGTTGCACATCTTCAGCAGAAAACCGGCCATCATCTGCGTCAGCTGACCACTCAGGCACTTTCCGGGCAAATCGTGTCTGAACTGCAGGGGCTGGATGCCGGATGCGGTACCGGATTCTTCAGTGAACAATGGAAAGCGGAATGCCGCAGTGTGACGGCCTTTGATCTCTCTCCGGCAATGCTGGCGCATGCAGCGGAACAGCAGCGGGCAACCCGCTATGTGCAGGGGGATATCGAACAACTGCCTTTTGCGGATAGTCAGTTTGATTTCTGTTTCAGCAATCTGGCGGTGCAATGGTGTGATTCCCTGGCGGCTGCTCTGGCCGGACTGGTACGGGTGACCCGGCCCGGTGGTGTGGTGGCGTTCTCCACGTTACTCAGCGGGTCGCTGGATGAACTGAATCAGGCGTTTGCCCGGGTGGACAGCAACCGTCACGCCAACGGTTTTCTCAGCCGGGAGGACGTTTCTGCTGCCTGTCAGCCTTACCGGCACGTGTTGTCAGAGGTCTGTTACCGGCTTTCTTTCGGCTCTCTGCCCGCGCTGCTGCACTCCCTTAAGGGGATCGGCGCCACCCATGTTCATCAGGGGCGTGCTGCCGGGCTGATGACACGCAATAAACTCATTCAGCTGGCAGATCATTACCCCGCCGAAAACGGGCGGTTTCCGCTCAGCTATCTTATTCAGTACGGAGTCATTCATGTTGAAAAATAACTGGTTTTTAACCGGCACCGATACGGATGCCGGTAAAACCGTGGTCAGTTGCGCCCTGTTGCAGACCGCCCGCAACGCCGGTTTCCGTTGTGCCGGATATAAACCGGTGGCCTCGGGCAGTGAGATGACAGAGGACGGCCTGCGCAACAGCGATGCACTGGCACTGTGGCGGCATACGGTGCCGCCGGTCAGCTACGCACAGATCAATCCGTATACCTTTGCCGAGCCGACCTCGCCGCACATTGTCAGCGAACTGACACAAACCCCGCTGGAATTTGAAGTGATGACTGACGGGCTGCATGCGCTGAATCAGCAGGCTGACTGGGTGCTGACCGAGGGAGCGGGCGGATGGTTTACCCCGCTGTCGGCCACACAAACTTATGCGGACTGGGCGGCACACATGCAGATGCCGGTGATCCTGGTCGTTGGTGTGAAGCTCGGCTGTATTAATCACGCGCTGCTGACGGTGATGGCGATACAGCAGGCCGGGTTGCCGCTGGCGGGCTGGGTGGCTAATGAGGTCACGCCGCCGGGACTGTGGCAGCAGGCGTATCTGGCGACACTCAGTAATCTGATCCCGGCACCGTGTCTGGGTGTGCTTCCCCATCTGCCGGATCCGCTGAATCAGGACTTATCCGGTTATCTTTCTCTGCCGGTTTCCGCACACTGATCCTGCCCCCGGCCGTGGTGTGAAGCCCGATGAGGTCACGCCGCCGGGACTGCGGCAGCAGGCGTATCTGGCGACACTCAGTAATCTGATCCCGGCACTGTGCCCGGGTGTGCTTCCCCATCTGCCGGATCCGCTGAATCAGGACTTATCCGGCTATCTTTCTCTGCCGGTTTCCGCACACTGATCCTGCTCCCGGCAGGATCGTGCCGGGATCACGGCAAATCTTCCGGCCGGGTGTTTTTTATCAGGAAAAAATCCTGAATTATTTTTTCTCTTTGTGCTGAAAGTGACAATTTTATGGCTGCACAATGTCACGCAACCATGCACCGGCAAACGACTTTATTAAGTTATCCACTATTCCTGTGGATAACCTTGTGTATTAACTTTAGAAAACTCACGCCATCCTTGCAGATACGGGGCTTTCACTGACATTGTTGTAAAATCGGGCTTTTATGATTTATCTATAAATAACAAATAGATAAATAAAATCAAGAGTCCTCCGGCGTGAAAAATAGCAATTGGTCAGAGGCGCATCAGATTTCAGCATAATTTAAAATTGCAAGTGCTTTTTTTTGGGGATAACTGTGGAAAGGCAATAAAATTTTCCCCAGTTTTGCAAGCAAAAAATCACAAAATAACGGATTTTTTCTGCCGGGGGTTGAAGCTGGTTTTTTATCCAGTATCATAGTGACCCTATTCGCGCAGGGGGGCCCATGAGCAAACTATTTAAACTGCATTCTGACTTTAAACCGGCCGGTGACCAGCCGCAGGCTATTGCAAAACTGGTTGAGGGCCTGGAAGACGGGCTGGCGCATCAGACGCTGCTGGGGGTAACCGGTTCAGGGAAAACCTTTACTATTGCCAATGTTATCGCCACGCTGAACCGTCCGACTATGATTATGGCGCCTAACAAAACCCTTGCCGCGCAGCTCTACAGTGAGATTAAAGATTTCTTTCCCGAAAACGCGGTGGAATATTTTGTCTCCTACTATGACTATTACCAGCCGGAAGCCTATGTGCCGAGCTCAGACACCTTTATCGAAAAGGATGCCTCGGTTAACGAACATATTGAGCAGATGCGGCTCTCTGCCACCAAAGCCCTGCTGGAACGGCGGGATGTGGTGGTGGTGGCATCGGTTTCCGCTATCTACGGTCTGGGTGATCCGGACAGTTACCTGAAAATGATGCTGCATCTGACGGAAGGGATGATCATCGATCAGCGCTCGATCCTGCACCGGCTTTCCGATCTCCAGTACACCCGTAACGACCAGGCTTTTCAGCGCGGCACATTCCGTGTACGCGGTGAGGTGGTGGATATTTTCCCGGCGGAATCGGATGATTACGCGCTGCGCGTCGAACTGTTTGATGATGAGGTGGAGCGCCTGTCACTGTTTGACCCGCTGACCGGGCACATCCATTATCAGGTGCCGCGTTTTACCGTTTACCCGAAAACCCACTATGTGACGCCGCGTGAGCGCATCATTGAGGCGATGGAAGGGATTAAAACCGAGCTGGCGGAGCGGCGCAAATTCCTGATCGACAATAACAAGCTGGTGGAAGAGCAGCGACTTGCCCAGCGCACCCAGTTTGATCTGGAAATGATGAATGAACTGGGTTACTGCTCGGGTATCGAAAACTACTCGCGCTATCTCTCCGGACGTAAATCCGGCGAATCCCCGCCGACCCTGTTTGATTACCTGCCGGCAGATGGCCTGCTGGTGATCGATGAATCCCACGTCACGATTCCGCAAATCGGCGGGATGTACAAAGGCGACCGTTCACGCAAAGAAACCCTGGTGGAATACGGCTTCCGTCTGCCGTCCGCGCTGGATAACCGCCCGCTGCGTTTTGAGGAATTTGAATCCCTCGCCCCGCAGAGTATTTATGTGTCTGCCACGCCGGGTAAATATGAAACGGAGAAATCCGGCTCTGATGTGGTTGAACAGGTTGTGCGGCCGACCGGGCTGCTCGATCCGGAAGTGGAAGTGCGGCCGGTCACCACGCAGGTGGATGATCTGCTGTCTGAAATCCGCATCCGCGCGCAGAAAAATGAGCGTGTGCTGGTCACCACACTGACCAAACGGATGGCGGAAGATCTTACTGAATATCTGGAAGAGCACGGTGAGCGGGTGCGTTATCTGCACTCGGATATCGATACAGTCGAGCGCGTGGAGATTATCCGTGACCTGCGCCTCGGGGAGTTTGATGTGCTGGTGGGCATCAACTTACTGCGTGAGGGGCTGGATATGCCGGAAGTATCGCTGGTGGCTATCCTGGATGCGGACAAAGAAGGTTTCCTGCGTTCCGAACGTTCCCTGATCCAGACCATCGGCCGTGCCGCCCGTAACCTGCACGGTAAGGCGATTCTCTACGGCGATAAAATTACGGCCTCAATGGCGAAAGCGATTGAGGAAACCGAACGCCGCAGAGAGAAGCAGATGGCGTTTAACGAAGCACACGGTATTGTGCCGAAAGGGCTGAACAAAAAGATTGGCGATATCCTGAAAATCGGTCAGCCGTCTGCGGGATCGAAAAACAAAGGCAAAGGAAAAGCTGCTGCGAAAAGCAGCGATTACCAGCGTATGTCGCCGAAAGAGCTGGAAGTTAAAATTCAGGAACTGGAAGCGCAGATGTACCGCCACGCTCAGGATCTGGAATTTGAACAGGCGGCAGCGGTACGGGATGAATTACAGGGATTGCGTGAGCAGTTTATTGCCAACTCCTGACTGTATCAGGGCAACAGGCCGATTGTTTTATCCAGCGCACTCAGCAGCAGGTTGCGGTCATGGCGGTACGGGACATCCTGTGCCTCCAGGACCTCTCTGACAATCAGGCGGTCGCCCAGATCGCCGGTATTGATATGCGGTGCGCATACCACAGCATCTATCCGTTTGCGGCCGATGCGTTTTTCCAGCACGGCTATTTTTTCACTCAGACTGAGTGACGCGGCCGCAGGGCTCAGCTCTTTGCCGAGATTTTCAATGTAGATCATCGGCGCCTGATTGAAATTAATGGCTTTGGTGAAATCGGGCAGCAGCATCAGCGGCATCAGGCTGGTGAAGAAACTGCCGGGACCGATAATGATCAGCTCTGCACGGCAGATAGCGTCCAGCGCTTCTTTGGTGGTTTTCACCGGCGGTGAGAGCTGTAACTCCTGCGGCGGGCAGGTCAGCTGATCCACATTGACTTCGCCGTACACCTCGTGGCCGTCGCTGTCGATAGCCATCAAATCAACCGGCGTTTCCGACATCGGGATTAACTTCGCTTTCACTTTCAGCATATTGCGGATCAGATTGATCGCATCCAGCGGGCGCACACTCATATGATCCAGTGCCTTGAGCATCAGATTCCCCAGGTTATGGCCCGCCAGCTCACCATTGCCGCTGAAACGGTATTCAAACATGGTGGAGGCAATTGACGGCTCGGTGATCATCTGATTGAGGCAGTTGCGCATATCCCCCCAGGCAATGCCGCCCTCCGCCCGGCGGATCCGGCCGGTGGAGCCGCCGTTATCCGTGGTGGTGACCACGCCGGTCAGCCGCGATCCCAGACCGTTCAGGCAGGACATCACCCGTCCCAGCCCGTGGCCTCCGCCTAAAGCAACAACATGTTCCAGCGACGTGAGTGTGCGGTTTCCCATAGTGTTTATGCATTCCCTGAGTTTTCATATTTATTTGCGCGCTAATCTATCATAAAAACCAATTTTTCGCGTCACGATACTGAGATTTATCAAACTCTGCTCAATCATAAAGATAAATTATCTTTTTGCTGCGTACTATTACGCGTAATTCGGTGGTGGCAACGGCAGGGAAGTCATGGTATGAGTGGATGTGATGACTGAAAGCATCATAAATAAACATCAATAACTAAAATCAATAAATGGCAGGAAGAACATCATGAATGACCTGACGTGCACCATTCCGGTGCTGGAAACTGAACGCCTGATCCTGAGCGCTCACCGCAGAGAGGATCATGCGGCAGTCGCTGACATGTGGTCGGATACCGCGGTAACGCATCATATCATGGCCGGGCAAATCTCCACGCCCCGTGACAGCTGGATGCGGATGCTGGCGTATCTCGGATTGTGGCCGCTGCTGGGGTATGGTTACTGGGCGGTCAGGGAAAAAAGTACCGGAGAGTATATCGGCGATATCGGTTTTGCGGATTTTTACCGTGAAATGGAAAAAGACATCAGCCGCTATCCGGAAGCGGGCTGGGTATTTGCAGAGCGGGCGCACGGCAAGGGCTATGCCGGTGAAGCATTGGGAGCCATACTGACCTGGCTGAAAGAGGTGCGCGGCATTAATGAATGTGTGTGTATTATCGCTCCTGAGAATAAACCGTCTGCCCGGCTGGCAGAGCGTCACGGGTTCCGTCCGCAGGAGACACTGATGATGAATTATAAATCCGTTATTTTCTATCACCTTACACTGGACTGACCGGGCAGGATATACGGGTGTCAGATCAAGAAAGTGGTAAATAATTTTCCCGGCAAACCGCCGTATTTCCGGCGGTTTGTTGGTTGTTATTTGTTCGGCAACCTATAATTTATTTGCTAATTAATTGAAAAATGGTGTGAAATTTTCGTTATCCCGCGTGTAAGTCTTTTTCTCCGGAGTCCCGGTAACTCGTTGTATAATAAGATATATAGCGTATTTGTCATGGTAATTCCCGCAGGGCGACGCTAGAATCAATTCACTTAGCGTGGTTATTAACAGTATTAATGACAACGATTAACTCCTAGCCTTCACACCTACGTTTCAGTCAGAACAGGAAATAGGGTGAGCTGGCCGTGGCACTCCAGAGTGTCACCAGGGTGCAGGATAGAAATGTCCGCATCTCCCGTATTTGGAAAGGTGTTATGACTGAACAACTGACAGATCCCTTTGCGCGCAAGTTTTATTATCTGCGCCTCTCCGTGACAGACGTTTGCAATTTCCGTTGCAACTATTGTCTGCCTGATGGTTATAAACCAAACGAACACAAATCCTTTCTTTCGCTCGGTGAAATCCGCCGGGTGACCCGCGCGTTTGCTCAGCTGGGCACGGAAAAAATCCGTCTGACCGGCGGAGAGCCGACCATGCGCCGCGATTTTACCGATATTGTTGCCGCTATCCGCGAAAATGAGAATATCCGCACCATCGCCGTGACCACCAACGGTTACCGCATGGCACGGGATATCCGCGACTGGCGTGCTGCCGGGCTGAGCGCCGTGAATGTCAGTGTTGACAGTCTCGACCCGCGCCAGTTTCACGCTATCACCGGGCAGGATAAATTCATGCAGGTGATGAACGGTATCGATGCCGCGTTTGAGGCCGGTTTTGAGAAGGTCAAAGTAAATGTGGTGCTGATGAAGAATGTCAATGACATCCATCTGCCCGCGTTTCTGAACTGGATCAAAGACCGCCCGATTCAGCTGCGTTTTATTGAACTGATGGAAACCGGCGACGGCAGTGATGTATTCCGCCGTTTTCATATCTCCGGCAATGTTATCCGTGCCCGTCTGCTACAGGCAGGCTGGCAGCAGGTGGCGCGTGCCCGCAGTGACGGCCCGGCGCAGGTGTTCAGTCATCCGGATTATCAGGGCGAAATCGGCCTGATCATGCCGTATGAAAAAGACTTCTGTCAGAGCTGTAACCGTCTGCGGGTGTCTGCGGTCGGTAATCTGCATCTGTGCCTGTTCGGTGAGCAGGGGATCACGCTGCGTGACCTGCTGGCGGAAGACGGACACGATGACGAGCTGAAAGCACGGCTTCAGCGGGCATTGCAGCACAAACGCGAAACCCATTTCCTCCATCAGGGGGACAGCGGTATTACCCCGAATTTATCTGTTATCGGCGGCTGATCCGCCGGTCATATCAGGAGTTTACATGTCTCAACTCACCCATATTAATGCGGCGGGCGAAGCCAACATGGTGGATGTGTCCGGAAAACAGGAAACGGTCCGTGAAGCGCGCGCCGAAGCCTTTATCACCATGGATGCCAAAACCTTACAGATGATTATTGACGGTAACCATCATAAAGGGGATGTCTTTGCGACAGCCCGTATCGCCGGTATTCAGGCCGCCAAACGAACCTGGGATTTGATCCCGCTGTGTCACCCGCTGATGCTGAGCAAAGTCGAAGTTCAGCTGAGTGCGGAGCCGGAAACATCCCGTGTGCGTATTGAATCCTGCTGCCGTCTGACCGGTAAAACCGGGGTGGAGATGGAAGCCCTGACCGCCGCTTCTGTGGCCGCGCTGACGATTTATGATATGTGCAAAGCGGTGCAGAAAGACATGGTCATCGGGCCGGTGCGCTTACTGGAAAAAAGCGGCGGGAAATCAGGACATTTTAAGGCGGACGCATGATTAAGGTACTGTTTTTTGCGCAGGTGCGCGAGCTGGTGAACACTGACGAACTTTCTCTGCCGTGTGATTACGCCACCGCAGAAGATTTGCGGGCGGCACTGTGTGAGCGTGGTGATCGCTGGGCGCTGGCGCTGGAATCCGGCAAACTGCTGTGTGCGGTAAATCAGTCTTTTGTACCGCTGTCGCATCCGCTGACAGATGGTGACGAGGTCGCATTCTTCCCGCCGGTTACCGGAGGCTGAACCATGAATAATACCCGGATTGCTGTTCAGACGGACAATTTCAGTGTCGGTGAGGAATATCAGTGGCTGGCCGGTTGCGCGGATGATGGTGCGGTGGTGACCTTTACCGGCAAAGTCCGTAATCATAACCTGGGTGATAATGTGGCAGCGCTGACGCTGGAGCATTATCCGGGCATGACCGAAAAGGCCCTGACAGATATAGTCACACAGGCGCGCGGACGCTGGGAATTACAGCGGGTGACGCTGATCCACCGGGTCGGCAGTTTATACCCGAATGATGAGATTGTATTTGTCGGTGTCAGTGCGGCTCATCGCGGGATGGCATTTGAAGCGGCTGAATTCCTTATGGATTACTTAAAAACCCGTGCGCCGTTCTGGAAAAAAGAGACATTGCCTGAGGGCGGCACCCGCTGGGTGGATGCCAGAGAAAGCGACCAAAAAGCCGCAGATCGCTGGTAATTTACCGCCAATCCCCGCCTGATCGCCGGATTTTTTCCGGCGCCCGCATATCAGGTTAAAAATATTCCCTGTTTGTAAAGAAAAGGGGAGAATTCCTGACAGTTTGCCTGCTGGCAACACCCCTTTTATGTGATAATCTATAGGCCTTGGTCGTTTATCATCCGATAAACAATTTGATACAGATGAAAGGGTTATCCATCATGGACCGATTTCCTCGTTCTAACGGCTCGATAGTTTCACAGGCGGGCTCCGGTATTCAGGCTTATATGGCCCAGGTTTACGGCTGGATGGCATGCGGTCTGCTGCTGACTGCTTTTGTCGCCTGGTATTCGTCTAACTCCATGGCGATTATGAGCTTTGTTTTCTCCAGCAAAATCACCTTCTTCGGTCTGATTATTGCTCAGCTGGCACTGGTCTGGGTTATCTCCGGTATGGTTGAGCGCCTGAGTGCTTCTGTGGCGACCGGGCTGTTTATGCTGTATTCCGCACTGACGGGTCTGACACTCGCCAGTATCTTTATCGTGTATACCGAAGCGTCTATCGTCAGCACCTTCTTTATCACGGCAGGGATGTTCGGTGCGCTGAGTATTTACGGCTACACCACCAAACGCAGCCTGTCCGGGATGGGTAACTTCCTGTTTATGGGGCTGATTGGTATTATCATCGCGTCACTGGTCAATATCTGGCTGAAAAGCGAAGGTATGACACTGATCATCACCTATATCGGCGTGATTGTGTTTGCCGGCCTGACCGCGTATGACACGCAGAAACTGCGTGAACTGGGTGAGCAGATTGACAGCAACAACAAAGACACCATGCGCCGCTATGCGATCGTGGGTGCGCTGTCTCTGTACCTGGACTTCATCAACCTGTTCCTGATGCTGCTGCGCCTGCTGGGCGACCGCCGCTAATCACAGACAGAATAATGTGTAAAAAATGAAAGGCCGGTGAAAACCGGCCTTTTTTGCGTTTACTGCCCGGCATCTGCAATAATCTGTTCCAGCGTCCGGGCTGCCTGTCCGGCCTCCGTCACATTGGTATTCTGCGGGGCTGCACTGACAATCAGTGCTTTCCACAGCGCCCAGCCCATTGCTCTTGCGCGGGTTCCGGCGTCACATCGCAGCCGTTCAAAGAAAATGTCACGGCTTTCTCTGTCAAAGAAGGTCCAGGCGATTACCAGATCACTGGCCGGGTCACCGGTACCAAGTTGCCCGAAGTCAATCACGGCACTCAGACGGCCGTCAGCAGTGAGAAGATTACCCGCACTGATATCACCGTGAACCCAGACAGGCTCAGCCGTCCTCGGCGATTGCAGGGCGTTTTCCCATATCCGCAGAAACAGCGGAATACAGGTTTTATCTTTTAGGTTCGCCAGCGCCTGACGGGTTTCACTGTCATAAACTGCTAAATTACCGCCACGGTGAAAATTCTGCTCACCGGCTGCCGGGCCGCCGGTGGTATCCATACTCTGAAACGCCGTCAGAAAATCTGCGAGGTCACGGGCAAACACGGCTTTATCTGCCGGCGGGTGTGCCGCAATCGTTTCTCCCGGGATCCAGCGGTACACAGACCACGGCAGCGGAAATCTTTCTGATGGTTTACCCGTACCGAGCGGGACCGGGATCTGAATCTTCAGTCCTGTTGCCAGACGCGGCAACCACCGCTGTTCTTTCAGCACCTGACCGGCATAATCCTGTGAAGACGGCAGGCGGATCAGCATCTCTTCACCCAGATGAAATGTCCGGTTATCCCAGCCGCTGGTCGCGACCGGTGTCACCGGCAGATGTGCCCACTGCGGGAATTGTTCCGCTATCAGCGCAGCGGCAAGGTGTGTATCGGGTATCACAATAGTTAATATTTCTTTTTACCGGACGTTATCACGCAATCTTGCGCCGGAATAACGCATAGGCAGCCGATCCGGTGGTGACCGCGATCACCAGAAGCGGCCAGAGGCTCTGGCGGATAACACTGAAATCCGCATCTTTGAGGTAAATCTGTTTGGTGATTTCATTGAAATGGCGGATAGGATTGACCCAGGTGATATGTTGCAGCCAGACCGGCATATTCTCCACCGGGGCAATATAACCGGACAGCAGCACGGCAGGCATCATAAAGACAAACACGCCGATAAAGGCCTGCTGCTGGGTGGCGGAAAGGGCGGAGATTAACAGGCCGAATCCGACCAGCGACAGCCCGTATATCACCATGGTGAAATAAAACAGGAGCAGTGAGCCGGAGAAAGGGATGTGATAAGCGAAAATGCCGATCACCAGCACGATACTGGCCTGAACCGTTGCCACAATCAGCGCGGGAACGGCTTTGCCGACAAAGATTTCACCGGTGGTCAGCGGCGAAACCAGCAGCTGATCCAGCGTGCCCTGTTCCCGTTCGCGGGCAACAGAGAGTGAGGTCACAATCATCACACCGATGGTGGTGATCAGCGCCACCAGCGAGGGCACGATAAACCATTTGTAATCCAGGTTCGGGTTATACCAGTTGCGCACCACCAGCTCACTGGTGACCGCCTGCGGCATCCGTTCCTGCTGATAATGCGCGGTAATTTGCTGAACATAATTGGCGGCTATCTGCGCACTGTTGGAATTCCGCCCGTCGAGCAGAATTTGCAGCTGTGCCGGTTTGTGTCCGGCAAGCTGCGCACTGAAATTCTGCGGGAAATGTACCAGCAGCAGCGCTTTGCGGTTATCAATCACATCCCGTACGTCCTGCCGGTTTTGGATCAGCAGTACGTCTGAAAAGGCACTGGCTTTGGCAAACTGCTGGGTCAGTTCAATGGATGCGGGGCCTTTGTCCTCATCGTAAATCTCGATAGTCGCGTTGGTGACTTCCAGCGTTGCCGCCAGCGGGAACAAAATCATCTGAAAAATTACCGGTACGATCAGGATCGTACGGGTCTGCCGCTCCCGCAGAAGCAATTGCAGCTCTTTAATAATTAAGGTGAATATCCGGTGGAACATGCGCTTCTCCTTAATCAAGCCGGCGGCGGGTTTTCAGGGCGGTCAGGCCGATAAACACAATGGCTGACAGGATCAGCAGCACCAGATTGCTGATAATCACCGGCATAATATTGCCCGCCAGAAACAGGGTTTGCAGGCTTTCCACAAAGTAGCGCGCCGGGATCACATAGGTCACCACCTGTATCGCCACCGGCATACTGTCGATTTCAAACACAAATCCGGACAGCATAATCGCGGGCAGAAATGCGGCATTCAGGGAGATCATCGCGGCATTAAACTGATTGCGGGTTACCGTGGAAATCAACAGCCCCATGCCGAGTGCAGTGGCAAGATAAAGGGAAGTCACCAGAGCCAGCAGCCACAGCGAACCGCGATACGGCACATCCAGCACATACACCGTCACCACCATACAGAGCACCATCACAAAACTGCCGAGCACCTGATAGGGCAGCAGTTTGGAGAGCAGCAGTTCCGTTTTGGTCACCTGTGTGGAAAGCAGCGCTTCCATGGTACCGCGCTCCCATTCCCGCGCCACCACCAGCGAGGTCAGGATCGCACCGACCACGGTAATAATGATGCTGATTGCGCCCGGAATAATAAAATGCTGGCTGACAGCGGCCGGGTTAAACCAGTAGCGCAGCCGGACATCAATGAGCGGTTCACTGCTGATCCCCTTATCCTGTGCGCGCTGCTGCTGCCAGATTTGCCAGATACCGCTGGCATAGCCCTGCACAAAATTGGCAGTATTTGGCTCGCTGCCGTCCGTAATCACCTGAATTGGTGCGATATCACCCTGACGGGCAAGGCGTTTGTCAAAATCGGCCGGGATCACCACAATACCGCGGATATGTCCTGCCTGAAGTTTATCGATTAATTCATGGCGGTTATCGCTGAGGGTGGCATCAATAAACGGAGAACCGGTAAACGTGCTGATCAGTTCCCGCGCCGGTTCACTCTGCTGATTCACCAGAATCCCGAGGCGCAGTTTTGATGAATCCAGATTGATGCCATAGCCGAAAATAAATAACAGAATCAGCGGAATAACAATGGCGATCAGGGCACTCGACGGGTCGCGGACAATTTGTTTGCTCTCTTTGATGCACAGCGCCCGCAGACGACGCCATGAAAAACCGGAAGGTGCGCTCATGATGCGGCCTCCTGTGCGCTTTCTTTGTCATATTCTTCGACCAGCCCGATAAAGGCATCTTCCATCGACGGATCAGGATGGGTGTCATCCGCGACAGAGGCTTTTAGTTCATCCGGCGTACCGGCGGCAATGATTTTGCCGTGATAGACCAGTCCGATACGGTCACAATATTCCGCCTCATCCATAAAGTGAGTGGTCACCATCACGGTTACACCTTTATCCACCATACCGTTGATATGCAGCCAGAACTCGCGGCGGGTCAGCGGATCAACTCCGGAAGTCGGTTCGTCGAGAAAAAGAATATCCGGCTCATGCATCAGGGCGCAGGCCAGCGCCAGCCGCTGTTTGAAACCGAGCGGTAAATCTTCGGTGGTCTGGCGCAGGATCGGGGTGAAATTAAAGGCATTCACCATATCGTCGATTTTCTGCTGTTGTGCTTTGCCGCGCAGCCCGTAAACACCGGAGAAAAATGTCAGATTCTGGGCGACGGTCAGATTACCGTAGAGGGAAAATTTCTGTGCCATATAACCCAGGCGGCTGCGGGCTTTGGCTGAGCTGGTTTTCAGATCCAGCCCCAGTACCAGGGCGCGGCCGCTGCTCGGGATCATCAGGCCGCACATCATTTTGAACGTGGTGGATTTCCCCGCACCGTTCGGGCCGAGCAGGCCGAAAATCTCCCCGCGCTTAACCTGAAAATCCACATGATCGGTTGCGGCAAAATCACCGAATTTTTTGGTCAGACTGACGGCTTCAATTACGGTTTCATCCGGTGCCGCCGGGATCTGCGGCATAATCTGTGCCAGCTGCGAACGGTGTGACGGGCCGCCGCCGAGCAGATCAATAAACGCATCCTCAAAACGCGGTTTGGCGGGCAGCAGTTCCGCATCCGGGGTATTCAGCGCGCTGAGCAGAGCGCGGGTATCCGCCTGTGGTTTCACAATCAGCCGGACATAACGCCCCTGAATAACACCGTCTGTCACCTGTGGCTGAATCAATGCCTCCTGTAAGATACGGCGGCGCTCACCGGGTTCAGCGGACAGCAGGAAAGAGCGGCCCTCCATGGTTTCTGTCAGCTGTGCCGGTTTGCCTTCATAAATCACTTTTCCCTGATTGAGCAGCAGCACATCGCGGCACTGTTCCGCTTCATCCAGATAAGAGGTACTCCAGAGGATCAGCATGCCGTCATCGGCGAGGGAGTGCACCATCCGCCACAACTCGCGGCGGGCGATAGGATCGACCCCCACACCCGGCTCATCGAGCAGCAGTACCTGCGGCTGCCCGAGCAGTGTACAGGCCAGGCCCAACTTCTGTTTCATACCGCCGGAGAGTTTGCCTGCCATACGGCCGGTAAAGCGGGTCAGATCGGTAAAGGTCAGCAGGCGGTCAAAAACCGCCTGTTGTTCGTGGTGTGGCAGGCCGCGCAGTTCGGCATATAAACGGAGGTTTTCCATCACGGACAGATCTTCATACAGCCCGAATTTTTGCGGCATATAACCGAGCTGTGCGCGCAAAGCGACACTGTCCTCAATCGGATCAAACCCGGCGACGCGGATCTCTCCGCTGTCCGGTTTCAGCAGCCCGGCCAGCATACGGATCAGCGTGGTTTTTCCGGCACCGTCAGGCCCGGCAAGCCCGGTCACACCACCGCCCTGAATCGTGGTGGTCAGCCGGTCAACGGCCGGATTATCAAGGCCGGGAAAATGCTTTTCGACCGCACTGAGGGAGATAGTGATGTCTGACATCGTCTCTCCTTACGACTGCGGCTCTTCGTTATCAAAGCGGATGGTGACCGGCATCCCCTGACGCAGCAGCGGATCGGCATCGGTCACGACAATGCGCAGACGGTAGACCAGATCGGTTCTCAGCGCCGGGGTTTCAACGGATTTCGGGGTAAATTCGGCGGTCGGGGAAACAAATCCCACATGACCGTGATACGGTTTGCCCGGGCGGCTGTCGGTTTCCAGCAGGACTTTGCGTCCGGGTTGTGCCTGTCCCAGTTCATTTTCACTGACATACGCCCGTACCCATACCGGATTGGTCAGCGTCAGTGTAAACACCGTGCTGCCTGCCGGTAAAATTGTGCCGGGTTCAATGGCTCGGGTCAGAATAGTTCCTTCTGCCGGTGCGGTCAGCCGGGTATCGGCCAGATCAAGCTTCGCCTGCTCCACTGCGGCTTCGGCCTGTTTCAGCTGTCCGCGTGCTTCGGCAATCTCTTCTTTGCGGTAACCGTTTTCCAGCTGATTGAGTTTATCCTGTGAGGCTTTCAGTGCCGCATCGGCCTGATTGCGCTGATTCCGGGCATTTTCCAGGTCATTGGCGGAGATGGCACGACTTTTCATCAGTCCGGCCTGGCGCTGATAAAACTGACGGGCGAATTCTGCCGCCGCGGTATTGCGGGCAACATCCGCTTTTGCCTGTGCGATTTCTTCCGGACGGTAGCCGGTTTCCATCAGCAATAGTGCAGCCTGCGCACTGTCCCGTACCCCCTCTGCTTTCAGCAGGGCGTGGCGGTACGGCGTATCATCCAGCATACCGAGTAACTCTCCGGGCTGCACAGCAGCACCTTCATCCGCATTCAGGGATTGCAGCTTGCCGCCGACACGAAAACCAAGATTCACCGTCCGGATATCCACATTACCGTACAGCAGGGCGGGCCCCGACGGGCGGGACTCCCACCAGTACCATCCGCCGGCACCCGCCAGCAGAATCAGAATAATGATAAATATCCCGGTTTTTTTCATTGGTTTCATGAATTGGTTTCCAGTGAGTTATCAGAGACAGTGGTGTATCAGTTCCGGTAATGCTGCTGTAATCCGCTGAGCAGCAGGCGGATATGTTCACGCAGCACATTATTGATCATGTCATACTCTTTCGGACCGATATTGTCCCAGCCGGTCTGGCGCAGCAGATTTTCCCGTGCCAGACGGAAAGACAATATTTCACCCATCAGGGCGTGCGTATGGATAAGGGTATTGATATGACCGTCCGGCAGCCCGGTATAGCGGGCAACTAACCTGGCCTGACGGGTAAAAATCGCTGACAGCGCCTGTTCGTGGATAAGCGTGTAGGCTTTGGTCGGAATTAACTGTTCACGTGACATAATCCGGCTGATATTAATATTGCCCTTCTTCAGTACCAGTTCATTATAGGCGAGAAAACTCAGCTCAATCAGCTGCAAACAGCGGGATTCATCCTGCCCGTCCGTACCGTTTGCCAGAAACAAATCAATTTCTTCAATGACAGGACGGAATTCATCACGGATAATGTCGGCAATATGCTGTGCCACGGCCAGATACAACCCGTCTTTTGAGCCGAAATAATAAGCAATAGCTGCGATATTTTGATCCGCACGTTGTGCAATCTGGCGAGTAGTGGCACTATTTGGGCCGTTCAGTCCGAAAATCTCAATAGCGGCTTCCAGTAAAGCGAGTTTGGCTTGTTCGCCTCGCGGCGTATTAGTCGTATTGACTGACATGGCGTATATCCTTATAGGTGTGTCGGCATAAACGAGAGATCAATCATATGATTAACTGTATGCTCATCAGTATCTGTTGTAAATGAGCAGTAAGCAACGGATTGATCACAGACGTATTTTATCGATATTTCTTCCGGAGTGACGGATTAATTTTCGACATTCAATTATCAGCAGGCCCCGCAGACAACAGACCGGGGCGGAGTCTTAACAATTCATGAGTTTTTCATCATTACCATTATGCCCGGAAATTCAGAAGGCCGTCGCAGAGATGGGCTACGAGCAGCCGACCCCGATTCAGATGCAGGCCATTCCTCAGGTGCTTGCCGGACATGACTTATTAGCCAGCGCACAAACCGGTACAGGAAAAACCGCCGGTTTTACCTTACCTATCCTGCAATATTTACAGGATAATCCGCGCAAAGGCGGCGGGCGTCCGGTACGCGCGCTGATCCTGTCCCCGACCCGCGAACTGGCAGCACAGATCGGCGAAAACGTCCGTGAGTACAGCCGTCACCTGCGTACCCGCTCTCTGGTTGTCTTCGGCGGGGTGAGTATCAATCCGCAGATGATGAAACTGCGCAGCGGCGTGGATATCCTGATTGCCACCCCGGGGCGTCTGCTGGATCTGGAACATCAGAATGCGGTGGATTTATCCAAAGTTGAAATTCTGGTGCTGGATGAAGCTGACCGCATGCTGGATATGGGCTTTATCCATGATATCCGCCGTGTTATCAAAAAATTACCGGTAAAACGTCAGAATCTGCTGTTTTCCGCGACATTCTCCACCGGCATCAAATCACTGGCGAATACCATCCTGAATAATCCGGTGACGGTGGAAGTTTCCCCGCGCAACAGTGCCTCACAGCAGATCACGCAGTTTGTGCATCTGGTGGATAAAAAACGTAAAGCCGAACTGCTGGCACACCTGATTGGCCGTGATAACTGGGAGCAGGTACTGATTTTCACCCGCACCAAACACGGTGCCAACCGTCTGGCGGAATTCCTCAACGGCAGCGGCATTAAAGCGGCGGCTATTCACGGTAACAAATCCCAGGGCGCACGTACCCGTGCACTGGCAGATTTCAAAAGCGGAGCGATCCGCGCACTGGTCGCGACAGATATCGCGGCACGCGGCCTGGATATCGAACAGCTGCCGTATGTCGTGAACTATGAACTGCCGAATGTGGCGGAAGATTACGTTCACCGTATCGGCCGTACCGGGCGTGCGGAGGCTACCGGCCTGGCATTATCACTGGTATGTGTCGATGAGCATGATTTATTACGCGACATCGAAAAACTGCTGAAAAAGCAAATCGAACGGATGGCTGAACCGGGCTACGATCCGGACCCGTCTATCAAAGCCGAACCTATCCAGAAAGCGAAGCAGGGCCGCGGCGGTAACGGCCGTTCCGGCGGCGGACGTCAGGGCGGACAGGGACGCAGCACTGAAGGCCGCAGTAACAGCGGTGGCGGCGACAAACGTCCGCCGCGTCCGCGCCAGCACAAACCGCGTTCCGGTAACAGCGACTCCGGCAGCCCGTGGGGTAACCGGGGTAAATAACGGTACCGGCTCATGCGTGTCCTTTTAGCACCGATGCAGGGGGTCCTTGACCCCCTTGTCCGCCATCTGCTGACGGCGGTGAATGATTATGATCTCTGTATTACCGAGTTTGTCCGTGTGGTGGATATGCTGCTGCCGGAGAAACTGTTTTTCCGTCTCTGCCCGGAGCTGGAACACGGCGGCCTGACTGAATCCGGAACACCGGTGCGGGTTCAGCTGCTGGGGCAGTTCCCGCAGTGGCTGGCAGAAAATGCCGCGCGGGCGGCAGAACTCGGCTCGCACGGGGTGGATCTCAACTGCGGCTGTCCGTCCAAAACCGTGAACGGCAGCGGCGGCGGGGCGACTCTGCTGAAAGACCCGGAACTGATTTATCAGGGTACCAAAGCTATCCGTGAGGCGGTTCCCGCGCATCTGCCGGTATCTGTGAAAGTGCGGCTCGGCTGGAGCAGCAATGCCCATCAGTTTGAAATCGCTGATGCGGTGGCACAGGGCGGGGCGACCGAGATCACTGTACACGGGCGCACCAAAGAGGCGGGCTATCGCGCGGATCTGATTGACTGGCCGGCGATTGCCGCTATCCGTCACCGGCTGCCCATTCCGGTGATTGCCAACGGTGAGATCCGCGACCGGCAGAGTGCTCTGCAATGTCTGGCGGTCACCGGATGTGATGCGGTGATGCTCGGACGCGGGGCGCTCAATGTGCCCAACCTGAGCCGTGTGGTCAAACACGATGCGCCTTTTATGCCGTGGCCGGATGTTGTGGCATTACTGCACCGTTATACGCAGCTGGAAAAACAGGGTGATACCGGGCTGTATCATGTGGCACGTATCAAACAGTGGTTCAGTTATCTGCATAAAGCGTATCCGCAGGAAGCGGATGAGCTCTTTGCTGTTATCCGTCCGCTGAAAGATTCCTCATCGATTGCACAGGCGATTGCCCGGGCTCAGAGCGCATAAAATTTGCTTTTTTTGTCATATGACACTTTAATTGACAGGTGAACCGGATTTTTTCTTAACCCGTTAATACAGCAGGAGGCAGTAATGAATTTTCTTTCCTGGATTATTTTTGGTTTGATTGCAGGTGTGCTGGCGAAGTGGATTATGCCCGGAACCTATAGTATCGGATTTATTATGACCATTATATTAGGGGTCGTCGGTGCTGTTGTCGGGGGATATATCAGTGTTTTCTTCGGCAAAGGCCGGGTTGACGGGTTTAATTTCGGTAGTTTTGTTGTGGCCGTTATCGGTGCGATGGTTGTGCTGTTTCTTGCCGGGAAGTTTACGGGCTGACAGCCATATAACAGATAAAAAAATGCCGGAGTCACTGATGTGCTCCGGCATTTTTTTATGGTTCGATCGGCAGGGTATCTGAACCGCCCCATTCCGCCCATGAACCGTCATACAGACGGACATTCTGATGGCCGGTAAGTGTCAGCGCCAGCAGCAGCACCGCAGCGGTCATGCCGGAGCCGCAGGACACCACAAGGTATTTGCTTAAATCCACACCCGCATCACGGAACAATTGCTGAATCTGTGTCGGGGATTTGAAGATCCCGTTTTCCACCAGTGTATTCCACGGCACATTGCAACTGCCCGGAATATGGCCGGAACGCACGCCGGGACGCGGGTCCGGAGCCAGTGCCTGAAAACGGTCGGCAGAACGGGCATCAACAATCTGAATTTCCGGGTCGGTAATCGCCAGCAGCACATCATCTTTATTCACGGCATTATGGCGCTGAAACTCAGGAACAAACGTTTTTGCCTGCGGCAGCGGGATCTCACCACTTTCGGTGTTATAACCGGCATTGATCCAGGCGTGCAGTCCGCCCTGTAAAATACACAGATTTTTCACACCGAAGGTTTTCAGTGTCCACCAGGCACGCGGGGCGGAGAACAGGTTACCCTGATCATAAATAATCACCATGGTGTCATTATCAATCCCCAGCTCACCGGCGGCCTGCGCGAATACTTCCGGTGACGGCAGCATATGCGGCAGCGGGGAGGCGCGATCAGCGACTTTATCCTGATCAAAATAGTGTGCGCCGGGAATATGGCGCTCAAGCCACAACTGACGGCAATCTGCGGGCTGAACGGGTGGTGCTTTGCTGACATCGAGCACGACAAGATTTTCATCATTCAGGTGCGTGTGCAGCCAGTCTGCTGTCACAAAATAGTCTCGGTACATCGCAATAACCTCGTTAGCAGGACGCAGAGTATTACCGGGTTTCTCCGGTGGTCGTTTCCTGCGCCGTGGATGGAGTCTCAGGGGCAACCGAACGATTATACATGTTCATTCCGGCAAGAAAAACGCCGCCGAGAGAGCCGAAAGCAAAAATAAAAATGAAAATAATCAATAATTTCTTCATAGATGTATTCTGATCTTATCTGATATAGCCTGTCTGCCGGATAAATCCGGAGTGATGTTGATTAATTGTAACAAACTATTGAAAGAACCGTATGCAGAAAATGAGCGGTAACGGCCCGGACATGCTGATTTTTTTTCTGTAGTGTGAAACAATAGCGCCCTGTTTATTTATCCATAGGTTTTTCTGATGCCCCTTTCCGCCACCGTCAAACAACAAATCAGCGCCTGGTACAAAGCCCTGCCGGAGCAGATTGACGGCTTTGTTCCGCGCGCACCGCAGCGGGAGATGATTGCGGAAGTCGCCCGGACCATGGCGGGGGATGAGGGACGGCATCTGGTGATTGAAGCTCCGACCGGGGTGGGGAAAACCCTCTCTTATCTGATCCCCGGGATTGCCGTGGCGCGTGAGCAGCAAAAACTGCTGGTGATCAGCACCGCTAACGTCGCATTACAGGATCAGATCTACAGCAAAGATCTGCCGCTGCTGGCAAAAATTATCCCTGATCTGCGTTTTACCGGCGCATTCGGGCGCGGGCGCTATGTCTGTCCGCGCAATATGGCGGTGATCGGTGCGGCAGAAGGCGAACAGATAGATCTGATGCTGCTGCTGGAAGATAAAGCGGATGTGGCAACAGCGTCTGAACGTGACACGGTGCGGCAGCTGCAGAATGATTTTACCTCTTTCGGCTGGGACGGCCTGCGCGACCACCATAAAACATCTATTCCGGACAGCCTATGGCGTAAAATCAGCACCGACAAACTCAGCTGCCTCGGCCGCAACTGCCAGTACTACTCGCGTTGTCCGTTTTTCCTGGCGCGGCGTGAAATTGAAAGTGTGGATGTGGTGGTTGCCAACCATGCGCTGGTGATGGCGGCAATGGAAAATGAATCTGTTCTGCCGGAAAGCAAAAAACTGCTGCTGGTGCTGGATGAGGGGCACCATATTGCCGATGTGGCCCGTGACTCCCTGGAAGTGGAGGGGGATATCACCCTGGTATCACTTCAGGCACAACTGGATAACCTTTCCCGCTTTGTCACGCAGTATCTGCAACAGTTTCGTCCGGTAAAACCACCGAAACTGGCGGACAGCGCGCGTCTGCAAAAACATCTGGAAGCGATGTCGGACGTGTACCGTGATGTGGCAATGTATACACAGGCGCTGCTGCCGGAGCAGGCAGCAGATCCGCACTATCTGTTTCCGCTTGGGGAACTGCCGGAACCGCTGACCGCAGCTGCTCAGCAGCTGTCAAAACAGACAGATGCCCTGCACAGCATGGTGGAGGGGATTCTCAGTGACCTGAACGAACAGACAGCAAAACAGGATATTGTCCGGCTGCACAAGGCTATCCTCACCGCCGGTAAATTTCTCGGCGCACTGGAAAGCAGCGCTAAACTGTGGCGTCTGGCGGCGCTCTCTGAAATCTCACACGCGCCGGTTTCAAAATGGCTCAGCCGCCGCTATGAAAAGAATCAGTCTCACCTCTGGTTCCACTGCGCGGGTATCCGCGTCAGCGAACAGCTCGGGCATCTGTTATGGCGCAATGTGCCGAATATCGTGGTGACCTCAGCGACACTGCGTTCACTCAACAGTTTCAGCCGGTTACAGGAAATGACCGGACTGAGTGAAAAGGCGGATGACCGCTTTGTGGCACTCGGTTCCCCGTTTGATCACTGCCGCCAGGGGCGTCTGGTGATCCCGAAAATGCATTATGAGCCGACGCCGGCGGATGAAGCCGCGCATATCAGTGAAATGGCGCGTTACTTCCGCTCACAGCTGGCATCCGGTGAACACCGCGGTATGCTGGTGCTGTTTAACAGTCAGCGGGCGATGGATCTTTTTCTTACCCATGTGACGGACTTGCGGCTGCAACTGCTGGTACAGGGCGATCAGCCCCGTTACCGGCTGGTGGAAACCCACTGTCAGCGGATACGGGACGGGCAGACCAGTGTGCTGATTGGTCTTCACTCTTTTGCGGAGGGGCTTGATCTGAAAGGTGATTACCTGACGCAGGTTCATATCCATAAAATCGCGTTTCCGCCGGTCACTAACCCGGTGATTATCACGGAAAACGACTGGCTGAAATCCCTGAACCGTTATCCGTTTGAAGTCCAGAGCCTGCCGGGCGCGTCATTTACCCTGATCCAGCAGGTCGGACGGCTGATCCGCAGTCATCAGTGTCACGGTGATGTGGTGATTTATGACCAGCGCCTGCTGACCAAACGGTACGGCAGCAGGCTGCTTAATGCATTACCGGTGTTTCCGATTGTGCGTCCGGATATTGAACCGGAAAAATAATATAAACAAATAACGGTTATTCTGCTGTGGCGGTAAAGGTCACATTACCGCCATAATCATTGATATTGCTGATAATCAGCCGGTCACCGCGTTTAACCGCTCTTTTTACCGCGATTTCTGAACGGCTTTTCGGTTGCAGCATAAAGGATTTATGCAGTATTTGTTTTTTATCCGCCAGCGTTATTTCCGTAATGGTAATGTGATACGGCGAATTATTATTTATCAGGATTGAATGACTGCCGGACTGAAATGTAACCTGCTGAGTGGCGGTATTTCTGTCACTTAACCCGGCGGGACGGTAAAACATTTTAAACCGGGAACGAACGGCCAGTTGCACGGAATCTTTTGCTTCCGCTGAAGGCGTTTTACTGACCGGCGGAATATCCAGAACATTCAGCCACCACAGACTTTCTCTGTCGGCCGGTATTGTGCTTTTATCCATCAGCCGGATGCGCAGTGTCTGACTTGAGCCGGGATTAATACGCGAGATCGGCGGTGTCAGCTCAAACGGTGTGACAGGTAATTTTGCGGTCAGCTCTTCAGAATCACCGGGGTCAAGCCAGTACTGAACAAATGCCGCATTGGCGGATTCATTACTTATCAGGGCCGTAATATTATGTGCATCTTCCGGATAAATATACCGTGTGCTGTCCGGACTGACACCGTCAGCGAAAGAAAAGGCACTGATAAAATACACGATCAATAACAGATGTAATTTCATTTTATTTCCCCGCTATGCCCAAAGGAATATATAAGCAGGTATTATTACTTAGATAATCATCTGCTATAATTACGTGTTAACGTATTCCTCTTATCTCATTTAATTTTATGGTTTTTTTCTGTTTTTGAAATACGTATTTCTTCGGCTTATAGCGTATTATGGAATACCACTGATACCACAGAATAAAAAGCAAAAAAATACCGCCCGGAGGCGGTATAAAGGGTAGGATTGACTCACAAGGTCTTACTGTTTTTATTTTTTACGACACATACTCACACATGAGATGTCTATTTCAGCCCGCAACCCGCCGGTTACGGTGCTGTATTTCTGATCATTATTCGATATTGGCTTCGATAAACCACAGGTACTGGTCGAGGTCGCGGGAGGCGGCAGTAAACATGTCTGCGGTATTTTCATCCTCAGCACGGCTGACGGCACGGCGGATATCGTTGGCGACGATGGCATAACGGTCGGCCAGTGCTTTCAGGTGATCCTGCACGCTGTGGATATCGGTCGGATAAGCCGGTAAAGCGGTGGCCTTACTGATAGCCTGTGAGGTGCCGAGTGCCACACCACCGAGCTGAACAGCGCGTTCGGCAAAGGTATCGAGGTGGCTGTTCAGGCTGTCGCGGAAGCCGTCCAGCATTTCATGTATGGCAATGAAGTTGCGGCCGCGCAGATTCCAGTGCGCCTGTTTGGTCATCAGAGACAGGTCGATAAACTGCAGAACCTGATGATTCAGTTCATCAATGGTTTCTTGTTTAATATCATCAGTAACATCGTTACGGGTGTACACTAAGTGAGAAGCGGTGGTTTTCACTAATTTTGCGGTGCTCATTATTGTTCCCCTTATTTATTCCGTTAAACATTATTCAGTTAAACATTTCTGTTTCGATGGGGTTACTATAGGGCAGCGCAGATAATAGTTAAATTCGATTAAATCTATAGAATCGATAGGCAAACCGGCACAAGGCCGGTTTCAGTATGGCAGGTGATTACTCAACAGATTTGATTTTTGACTTCGGTTTGATGGTCAGAGCCGCGCCCATGGAGGCTACCACAATGCAGCTCAGCGCCAGCCATTGTGCGAATGACAGATGCTCATGCAGGAAAATAATCCCGACCATTGCACCAATGACCGGCTCCAGACTCATCAGGATGCCGAATGTCCGTGTCGGCAGGCGGGTCAGTGCCACCATCTCCAGCGAATACGGAAAGGCGGTTGATAAGATTGCCACTGCCACACCAACCGGCAGTACCGCCCAGCTGAACATCACACTCAGATCACTGTGATATGCCCCGACAGGGAAGAAAATCAGCGCGGCGATAAGCGAGCCGACGGACACTGTGGCTGCGCCGTAAAAGCGCCCGGCCCGCTGGCCGAAAATAATATAGAGCGCCCAGCCCGCACCGGCACCCAGGGCATACAGCATCCCGATCGGGTCCAGTTGCTCAAGATCCCCGATCTGCTCACCGAGCGGCAGCAAAAAGGCCAGACCGGCGATCACCAGAATAATCCAGAGATAATCCGTTATTTTCCGTGCACCGAACATGGCCACAGCCAGTGGTCCGGTAAATTCCAGTGCCACCGCGATCCCGAGCGGGATGGTGGTCAGTGCCAGATAGAACAGATAGTTCATCACCCCGAGAGACAGACCGTATCCCAGCACCGGCAGCAGTGATGCACGGGTAAAACGCAGCCGCCAGGGCTTAAAAATCACCAGCAGAATAGCCGTACCCAGCAGCAGACGCAGGGCGGTCACCCCCGGCGCGCCGATAACCGGGAACAGGGTTTTCGCCAGTGAGGCACCGCTCTGAATAGAGATCATCGACAACAGCAATAAGCCGATCGGTAACCACGGAGAACCATTTTGCTGGCGGGGAGACGCGGACATTAAGAACCTCGGGAGCAATAAAAATGCGGTGAAACAATCAGTTATGTGGAATTACATGCAAAAGGCAGAACTCGTTATGCAATCTTAGCGGGGCTGATGACGGATAGCAATTACTGATTTAAGAGGATATTAATCCGCCGGCAGAGGTTGCGGGATAACATAGCAAAATCTGACGAGTGCTATCTTCAGACCGCTTGCGTATACTGGCTCCCGGTTTTTCAATTCATCACGATAAGGACAGGGCAAATATGCGGGATATTAAACGAATAGCAGTCTATTGCGGGTCAGCAGCGGGTGCATCAGAGATTTACCGTCATGAAGCCGTGAAATTTGCCCGGGTTTTGGTTGAGCAGGGGATTACCCTGGTTTACGGCGGAGCCAGTGTGGGGATCATGGGAACGGTGGCGGATACCGTGCTGCGTGAGGGTGGACAGGCTATCGGTGTGATCCCGGCCTTGCTGGAGGGGCGTGAAATTGCCCATAAAAATCTGACTGAACTTCACCGTGTCAGCACCATGCATGAACGCAAAAGCAAAATGATTGAACTGGCAGACGGATTTGTCGCGCTGCCGGGCGGCTTCGGCACTCTGGAAGAGTTTGCGGAAGTCTTTACCTGGAGCCAGATCGGGCTGCATCAGAAGCCGGTCGGGCTGATGAACATCAATAACTATTATGATCCGCTGCTGTCACTGATCAATAAAATGACCGATGAACAGTTTATGCAGGAAAAATACCGTCATATGGCGATCACCGAAACTGACGGTAACGCACTTATCCGCCGTTTCCGTGACTATGAGGCGCCGGCGGTCAAAACCTACGATTAACAGGAGAACACCATGATAATCCGCCCCGCAACACTGAATGACACTGATCGCATTGCTGAGCTTTATCAGCAGTTATTTGTTCTGATGGCGGAATATCAGCCCGATCGCTGGCGTCCGGCGGAGCAGGATCGCGGATTTATCGAAAATGCCGTTGCGGATGAGAGATTTTGTCTGCTGGTCGCGGAAACGGAAGACGGTATCGCCGGGTTTGCCTTTGCACAGACACAGGATACCTCACCTTACACCTGCGTGGTGCCGCGCCGTTTCGGTTATATCTTTGATATTGTGGTTGATCCGGCAGTACGCGGGCAGGGCACCGGTAAAAAACTGCTGGATGCTGTCAAAACCTGGTCAAAAGAGCAGGGACATACACATCTGGAGTTATCGGTACTGCCGGAAAACACCGGTGCGCTGCGGTTATATGAGCGTGAAGGTTATCAGCCGGTGATCCACACGCTGGCAATTAAGCACTGAGATAAAAAAACCTCATCATGGATGAGGTTTCTGTTTTTCAGACTGCCGGTTACGGGCAGTTGGTCAGATGAACGGTTTTACCGCCGACAATCGTGCGCAGCACTTTCACATTGGCGATATCATCCGCAGGGATCTGAAACACATTGCGATCCAGCACAATCATATCCGCCAGTTTGCCCGGTTCCAGTGAGCCGAGAATATCTTCCCGGTGCTGGGCATAAGCAGAATCGATAGTAGCGGCACGCAGCACTTCCGTGATAGTCAGGTCGCGGTCAGTATCCAGACGCTGTGCAGGCTGGCCGTTAACCGGATGACCACGGCGGGTGGCCGCCACTTTCAGATCATACCATTCATCAAAATCATCAATCGGCCAGTCACTGCCGAACGCAACCACCGCCCCGGCATCAATAAACTTGGCGATAGGTTCCAGCTGCTGATAGCGGGTTTCACCGATCATATTACGGGTGAATTCCGCCAGTTCCGCAGTCGGTGCCGCCCACTGGAAAGAGAGGCAGGCGATGGTGCCGAGTCTGGCGAAGCGCGCATAATCTTTGGCATCCACCAGCTCATTGTGAGCCAGTCCCGGACGGATATCTTTCCCCGGATGTGCGGCACGCATTTTTTCGATACCGTTGAGCACCATATCAACCGCGCCTTCTCCGACGGTGTGCAGATGCGGATCATACCCGGCCGCTGCAATACGTTCGAGCAAAGCATCAATCACGTCTGAGGTGAAGTAGAGATCGCCGTAGTTATCTGTCTCACGCCAGTCCGGTTGTGCCGGAGTACCGTGATTGATGCGGTACGGTTTCAGCAGGGAAGCAGTCATTGTCGGGAACTGAAGTACACCATCGACAAACATTTTAATGTTTTTCACCGCAATGCCCGGCTCAGGGCCCCATTCCGGCTGATGATAGCGCTCTGCAAAGGCAACCGCGTTTTTTACGGCCTGCGGAACAGAGGCCACATCCGGCGCATCATCCGGGGTGATTTCACGGGCAGCCTGAATACGCAGTGTCAGTTCACCCTGTTCCTGCAATGTACGGAACGCATCCAGCTGCAATTCTGCCACGCGGGCATCCATCACCATGGTGACGCCCTGTTCATTGAGGACTTTTTGTACCAGGCGCGCAACATCCGGCGCGCGGTCGGCCTGAATGGACGGAATGCTGTCAGCCGCACGCATGGCCGGGGCATCCTCGAGAATACCGTTCAGTTCACCGTCAGCGTGTTTGCCGATTTTACCGTCACTCGGTGCCGGGGTCTCTTTGGTGATCCCGAACAGTTCCAGCGCACGGCTGTTGGCGAGCAGTGTATGGCAGTCATTGGAGAACAGCACGACAGGGCGGCGGGTATTGAGTTTGTCCATATCTTCGCGGTACATATCAATACCGGCCGGTAACATCCCCTGACGCAGCCAGGCGGTGACTTTCAGCCAGTCGTTTTCGCCGGTACGCGGATCGTTATCCAGATGCGCCTGTACGCGGGCGAGGATCTCATCAATGGTCAGGGATTCATAATTCAGATGGCAGCCGAACAGCTGAATACCGCCCCAGAACGGGTGCATATGACCGTCAATAATTCCCGGCATCATCATTTTGCCGTCGAGATCGATAAACTGTGTATGCTCACCACGGAATGCTGCCATGTCATCATTATCACCACAGGCAAGAATACGGCCGTCAGCAATGGCGATGGCTCCGGCGACGCGGTTTTCCGCATCCGCAGTATAGATGTAACCGTTGTGATAAATAATATCAGCGGCAGTCATTTTCATTATGCTCTCCAGTCCTCATCAACAGAGTTAATTGATAATTAAGTGAGTTTCTTCTTCCGTGATTGACGGCGGACGGCGGGTAAAGAACCGGGTGATCACACCGAGGTATACCACACCGATCCCCAGCCAGATCAGGCCGACAGTCAGTGCCTGAGCATCCAGACTGGTCCACAGCCACAGGGTCAGCAGAACCCCGATCGCCGGTACCACCAGACAGCGCAGGATCACGGCAGCTGTCAGCGGTTCCTTCCGGTCAATAATAAAGTGTTTGATAACACACAGGTTTACAAAGGTAAATGCAATCAGTGCGCCGAAGCTTATCATGGACGCCACCAGGCTCAGGGAGAGCACCAGTGCCATCAGAGAGGCAAGGGCGACAAACAGGATCGACAGCACCGGGGTGTTGAACCGGGCATGCAGACGGGCAAACACAGAGCGCGGCAGCACCCCTTCACGGCCCATGGCATAGAAAATCCGCACAATACTGGCCTGGGATGTCATCGCGGAGGCAAACACGCCGATCACATAAGCCGTAATAAAGGAGGATGCCATCAGCGCGCCGCCGACTTTTTCCATCACCTGAATACTGGCGATATCGGTGTTCGGCAGGAAATCACGCCACGCCGGATAGCTCAGATGTGCACCATAAGAGATAATGATAAACAACGTACCGGCGATAAACACGGTATAGAGAATCGCTTTCGGCAGCGCGCGTTTGGCATCTTTGGTCTCTTCCGCCATGGTGGAAATGGCATCAAACCCGAGGAACGCGAGACACAGAACCGCAGCACCGGCAAACAGCCCTGATACCTGATCAGACATCACCGTCAGCGGGGCGAGCAGCGCCTCTTTATCCAGGGTGAACGCCGAACTGAAGCTGAAGTACAGGAACAGCGCGATAAAGATCAGCTGCATCACAATAATCAGCATATTCATCGACGTGACCAGTTTGATCCCGAGAATATTCAGCAGGGAAACAATCACAATCGCGGAGACAATAATCAGCTCCATCGGCACCGACGGCAGGGCTTCATGCACAAAAATACCGATGGCGATATAGTTGATAATCGGCAGAAACAGATAATCCAGCAATTGCGCCCAGCCGACCAGAAACCCGGTATTTCCGCCGAAGATTTTCTGGACATAAGAATATGCAGAGCCGGCCAGCGGCAGTGTGCTGGTCATTTTACAATAGCTGAGTGCGGTAAACAGGACGGCTGTCAGAGTAATAATATAAGCAACCGGTAAATGACCTTCACTGAGGACGGTGACCTGTCCGTAAGTCGTGAAGATACCAAGGGGCACCATATAGGCGAGCCCGAAGAAAACCAACGCGGGGGTATTTAATACGCGTTTCATCTGCACAGTATTCTGTTGCATTTTTACAGCCCTTCCCAATAGCCTGAAACATGCCGCGGACATGGCGTCCCGGCACAGCACTTATTTTCCGGCCGTCAGCAGGTGACGGTCAGTCTGCATTTATTTTCAATAAACCTCGCACCTTGCGTCTGCATCGTGCGCACTTTACTGAAACGTCAGTGATAAACGGGCCATCACCACACGCTGGGGTAAATGCAGGCGGCGTACAATATATGAGTTATCTGTATTTGGCAATAAAAGTTGAACAGGATAATGACAATGAATATAGCGTATTTTCCCGGAAATTCCGCAAAATGATGACCAGGTAACTATAAGGATAAAACATCCTTACCGGTGATCGTTTACCGGGGAACTGAACGGGGCAGCGGAAACCGTAACGTAAGGTATTTTTTATAATAAAATCATAATTATATTGATTTTCATTAATAAGTTAATATTGAAATTGATACATTAAGCAGAATAACGTAATTACCGATGCTGTTTATTTTCAGGCAGGGATAATGATTTATCCGCTTGCTGCTTTTTTTTCACTGCCGGACGGATAAAAAACGATAAGTAACGATAAAGTGATAACAGACCGGAAAAGGCCGGTAAAAAATAATGTCATCGACCCGGGAATATCCGGGGGACATAAACGGTACTCCGGAACCGAAATAAGCTATCGTGAGATTCGGCGTTATATCCCTGATGTAATGTAAGGCTTACCGTTACATTTTGTGGTATCCGGTAATAAACAATTAATAAACTGATTTTTATGCGTTTTTTTATTTATGGAAACATCTTCAGGCAGACATTAATCATATCATGTTCATTTTCCGGCAACTGATACCGGTGTTCCGGCAGACAATAACGGGGGCGGTAATCAGGTATTATTTCCGGTTTTTTCCTTGTTGTTTTTTGCGTCAGGATGATTTTCAGCCGGAATATCATGTATGCGTTAATTCTCTTTAAGTGTGAACGAAATCGTTTGCTTTTGTTTTTTGCGGCTATAGAATTCGTCAGATTTTTTTGGCCTGAGAAAAGCAACAGGAGGCAATTGTGTCCGGGGATAAAAATTACAGTCATGGGCCTGTGCCCATATCCGCGCGGAAAGGCGGGCTGGCATTAACCTTTGTAATGCTGGGTTTAACCTTCTTTTCCGCCAGTATGTGGACCGGAGGTGCTCTCGGTACCGGTCTCAGTTTTAATGATTTCTTCCTCGCAGTTCTTATCGGTAATCTTCTTCTTGGTGTCTACACCGCTTTTCTTGGTTTCATTGGTTCCAAAACCGGCTTAACAACTCACCTTCTCGCGCGTTACTCCTTCGGTATTAAAGGCTCCTGGCTCCCTTCATTCTTACTCGGCGGCACACAAGTCGGCTGGTTTGGTGTCGGTGTGGCCATGTTTGCCATTCCGGTCGGTAAAGCGACAGGGTGGGATATCAACTGGCTGATCGGTATCTCCGGGGTGCTGATGACCGTGACAGTATTCTTCGGCATCTCCGCACTGACCGTACTCTCTGTGATTGCAGTACCGGCGATTGCCATTCTCGGCAGTTACTCGGTTTACCTGGCGGTAACCGGTATGGGCGGAATGAGTGCACTGCGTGAAGTGATCCCCGCTCAGCCGATTGATTTTAATCTGGCGCTCGCCATGGTGGTCGGTTCATTTGTCAGTGCGGGCACGCTGACGGCAGATTTTGTCCGCTTCGGCCGCAAACCGAAAATTGCGGTGCTGGTGGCGATTATCGCTTTCTTCCTCGGTAACTCACTGATGTTTATCTTCGGTGCTGCCGGGGCGGCGTCTCTCGGTATGGCGGATATCTCTGATGTGATGATTGCCCAGGGGCTGTTATTACCGGCAATTATTGTGCTCGGGCTGAATATCTGGACCACCAATGATAACGCACTCTATGCGTCCGGCCTGGGATTTGCCAATATCACCGGGCTTTCCAGCAAAACCTTATCTATCATCAACGGGCTTATCGGCACACTGTGCGCCCTGTGGCTCTATAATAATTTTGTCGGCTGGCTGACGTTCTTATCCGCCGCTATTCCGCCAATCGGGGGAATTATCATCGCGGATTATCTGATGTACCGTCACCGCTATGAAACCTTTGACCGCAGTAAAATGCGTGATGTGAATGTCAGCGCACTGCTGGCGGTGGCGGCAGGTGTGATTGCCGGACACTGGCTGCCGGGGATTGTGCCGGTGAACGCAGTTCTCGGCGGTGCATTAAGCTATGCTGTCCTCAATCCGTTACTTAACCGCCGTCGCACAACCAACCCGGAGATGACCCGTGCTTAATCAAACCGTAAAACATATTTATAATGCCCGTCTGCCGGACCGTGACGGACTGTGGCGTATCGACATCGATAATCAGCGCATTACCGCGATTGTGCAGCAGCCTGCCGGTGAAGTGCTGCCGGAGAGCCTGGACGCCGAAGGCGGCCTGGTCACGGCACCGTTTGTCGAACCGCATATTCATCTTGATACCACCCAGACCGCCGGGGAACCGGCGTGGAACCAGTCCGGTACGCTGTTTGAAGGTATCGAACGCTGGGCAGAACGCAAAGCGCTGCTGACACACGACGATGTGAAAACCCGCGCCTGGCAGACCCTGAAATGGCAGATTGCCAACGGTATTCAGCATGTCCGCACCCACGTTGATGTCTCCGATGCCACACTGACCGCGCTGAAAGCGATGCTGGAAGTGAAGCAGGAAGTTGCGCCGTGGGTGGACTTACAGATTGTCGCGTTCCCGCAGGAAGGGATCATGTCTTACCCGGACGGTGAGGCACTGCTGGAAGAGGCACTGCGCCTGGGCGCAGATGTGGCCGGTGCTATCCCGCACTTTGAATTTACCCGTGAATACGGCGTGGAATCCCTGCACAAAACCTTTGCGCTGGCTCAGAAATACGATCGTCTGATCGACGTGCATTGTGATGAAATCGACGATGAACAGTCGCGTTTTGTGGAAACCGTTGCCGCGCTGGCACACCGCGAGGGAATGGGCGCGCGTGTTACCGCGAGCCACACCACGGCGATGCACTCGTATAACGGGGCTTATACCTCCCGCCTGTTCCGTCTGCTGAAAATGTCCGGTATTAACTTTGTGGCGAACCCGCTGGTGAACATTCACTTACAGGGGCGTTTTGATACGTATCCGAAGCGCCGCGGGATCACCCGTGTCAAAGAGATGCTGGCGGCAGATATTAATGTCTGCTTCGGTCACGATGACGTGTTTGACCCGTGGTATCCGCTGGGAACGGCCAATATGCTCCAGGTGTTGCATATGGGGCTGCATGTCTGTCAACTGATGGGATATGGTCAGATTAATGACGGGCTGAAGCTGATCACGGAATACAGTGCGCGCACCCTGAATTTACAGGATTACGGTGTGGCGGAAGGCAAACGCGCCAGCCTGCTGATCCTGCCGGCGGAAAACGGGTTTGATGCTGTCCGCCGTCAGGTGCCGGTGCGTTACTCTGTCCGTGACGGCCGTGTGATAGCCGAAACACAGCCTGCCGTCACACAGATCCATCTGGATAAACCGGAGACTATCCGTTACAGCCGCACACTTCGCACTGAGGATCAGGCTTAAGATTAATGGTGCGGAACTGCATGCGCATGGCATCAAACAGCACCACTTTTCCGCTGCTCACCTGCCCGTAGCCGGTGAGCAGTTTGATGCACTCCATCGCCTCCAGGGTGCCGATGGTGCCGACCAGCGGTGCCATCACACCCGCTTCCACACAGGTCAGACTGTTCTCCCCGAATAACCGGCTCAGACAGCGGTAACAGGGTTCGCCCTCCTGCCAGGTAAAGACAGAGATCTGTCCTTCCATACGGATAGCGGCACCGGACACCAGCGGGATCTTCAACTGATGACACGCGCGGTTAAGCTGTTCGCGGACGGCGACATTATCGGTGCAGTCCAGCACCACATGATGAGATTGAATCAGCGCGGTAAGCTCATCATCATCCAGCTGTTTGGTGACCGTTTCTGTATGACAGTGCGGATTGACTGCTTTCAGCGCAATGGCGGCGGATTCTGTTTTTGCCATCCCGATGCGGGCATCAGTATGCAGGATCTGGCGCTGCAAATTGGAGAGCGACACGGTATCAAAATCCAGCAGCGTAAGATGACCAACCCCTGCGGCAGCCAGATACTGCGCCGCTGCACAGCCCAGCCCGCCGAGGCCGGTGATCAGCACCCGCCCGGCTTTCAGGGCTTCCTGACCATCAAAATCAAAGCCGCGCAGTACGATCTGACGGTTATAACGCAGTGCTTCTTCATCACTGAGTTCAATATGTCCGGGTTCGGTCGCCATCAGTCGTTCTTCAGTAAATGATTAAAAAATTCGATTTCAATGGTGTCACCGGCGGCAACCGCACCGCGTTCACGCTCCAGCACAATAAAGCAGTTGGCGAGGCTGAAAGAACTGAAAATATGTGAGCCCTGATCGCCGGTGGTTCTGACCACCATCTGACCCTGTTCATTCACACCGGCAATACCGCGCTGGAAGTCCAGACGACCGGCGGATTTTTTCAGCGGCGTGGTGGCGATGGCTTTAAAGCGCATCGGCGGCTGCCACTGGCTGAAACCGGACAGACGGGCAATCAGCGGCTGTACCAGCTCATAGAACGTCACGGTGGTGGAAACCGGGTTGCCCGGCAGACCGCAGAACCAGGCGTTATTCAGCTTACCGAAAGCAAACGGCTTGCCCGGTTTGATCGCCAGTTTCCAGAAATTAATTTTACCGATCTCATCGAGGATCTGTTTGGTGTAATCCGCTTCACCGACAGACACACCGCCGCTGCTGATCACCAGGTCTGCCAGTGCATCGGCCTTCTCAAAGGTGGCGCGCAGAATCTCCGGGTTATCCGGGATCACACCGAGGTCAATCACGTCACAACCGAGTTTTTCCAGCATCAGACGAACCGCAAAACGGTTGGTATCATAAATCTGTCCGTCGCCCAGCGGCTGGCCGACAGCCTGCAATTCATCGCCGGTGGAGAACACCGCCACTTTCAGTTTGCGTACCACGGATAACTCCGCCAGACCAAGAGAGGCGATCAGCGGAAGCTGGGCAGCGGCCAGTTTGGTGCCTGCCGGTAAAACTTCGCTGTGCTGCGCGATATCCTCACCGATACGGCGGATATTTTGTCCGGCGGTAATACCGGCGGTAAAGGTGATACCGGCATCTGACACTTCTGCTTCTTCCTGCATCACCACGGTATCCACACCCGCCGGTACCGGGGCACCGGTCATAATACGGACACATTGTCCCGCCGGTAACGCGCCGTTAAACGGTACACCGGCCAGTGCCCGGCCAGCCACCGGCAGCGGGGTTTTTCCGTCCCAATCCGCCAGGCGCAGCCCGTAACCATCCATTGCGGAATTATCAAATGGCGGTACATTGATAGGGGAAATAACAGGTGCGGCAGTGATCCGCCCGGCAGCATCCGTCAGCGCGATAGTTTCCGTACCGGTGATCGCGGCCGGGGTCGCGAGCAGCTTATCCAGTGCTTCCTGTAAAGAGATTAACGAAGAGGTGTGACTTTCTGTCGGATTAGCCATGATGCTGTTTCACTCCCGGTGCCCGCAGGGCGCAGATAAAACGGATAATAAAGAGAAAGGCATTATGGCAGACTTACAGAACAAGTTGAATGATGTGGCACAAAAGCGTGAGCAACAGATCTGATTCCGGAAGTCATTATTGCATTTTAAAGGCTTCTTTTGGTATAACGAAGTTACAAATTATTAACATATTGTATTTCACATGACGACATCTCACTCCGCCCGTCAGACAACGGCACTTCATATCGCAATCAGTGGTTTTCTTGCGCTGGTGGTCGCCATGGGAATAGGGCGCTTTGCCTTTACCCCGCAGGTGCCGCTGATGATTGACGAGCATCAGCTTGATCTGACAACCGCCGGTATTGTCGCTGCCTGGAATTACCTCGGTTATCTTGCCGGGTCCTTTGATGCCATGCGGGCAAAACGCGGCATTGAGCTGCGGCTGTGGACCGGGTTATGGGGCGCGGTGATTATCACACTGCTGTCAGCAGTGATTTCCGGCGCGGTGCTGCACAGTATCGCACGCTTTTTTATCGGCTGGGCGAGCGGCTGGACACTGGTACTCGCTGCTGCCTGGACCAATGACGCACTGGCAAAACTCAATCGTCCGGCACTGAGTGTCGCGGTTTACGGCGGAACCGGTACCGGGATTCTGTTGTGCGGGCTGGCGGCAATCGGCATTCAGGGCTTATCGCTGACCGCCTCACAGGGCTGGTGGATCTATGGTGCAGCGGCGCTGGTGTTCAGCCTGTATGTCAGCCGCTATCTGCCGCGTCCGGGAGAACTGAGTACCGGCGCCTCCCCGCACAGCAAGCCGGTGATGACGCCGAAAATCCGCCGTTTATTGTGGAGCTATGCGCTGGCCGGGTTCGGTTATATCCTGCCCGCCACGTTTTTATCGCAGATGGCGGCGGCACGTTTTCCCGGCAGTCTGTTTGCTCAGTTTGTCTGGCCGGTATTTGGTATCGCAGCCGTTGCCGGTATCGCAGCTGCGATTGCCGCGCGGCATTTTTTCACACCGCAGCGGCGGCTGGCAATCACCCTCTGGGCACAGGCAGCGGGTATTCTGGCGGCGGAAGTCATGCCCGGAATCAGTGGCCTGGCAGTCAGTGCCTTTCTGGTCGGCGGCGGCCTAATGGCGGCGGTACAGCTGGCATTTCAGTGCGGGCGCGAACTGGCTCCGGAGCACGGCCGTTATATGGCCGGGCTGCTGACCACCTGGTATGCCGTCGGGCAGCTCGGCGGCCCGCTGGTATCCTCGGTTTCCGCGTATTTTACCGGCAAACTGGAACCGGCACTGTGGGTCGCCTTTGCGGCACTGATTACCGGTGGATTGCTGGTGTTCCGTGACCGCAGTGATATAAACGAATAATTATCCTCAGGGATAACAGGTTTATTATTTATTAATCCTGTTATCTTTTTAATTAATTAAAAATAAAAAACAGAGAACTAAAAAAACGGTTTTATCACTTAACCGGTTTATGCTTTATTTAATTTTCAGGGCATAAAGTCATCATGATGAAAAACAACCGGTAATCATTCCTGATGAGAAAGAAAAATATTATTAAGAAGGTAATTAATGATCCGAAAGATACACGCTTGCTGTCCATGAATATCAGTATGGTACTGACGCCATTGATGGTCACTCACTCATCACTGCGCATTGTCAGGCCGGATAATGTGATGACTGATGTCTTTCTTACACCGGTGATTTATGCGGGATTCTATGTTCTGACAAAAAAGATACTGTATTTTATATTTAAATAATTGAGAGGTTAATTATGAAAGAATTAAATCAGGAACAATTATTGTCTGTTTCAGGATCTGGTCTTGCCGCTGCCGGAACTCTATTTGCCGGAATGATATTTGATATCACTGCGGTGATGATGTCAGATATTTCCCGGAGCAGCGAAGAAATTGTTTTTGCTGATCATAAGGATATTTCCCGTCTCCGTTATGAGGTTATATAACACATTCGTTATCCGGTATTTTTCCGGTAAATGTTTTCGTTACTTTCTTTCCGGCTGATATCCGTAGTATTAACAGGGATTTCCGGTGCAAACTTTTCATCACCAAAACCACAAAATGGATTAACAAAACGGCGTATTGCTCTAAAATAGCAGGGCGGCGGGTATTGACCGGCCGCCGGGTGCAACACAGCACCGGGAGTCACCTGAAAAATAGTCGGAGAAGGTATGTCATCATTAAGCCGGGAAGCAGAACTTGTCCACGCCGCGCTGATCGCACGCGGGCTGGAGACACCATTACGGGAGCAGACACTGCCGCCGGAAACCCGTAAGGTTCAGATTGAAGCGCACATGACAGAAATTATGAAGCTGCTCAATCTCGACCTGAGCGACGACAGTCTGGCAGATACCCCGAAACGTATCGCGAAGATGTATGTGGATGAAATTTTTTCAGGGCTGGATTATCACAATTTCCCGAAAATCACCCTGATTGAAAATAAAATGAAAGTGGATGAGATGGTGACGGTTCGTGATATCACGCTGACCAGCACCTGTGAACATCACTTTGTCACTATCGACGGTAAAGCCACGGTGGCGTATATCCCGAAAGACACGGTTATCGGGTTATCGAAGATTAACCGGATTGTACAGTTCTTTGCCCAGCGTCCGCAGGTGCAGGAGCGACTGACACAACAAATTCTGCTGGCACTGCAAACACTGCTCGGCACCACCAATGTGGCGGTATCCATTGATGCGGTGCATTATTGTGTCAAAGCGCGTGGTATCCGTGATGCGACCAGTACCACCACCACCACCTCACTGGGCGGATTATTTAAATCCAGCCAGAACACCCGCCAGGAATTCCTGCGCGCAGCCCGTCATATTTAACCGATGACATTGTCTGCCACTCCCGCCTCTGCACGTATTGATGTTCTCGATATGGTGCGGGGGCTGGCCGTTCTCGGTATTTTTATCCTCAACATCAGTGGGTTCGCGCTGCCATCCGCAGCCTATATGAATCCGGTCTATATTTCGTCAGCGTCAGGAACGGATGTCACCACCTGGGCGGTACTGAGCGTACTGGTGCAGGGCAAATTCCTCGGTATGTTTGCGCTGCTGTTTGGTGCGACACTGATGATGCTCAGCCGCTACAGTCAGTCATGGAATATGGGGCGGCTGCTGGTGCTGGGGGGTATCGGTCTGCTGCATACGGCCCTGCTCTGGAGCGGGGATATCCTGCTGATGTATAGTCTGACTGGTATAGCCGCCTGCTGGATTATCCACAACGTCTCTTCCCGCTGGTGGCTGACGCTGGTGCCGGTACTGATTCTGACCGGGTTATTCCTGCTGTTCTTTCTGTTATCTGAGGGTGGTGAGCTGAAACTGCTGTACTGGCAGCCGTCGCAGGAGATGCTGGATTATGAAGTACTGATCGCCAATACCGGCGGCCTTGCGGGCATGCTGGACAGAGTAAACACCATCAGCGGCATGCTGATGATGATGGTGGTTCAGTATGGCTGGCAGTTACTGGCGATGATGCTGCTGGGAGCCGTGCTGATGAAAAACGGCTGGCTGAAAGGGGCATTCCCGCTGTCTCACTACCGGCGGCTGGCGGCATGGCTGCTGATCCCGTCATTGCTGTTACAGGCTATTGTTGTGTGGATGGAATACCTGAACGGCTGGAGTGTCTTCTGGTTAGGCACTGTCGGGTATCCGCTCGCCGATATTTTACAGCCGGTGCAGGCCACCGGGCTTATCGCACTGTTTTACGGTTTGCAGCCGCAGTTAAAACCGGTTTCGGCCTGTTTACAGCGGGTCGGGCGCACAGCCCTGAGCAGTTATCTGCTGCAATCGGTTTGCGGGGTGATAGTGTTTGAGTACTTCGGTTATTTTGGTCAGTTTGATCGCCTGACGCTGCTGGCGTTTGTGCCGCTGATGTGGATGATTAATATTTTATTCTCCACCCTGTGGCTGCGTTACTTTTCTCAGGGACCGGCGGAGTGGTTATGGCGGAAAGCAGCCGGTAAACTGGCTGCCCGCTGAGATGATGCTACGGTGCAGCCGGTGCCGGTTGCCCGGTTCCGGTTTTTGCCGGTTTTTCTGCGGTGGCTGGCGGCTCAGGATAAAGCACATTCAGCTCTTCCGGGGTCACTGCCGGGTATGACGGCACATTTTCAGGCAGGGTTTGCGGTGCAGGGATAGATTCCTGCGGACCGAGGAAACGCGGCTCACGGTTGAGAATATATAAGTCGGCCAGCGCCCCCAGCCGGGCAACCACTTCCCGCGCCCGGACAGTAAACATATTCTTCGGAGAAGAAACGGCATAACAGCGCGCCTCAATGCCTTTCTCCATCGCGATATACAGTGCCCGTTCGCAATGAAAACGCTGGGTAATAATGGTAAACCCATTGGTATCAAAGACTTTTCTTGTCCGTACCACTGAATCCAGCGTACGGAATCCGGCAAAATCGAGCACAATTTTGCTGGCCGGTATCCCGGCATTCACCAGATCTTTCCGCATCGTACTCGGCTCATTGTAGCTGTGCTGCGCGTTATCACCGCTCAACAGCAGATATTTCACCTTGCCGCTGTTATACGCATTGACCGCACCCTGAATACGATAGAGGTAATACTGGTTAATTGTCCCGTTTCTGTAGTACTTGGCTGTACCGAGTACCATACCGACTTCAGCCGGCGGCAGGTCATTGATATTTTCATAAATATAGGGCGCGGTTTTCCAGCTTATCCAGCGATCTGCCGCAACAGCCACCACTGCCGCCAGGATAATACCTGCCAGCATCCACAGAATGATCCGTTTCCATATCCGGGCTTTTCCCATTATTCCTGAGCCTTTATCACTATATAGTTACCATGAGGTTAAGATTACTTGAGCGGGGAAAAGCTGGCAAGGGTGAAAAAAAGAATAAAACCCGCACAGAGGCGGGTTTTCAGTGACAGTTCACCGGCTATTCGTCAGAAAGATGTCCGGCGGTAAACACGATATTCCGGATGCCAGAAGTTGCGTTCGATAGCTTCATCGAGAGCGCCGTCAGAGGTGACGGTGGCAACACCCTGGATCTGGGCTTCCTTGGCAACCTGTTTGGCGATGATGCGGGACACTTTTTTGATATCTTCGATATCCGGCAGTAACGAACCTTCGCCGTTGATAACCATCGGTGAACAATCAGCCAGTGCACGGCTTGCGGTCATCATCATACCGTCAGTCACACGTTTGGCACCGGCAGCCAGCACTCCCAGACCAATCCCCGGGAAGATAAATGAGTTGTTGCACTGAGAGATAGGATAGGTTTTATCCTTATAAATCACCGGATTGAACGGACTGCCGGTCGCAACCAGTGCATGGCCGTCTGTCCAGGCGATAATATCTTCCGGACGAGCTTCCACGCGGGAGGTCGGGTTAGACAGCGGCATGACCACCGGACGCTCACAGTTTTTGTGCATTTCACGGATAATCTCTTCCGTAAACAGCCCCGGCTGACCGGAAACCCCGATAAGCACCGTCGGTTTGGCGTTACGGACCACATCTTCCAGCGAAATGGCATCATTCTGCACATCCCAGCCCGCAATAATGTCACTTTTGGTGATCAGTTTGCTCTGGAAGTTCAGCAGGTTCGGCAGTTTATCGGTCAGCAGACCGAATCTGTCCACCATAAAGATACGGGCACGCGCCTGCTCTTCACTCAGACCTTCGGATTTCATCTGTGCGATGATCTGCTCAGCGATACCACATCCGGCAGAGCCTGCTCCCAGGAAAGCAACGGTCTGATCTTTCAGCTGTCCGCCCGCAGCACGGCTGGCGGCGATCAGGCTGCCGAGGGTGACTGACGCGGTTCCCTGAATATCATCATTGAAGCAGCACAGCTGATCGCGGTAGCGTTCCAGCAGCGGCATCGCATTTTTCTGGGCGAAATCTTCAAACTGTAACAACACATCCGGCCAGCGGCGTTTAACGGCATTGATAAATTCATCAACAAATTCATCATACTCTTCGCCGGTAATCCGCGGATGACGCCAGCCCATATAGAGCGGGTCGTTCAGGCGCTGCTGATTATTGGTACCGACATCCAGCACGATAGGCAGGGTATACGCCGGGCTGATACCGCCGCAGGCAGTATACAGGGAGAGTTTACCAATCGGGATACCCATCCCGCCGATCCCCTGGTCACCCAGACCGAGGATCCGCTCACCATCGGTCACCACGATGACTTTTACATTCTGCTTGGTGGCATTCTGCAGCATGTCATCAATGTAAGCGCGGTTCGGATAAGAGATAAACAGCCCGCGCGCACGGCGGTAACTGTCCGAGAAATGCTCACAGGCCGCCCCGACTGTCGGGGTGTAAATGATAGGCATCATTTCTTTGAGGTGAGCATTGAGCAGACGGTAGAACAGCGTTTCATTCGTATCCTGAATGTTACGCAGGTAGATATGTTTATCCGTATCGTTTTTAAAATCAGAATACTGACGATAGGCGCGTTCAGTCTGCTCTTCGATGGTCTCCACCGCTTCAGGCAGCAGGCCGTGGAGGTTGAAATTACTGCGCTCTTCTTCGGAGAAGGCGCTTCCCTTGTTCAGCAGCGGGAACTCTAACAGGATAGGGCCCGCATACGGGATATATAATGCACGTTTGCTTTCGTATTCCAGTTCCATGTATGACTACTCTTTGCCAATTGACATTTTTAAGACAGGACGCACTGATCCTAAGTTATCTGAAAAATATGTACAGTAATTGTTACGAAATTAGTGATACCGATGTGTGAAAGTGAGAGGCGGGATAGATTTATATTGAGTAATCACGTAAAGGTTGATGCCCGGAACCGGTGAGCACCAACCTCAGAGGGAGAGGATCAATAACTGAACAGAGCGATATCCTGACAGCCCAGGGCATTCAGTGTGGCAGAGGTGCTTTCCCATTGTGACAGTGTGGCATTACTGCCTTCCACCAGTACAGCGCGGTGGATATCGTGCAGGTCGCCGCCCGCCATATTCATAAAGATCAATGCAGCCTGTAACGGCGGCAGCCCCGGGTTAAAGGCGGCATTTTCAATATAAGCACCGCTGTAGATGCGTCCGCGGCTGTCCTGAAGAGCCACCCCGCTGTGGGAATGAGAGTACGGCGCATGGCTGCGGTTAGCTGCCTCGAGCGCTTTTCCGACCACCGCATTCGTGGCAAGGAAATGATAACCGTGATGCACCTGGTCAAACAGCCGGGTTTCAATCCCCAGATCCACCGGGCCGAAAGCATGCGGCAGCAGCGTTTTCAGCGGCATAGCGGCCAGTTCCGGTAACTGAATCAGCAGTTCTGTACCGCTGTTCAGTTCATTCATAAACTGACGGCAATGGCCGCACGGCGTGTAATTGACGGTGATTTTGCGCAAACCGTTCTCGCCGCGCAGCCAGGCGTGAGTGATCGCGCTCTGCTCCGCGTGTACCGTTTGCTGTAACGGCACATGGCAGAACTCCATATTGGCACCGAAATAGAGGTTTCCGCTCAGTCCGTGTGCAACCGCACCCACATTAAACCGGGATACCGGTGTCACGGCACAGGCTGCCGCCAGCGGCAGCATGGCCAGCGCGAGTGCATCCTCATCAGTACCTGCGGCGTGGCAGAGTGCACTGACCTGTTTGGCAGATAAATATCCGGGAAAAGTATCAGCGCACACAATATCTGTCAGCAGTGTCTGTAACGGGGAAGGGAGTGTGTTCAGGGCTGCATGAAAGCGGTTTTGCATAAAATGACCTCCATTATCAATGAGATCATTCTAGCGGGTAGTTATACATAATGAACGTGATTTTTGTCACGTTCATTATGAAACGAATGAAACAAATGCTGAATTTGCGAGATGGAACTCAAATTTTCAGGTTATCCGAACACGGCCAGCAGAACCGGGAAGATAAACGGTGCCATCAGAGAAGTAATAATCCCGCAGGTCATTAATGCCAGTGAGCTGTAAGCACCTTCCACATAATCGTCTTCCGCGCAGCGGGCAGTACCGAGGGCGTGAGAGGCTGTCCCCATTGCCAGGCCGCGTGAGGCTTTCGTGGTGACTTTCAGTCGTTTGAACAGGGTATGGCCGAAGATAGCGCCGAGTATCCCGACGAAAATCACACAGACTGCACTGATTGCCGCGACACCGCCGATGGAGTCAGAAACAGCGATCGCAATCGGGGTGGTGACTGATTTCGGCAGAATAGAGGCGGCGATTTCCGGTGTCGCGCCCATCATAAAGGCAATGGCGGTGCCGGTGACCATCGCAATCACACTCCCGGCAAAGCAGATAGTGATAATAGATTTCCACTGTGCACGGATTTGATGCAATTGCTCATACAGCGGAAATGCCAGCGCCACCACCGCGGGTTGCAGCAGGTCGTTAAGGATACGACTGCCCTCGAAATAGTGGTTGTATGAGATTCCGGTGAATATCAGCAGCGGAATGATAATCACGATGGATATCAGCAGCGGGTTTAATACCGGCAGCTTAAATTTAATATAGATAGCTCTGGCGAGAAAATAGACGCCGATGGTAAGCGGGAGCGACCACCAGATATGCGTTAACATTTGCGTTTCTCTTGTTGTTCGGTTTTTTCAGTTACTGCGGCAACCGCATCGGCTTCCTGTTGTTCCGGAACCGGCACATGACGGCGGTGAATAAATTCAGAGCTCAGCGCAACAGCACACATGGCAATAAAAGTACTGACGACACAGGCAACCAGGATCGGAAGCAACTGGGCGCTGAGGGTATCGTAATAGTTCATCACACCGATACCGATCGGCAGAAATAACATTGTCATGTTTTTCATTAATAAGGTGCAGCCGGGCTGAACCCAGTGCGCCGGAACAATCTGCAGTGCGAGCAGCACAAAAAGCAGCAGCATACCCACGATGCTGCCCGGGACGGAAAACGGCAGTAACACCGCGATAATATTGCCGGCAAACAGGCACAGATACAGGATCAGAAATGCCCGGAGATAGCGCCAGCCGGTTTCCGCTATCTGTTTTGGTTTCATGATAATGTTCCTTCTTGGATGAACCCATTCATCATACAATTAACTTTTTATTTGTGCTACCGGTCACGAAAAAAATAGTATAACGGTGTGGTTGTCTTGAACGTTTTTTATACATTTATAGTCGCTAAATATTGATTGTAACGGACGTCGGGTAAAATATCAGATACAATAGTATCCAATTTTTAGTTAAATTATCATTTTTGGATATTATAATATCCAAAGGAGGTCTGATGCTATCCCGGCTGTTATTAACTGATGCTGATGTCAGCAAAGCATTTGCCGTCTGGCTGCGTAAAAAGCGCGAAAGCCGGAAATGGTCGCGTGATGCTCTGGCTGCCCGCAGTCTGGTTCCCGCATCTACCATAAAAAAATTCGAGCTGACCGGGCGCATATCATTCCGTCAGCTTTTAACATTATGGCAATGCCTGGATGATATCGGTGTACTTTATGATGTTGTCGATCCGAAAAAACGCACTGAGGTGAAGATACCACAGACAATAGAAGAGGTATTGAAAGATGAATTTTAAGCCTGTTCAGAAACTGACGGTAATGCGGGCATTGTCAACGGGGGAGACAAGGGAAGCCGGAACGCTGGTACAGAACCGGACAGGTGTTTTTTTTCAGTATCACCGTGACTATCTCCGCCGTTTCGGTAACAGTTCACCGGTGACTATGGAAAACAGCACCGAACTTCAGCGTGCACCAGCCGGCCCGCACGGTGGTTTGCACGGTCTTTTTGCAGACAGCCTGCCGGATGGCTGGGGACGTTTGCTGCAGGACAGAGTATTCCGGCAGCAGGGCATTCCGCTGCATAATATTACTGCAATGGACAGACTGGCGTTTGTCGGGCACCGTGGTATGGGGGCATTTTCCTATTATCCGGAATCAGACTATCAGCCGGAAGAAGAGGGATATGCAGATCTGGTTACACTGGGAAGAGATGCTCAGGCGGTGTTTGAGGGGGAGACGGATGTTGTTCTGTCTGCTTTGGTGGCTGCGGGCAGTTCCGGAGGAGCCAGACCCAAAGCACAACTTTATTTCAGGTCCGGGAATTTTTCTGCGTGTTCAACCGGTGAAATTCCGGGTGGCGAAGCCTGGCTGGTAAAGTTTACTTCCGCATCACTACCGTTGGGGCATGATGAGGGATTATGTGAAGCTGTTTATCTGGATCTTGCCGGGCGGGCCGGACTTAATCCGCCACAGTGGCGATTGATCGATACCGGAAGTCAGGGAGCAGCAAAAGCCTGGCTGGCCGTAAAACGTTTTGATCGGACAAACAACGGTACAGATAAACGTTCCGGTCGCTTGCTGATGCACAGTGTATGCGGATTACTGGACGCAGATTTTCGCACACCGTCTTTAGATTACGAGGATCTGATTCGTCTGAGCAGGATGTTGTGCCGCTCGGTTCCCGCAGGGCAACTGCAATTCCGGAGGGCCGTATTTAACCTGCTGGCTGCAAACCAGGATGATCACACCAAAAACTGGTCTTTTCTGCAATCGGATGATGGTCAGTGGCTGCCGGCTCCTTTTTATGATGTAACTTATAATCCTAATAGTATGAATGAGCATACAATGGCTTTCGGCGGATACGGAAGAACACCACCGGCAGGAACAATGAAACATCTGGCGGAACTGGCCGGTTTTGATAACTGGGAAACCGCGCGTCAGGCAATTGCGGAGATTGCGGATGTTGTGGCTGGTTTTCCTGAGCTGGCAAAAGCAGCCGGGGTTTCACCGGATATCCGGCGGGAAATAGAAAGCACACTGACACAGCGGCGGCAAAGCAATCAGCATTTATTGTCTGTATAAAAAACGGCAGCGGATCTGAATGATACGCTGCCGTTATTTTTACTGGTGAACTACAGGATTTACTTCACCTGCTGGCCCGGTTGTGCACCGGAATCCGGGCTGAGCAGGAAAATATCTTTTCCGCCGGGGCCTGCGGCCATCACCATACCTTCAGAGATCCCGAACCGCATTTTGCGCGGTGCCAGGTTGGCAACCATCACCGTCAGGCGGCCTTCCAGCGCTTTCGGGTCCGGATAAGCCTGACGGATACCGGAGAAGACCTGACGGGTTTCGCCGCCGAGATCCAATACCAGTTTCAGCAGTTTGTCAGAGCCGTCAACGAAATCAGCAGACACTATCTGTGCGATACGCATATCGACTTTGGCAAAATCATCAAAGCTGATGGTATCCGCAATCGGATCATCTGCCAGCGGGCCGCTGACCGGTTTGGCGGACATGGCTTTGATATCCTCTTTGGAGGCTTCAATCATCGCATCCACTTTTGCCATTTCAATACGGCTGAACAGCGCTTTGAAGTCCGCAATCTGATGATCCAGCAGCGGTTTTGCAATACCGTCCAGTGTCAGTTCCTGATTCAGGAACGCTTCACTGCGTGCCGCCAGTTCCGGCATAACCGGTTTCAGGTAGGTCATCAGTGCGCGGAACAGGTTGATACCCACAGTACAGATGGCGTGAAGTTCGTCATCTTTACCTTCCTGTTTCGCCACGACCCACGGTGCTTTCTCATCAATATAACGGTTGGCCACATCGGCCAGCGCCATGATTTCGCGGATAGCTTTGCCGAATTCACGGCCGGTATACTCTTCGCTGATGGTTTTTTCAGCATCAATAAACTGCTGATATAACTCAGGTTCAGCCAGTGTTGCGCTCAGGCGGCCGTTAAAGCGTTTTTTGATAAAGCCCGCCGTACGGGATGCCAGGTTAACCACTTTGTTGACGATGTCACTGTTAACGCGCTGTACGAAATCTTCCAGGTTAAGGTCGATATCATCAATGCGTGAAGAGAGTTTCGCCGCATAGTAGTAACGCAGGCTGTCAGCATCCAGGTGATTCAGATAAGTACGCGCCTGAATAAAGGTGCCGCGTGATTTGGACATCTTCGCGCCGTTAACGGTCACATAGCCGTGGACAAACAGGTTAGTCGGCTTGCGGTAACCGCTGCCTTCCAGCATGGCCGGCCAGAACAGGCTGTGGAAGTACACGATATCTTTACCGATAAAGTGGTACAGATCCGCATCAGAATCTTTTTTCCAGAACTCATCGAAATCGAGATTGCCGCGCTTGTCACACAGGTTTTTAAATGAGCCCATGTAACCGATAGGCGCATCCAGCCAGACATAGAAGTATTTACCCGGCGCACCCGGAATTTCAAACCCGAAATACGGCGCATCACGGCTGATATCCCACTGTTGCAGACCGGAATCAAACCACTCCTGCATTTTATTGGCGACCTGCTCCTGGAGCGCGCCGCTGCGGGTCCATGCCTGTAACATGTCAGCGAATGCCGGCAGATCAAAGAAGTAGTGCTCGCTTTCACGCAGTACCGGTGTGGCACCGGAAACCACGGAGCGCGGGTTAATCAGCTCGGTCGGGCTGTAGGTCGCGCTGCACACTTCGCAGTTGTCGCCGTACTGGTCTTCCGCTTTACATTTCGGGCAGGTGCCTTTCACAAAGCGATCCGGCAGGAACATGCCTTTTTCCGGATCGTACAGCTGGGAAATGGTCCGGGTTTCAATATGGCCGTTCTTTTTCAGCGCCAGATAGATATTTTCTGATAACACCCGGTTCTCTTCGCTGTGCGTGGAGTGGTAGTTATCAAAGCTGATGGCGAAATCGGCAAAATCTTTCTGATGCTCGACGCTCATTTTGGCAATCATTTCTTCAGGGGAGATCCCCTGCTGCTGTGCCTTGAGCATAATCGGTGTGCCGTGAGCATCGTCGGCGCAGATGAAGTGAACCTCTTTGCCGCGCATTCGCTGAAAACGGACCCAAATATCAGCCTGGATATGTTCCAGCATATGACCGAGATGGATTGAACCGTTTGCATATGGTAACGCACAGGTTACCAAAATTTTATTAGCGATCTGAGACATAGAGTATTTCACTTCCTCAAATAATAAAGGGTCTTTGATGTTAACCGATCCCGTCCACCCCTGCCAGCAGTAATCCGGCTTTGTGTGTGGTTTTCCGGACTTTTTTCGGCGGTGAGTATCCGGTGATAACCCTGCCGGTTGCAGGGGATTTGTTTTGTGCGGGTTTGCGCGGAATGACTAAATTAATCAGTTGGCTTCTGCTATCATTGATGCCGATAGTTACAGGCAATAAAAATGATAAATCTAAGGAGCCGGGATGAATGTGAAATCCCCCGGGGAGATGAACCCTGAATTGCTGAACGAACAGGTCGCACAGGTACTGGCGACATTTGAGCATCCGACACTCAAACGCAATCTGATTGCCATCAAAGCGCTGAATCACTGCGCGATGCTGGATGATGTGCTGCATGTTGAGCTGGTGATGCCGTTTGTCTGGAAGCGTCCGTTTGAAGCACTGATTGAAGCAAAAACCAAAGAATTACGTAAAGTGACCGGTGCGGCGGCGGTGGACTGGAAACTGCGCCATGATATCGCGACACTGCGCCGTGCCAATGATTTGCCGGGTATTAACGGTGTCCGCAATATTCTGGCGGTCAGCTCCGGCAAAGGCGGTGTGGGTAAATCCAGCACCGCGGTGAACCTCGCGCTGGCACTGGCAGCGGAAGGGGCAAAAGTCGGTATCCTCGATGCGGATATTTACGGCCCGTCCATCCCGAACATGCTGGGTACCACCAAAGAGCGTCCGACGTCACCGGACGGCCAGCATATGGCTCCGATTATGGCCTACGGTCTGGCTTCCAACTCTATCGGTTATCTGGTCACTGATGATAACGCCATGGTCTGGCGCGGCCCGATGGCCAGTAAAGCCCTGATGCAGATGTTACAGGATACCCTGTGGCCGGATCTGGATTATCTGGTCATCGATATGCCGCCGGGCACCGGGGATATCCAGCTGACACTCTCGCAGAACATCCCTGTCACCGGTGCGGTGGTGGTGACCACACCACAGGATATTGCGCTGGTGGATGCGATGAAAGGTATCGTCATGTTCAAGAAAGTGAACGTGCCGGTTCTGGGTATTGTGGAGAACATGAGTGCGCACATCTGCAGTAACTGCGGTCATGTCGAGCCGATTTTCGGCACCGGCGGGGCGGAGAAACTGGCAGAACGCTATCACACCAAACTGCTGGGACAGGTGCCGCTGCATATTTCGCTGCGTGAAGACCTCGACCGCGGCCAGCCGACAGTGATGCGTGACCCGGACGGCGAATTTGCGGATATCTACCGTGAGATCGCGGTCAATGTGACGGCAGAAATGTTCTGGGAAGGGGATAAGATCCCGACAGAAATCGCTTTCCGCGCAGTATAAGCGGGGTTTATGTCAGCTCCGGCGCATCCGGAAAGTAAAAAAGGCCCGCACAGTAATGTGCCGGTCTTTTTTTATGGCAGCAGTAAGAGTGATTACCCCGAAATAATGAGGCCGGATGCCCGATTCTGCTGGAATCTCGCGCCGTTACTCCCTATAATTCAGCGCCGGGCAGACACGTTTTGTTACTCCCGGCCGGATAAGCACCAAAAAAGGCCGCAGCAGATCGTTTCGGTTTTTTTCTCTCCTATTTTCAAACCGGGTTATTTCTATTATGGCTGACACAGCACAGCAGCAGTGCACTATCATCGGTATCACCGGCGCATCCGCGTCAGGAAAAAGTCTGATTGCCAACACGCTTTATCATGAGTTACGTGCTCAGGTGGGCGATCACAATATCGGTGTGATTCCGGAAGACTGCTACTACAAAGATCAGAGCGATGTGCCGATGGAAGAGCGCATCAAGGTCAACTATGACCATCCGGGCTCTATGGATCACGAACTGCTGTTACAGCATCTGAAAGCACTGAAATCAGGTAAGTCTATTCAGTTACCGCAGTATGATTATGCAGAACATACCCGTAAGCCGGAATCTGTTCTGTTCAGCCCGAAACGGGTGATTATTCTTGAAGGGATTCTGCTGCTGACAGACAAACGTCTGCGCGAACAGATGGATTTCTCCATTTTCGTCGATACCCCGCTGGATATCTGTCTGATGCGCCGTATCCGCCGCGATGTGAATGAGCGCGGACGCACGCTGGATTCCGTTATTGCACAGTACAATAAAACCGTACGTCCGATGTACCTGCAATTTATTGAACCAACAAAACAATATGCTGATATCATAGTGCCGCGGGGCGGTAAAAACCGCGTGGCGATTGATATTCTGAAAGCTAAAATCAGTCAGTTCTGCGAGTAAGCCGCCGACAACGAATTAACCCGCGTTTATCCGCCGGTGATAAACGCTGAGTTTAAGAAGGATGATACCATGCGACTTTGTGACCGTGACATTATTCAGTGGCTTGATGACGGCAGACTGACCATTTCCCCGCGTCCGCCGGTTGAGCGGATTAACGGGGCGACTGCGGATGTCCGTCTCGGACATCAGTTCCGGGTATTCCGGGGCCATACGGCAGCGTATATTGATCTCAGCGGCCCGAAAGAAGAAGTGAATGCGGCGCTGGAAAATGTCATGAGTGATGAAATCACCCTGACAGAAGATGAAGTGTTTTACCTGCATCCGGGAGAACTGGCACTGGCGGTAACACTGGAATCTGTCACGCTGCCGGATAACATGGTCGGCTGGCTGGACGGGCGTTCATCACTGGCACGTCTCGGTCTGATGGTGCACGTCACCGCACACCGGATCGATCCGGGCTGGCACGGGCAAATCGTGCTGGAATTTTATAACTCAGGTAAGTTACCTCTGGCATTACGTCCGGGCATGGTGATCGGCGCCCTGAGTTTTGAGCCGTTATCCGGCTCCGCTGACCGGCCGTATAACCGCCGCAGCGATGCGAAATATAAAAATCAGCAGGGAGCTGTGGGCAGCCGTATCAGCGAAGATTAAACGGCGGACAGAGAACTGTCCGTCAGCGGGTTCAACAGAGAATGGGAAAGGAACAGGGATTATGAAACGATTTTTCACCACGCTGATTATTCTGCTTGTCGTTGTGGCGGCGGGCCTTGCGGCCTTAATCCTGCTGGTGAACCCGAATGATTTTCGCGATTATATCGTTAACAAGGTGAAGGAAGACACCGGTTACGAACTGGTAATGAAAGATGATATGCGCTGGCATGCCTGGCCGAAACTGAGCATCATTACCGGTAAAATGACACTGACCGCACCCGATGCTGCTGAACCGGTGGTGACGGCAGAAAATATGCGTCTTGATGTTGAGCTCTGGCCGCTGTTATCACACCAGTTATCTGTCCGTGAAGTGATGCTTGACGGCGCGCTGCTGAAAATCCTGCCTGAAACCGAATCACAGGAGAAGAAAAGTGTCCCTGTGGCCCCGGGTAACCAGAAAGCCAGACCGGTACCGGTTGAGCAGGGAAACAAATGGTCGTTTGATGTGGATCGCATCCGTATTGCCAACAGTCTGCTGGTCTGGCAGGCTCAGGACGGTACGCAGATTAACATGCGTGACATTAACTTCTCTCTCGAACGCAATACCCCTGAACGTTATGTGATAGCGCTGAACAGTAATATTCTGCGTAATCAGCAGGAGCTCTCTTTCAGCCTGAGTTCTGATATCGATCTTTCCCAGTATCCGGTACAGGTCAGCGGCAATATTAATCGTCTGAACTACCGCCTGTCCGGTGCCGGTCTGTATGCCAACGGCATCAACGGTAACGGTACGACGACCTATACCTGGCACGAAGCCGTCGGTCAGGCGCCTCAGTCCCTGATCCTGGAAAACCTGAAACTGAGTGCGAACGAAAGCCAGCTCAGCGGCACAATCGAAGCGGCGCTTGGTGAAACCCCGCGTTATGACATCCAGCTGGCCTCCTCAAAACTGAATCTGGATAACCTGCTCGGTTATGAGCGTGCCGTGCATTCAGAAAACGGGGAAAAACCGGTTGCCACCAAACCGGCGGTGATCACGACCGGCAGTAACGCGGATAAATATGACCTGACCTTTATGAATCACTTCAATGCCACGCTGGCGCTGAATGTGGATTCCCTGATTTATCAGGGGATGGAGATCGGGCAGCTGACGGTGAAAGCAGAGAACCGTGGCAGTATCACGGAAATTTCCAAAATGACCGGTAACGTGTTCGGCGGCCGTTTCTCTCTGCCGATGACGATTTATTCCGAAAAGGTTCCGGCGCAGCTGCGTATTAAACCATTGCTGCAGAATATTGATGTCAAACCGCTGCTGACGGCGTTTAAAATGCCGGAAAAATTTACCGGTCGTCTGAGCTTTGACGGTGATCTGCGCGGCACCGGTTATGATCAGGAAGCGGTATTAAATAACTGGCGCGGTGATGTGGCACTGACAATTACCGATGTTAAGCTGCTTGGTCTGAATATTCCGTATCTGATCCAGCAGTCACTTTCCCAGGCAACTGACAAAGTGGCTCAGCCGCAATCCATGGATGCCATGACCGAAGCGAAAAAACTGGAAGCTATCGGTACGCTGAATAACGGTGAAGTGAAAATCAGTAAAATTCTGGCGGTATCCGATGCCTTTAATATTACCGGCAGCGGGCGGACCAATCTGGTGAAACAAAATCTGGATGTGAACCTGGGTGTTCAGATCTTAAAAGGCTGGGGGAAAACCAACGATCTGGTGACCTGGCTGCAATCCATCCGTATTCCGGTTGTGCTGTTCGGTGACTGGGATAATATTCAGTATAAATTTGAAGTGGAAACCCTGCTGCGTAATCAGTTACAGCAGCGGGTAAAACAGGCAGCCGGAGAGTTGCTGAATGAAAAAACCGGGCGGGATCTCAAAGCTGTGGAATCCTTAATTAACCGGTTATAAATTCGCGGACGATTTATACAAACAGAGCAGTGACGATAATTTATATTGTCACTGCTTTTTTAATGCAGAAGGCCGGAATACATAAATGATACGGGTAATAACCAAGGTTCATTGATACATATCATTTAATCTCACTCCGGTTTTCGGCACAGTGCATTAATCATTTTTATAAATAAAAATACCAGACAGGAGCAGAAATGTTAGACCTTCTCATTGGTGCTGTCGTCGCCGTCGGCGTCGGGCGCTATATTATTAAAGGGTATTCAGCAACAGGGGTGCTGATGGTCGGGGGCTTACTGCTTCTGATCATCAGTGTCATGATGGGAAAAAATATCCTGCCGTCCGCCGCCACCTCTACCGGCTGGGGACCGACAAACATTATTGAATATGTTAAGTACCTGCTGATGAACCGGGGCGGCGACCTCGGTATGATGATCATGGTACTGTGCGGTTTTGCGGCTTATATGACCCATATCGGTGCCAACGATGTCGTCATCAAAATGGTCTCCAAACCGCTGAAGGTCGTGAACTCTCCGTATCTGCTGATGATTGTTGCCTACTTTATTGCCTGTCTGATGTCTCTGGCGGTGTCTTCGGCTACCGGTCTGGGCGTGTTACTGATGGCAACCCTGTTCCCGGTCATGGTGAACGTGGGGATCAGCCGTGGTGCGGCTGCGGCTATCTGTGCGTCTCCGGCGGCGATTATCCTGGCACCGACCTCCGGTGACGTGGTGATTGCGGCAGAAGCTTCTATGATTCCGCTGAAAGAGTTCGCTTTCAGTCTGACACTGCCGATTTCGATTGTGGCGATTGTGTCTATGGCGATTGCCCACTATTTCTGGCAGCGTTTCCTGGATCGCAAAGAAGATATCAAATCTGAAATCCTGGATGTCAAAGAAATTACCACCAATGCACCGAAGTTCTACGCCATTCTGCCGTTTATGCCGATCATCGGTGTTCTGCTGTTTGATGGTAAGCCGTTCAGCATTGGTTTCCTGAGCCACATCGTGCTGCCTGAATTACATATCATCACGATTATTGTCGGCTGTATTATCCTTTCTGCCATTATTGAATTTGTCCGTGGTTTTGACGGTAAAAAAGTGTATGCAGGACTGGATGTCTGCTACCGCGGTATGGCGGATGCCTTTGCAACCGTGGTTATGCTGCTGGTTGCGGCAGGTGTGTTCGCCCAGGGTCTGAGCACCGTCGGCTTTATTTCCGGTCTTATCGACCTGGCGCAGTCTTTCGGTTCCGGTGCTATCGTGATGATGATTGCACTGGTGATTATTACTATGCTGGCGGCGATGACCACCGGTTCCGGTAACGCACCGTTCTACGCATTTGTCGAGCTGATCCCGCGCCTGGCGCAGCAGATGGGTATCAACCCGGCCTACCTGGTGATCCCGATGTTACAGGCGTCTAACCTGGGCCGTACGATGTCACCGGTTTCCGGTGTGGTGGTTGCGGTTGCCGGTATGGCAAAAATTTCACCATTTGAAGTGGTGAAACGGACATCGGTTCCGGTACTCGTCGGCCTGCTGGTCGTGATTGCCGCCACTGAGTTCCTGGTGCCGGTTACACTGTAAAACGCGATAAGCCGCACCGGTTATCCGCTGCGGCTTTTTTGTATCAATACGGAAAGTGTGAGGTTGGCTTTGGATAAGATTTTTACCGGGGTTGTGCAGGGCACGGCACTGATTTTAAAAATTGAAGAAAACAATGATCATCTGATTCATATTGTGCAGTTCCCTGCGGAATTATTACCGGGACTGACGATTGGTGACTCCGTGTCGTATAACGGCTGCTGTCTGACGGTGGCGGCAATTGATAACAGCCATGTCGGTTTTTATCTTTTCACTGATACACTGCTGAAAACGGCTCTCGGGCGATTAGCAACCGGCGATAAGGTTAATATCGAAAGAGTGGCGGTATAAAAGCAATAAAAAAACCCCGTATCTGACGGGGTTTCGCTTTATAAAGGGGAGTTAATTACACGCGGTTAAATGCAATAATGCGGACTGAACGCAGGTCGGCCTGTGACTCGTCGGCAATTTTCTGAGTGGCTTCTTCTAATGCATCCCGGGGTGATACACCGGCTTTAGTTTCTGTGATCTGATGTCCCTGTAAAGTGTCTCCGTTACGGGCGCGCACTTTGTACGATACAAACCAATAATCCATATCATCACCTGCTTCTGTAATTAATCGTTTAACCACCATAGCGATTTAACGGTGAGATTAATGTGACCAGAATCAATCATTTCACTCTCTTTTCGCTGCATATATTTTAAATTTGTTTCTGTTCACAGTTCTGAATTATTCCGCCGTCAATCCGGCGGAAGATTCATTATTCATTTCCTGTAATATAAATGCCCGTTCATTTATCAGGCGCGGATTATCGGAAAACGAAACCGCTCTGACAACAAAAACGAGCAGCAAAATTACAGATACTGAGATACTGAGTGAATAAATCCGCTTACCTGCCGGGGTTTTTGCCGTGAATACCAGGTATGCCAGCGCCAGTACCACGCCGGTAGCCGCACCGCTGAGGTGGGCGATATTGTCAGTCCCTGCCTGCATTCCGTTAACCAGTGTCAGCACGATCATAGCACCGACAGATAACCGGTTACGTGAGTACAATGCGCGGACATCTGCCGGCAGCGCCGGGTTAAATCCCTCTTTAATCAGAAATATCACTGTTGCGGCTGCAATGCCCATAATGGCGCCGGATGCACCGACACTGACGGTGATATACACCGTGTGTGCGTATAAATAAAATGATTGTTCTGTATTAAATTCTGTTGATTGCCAAAGGGCGCTGAATAATGAGGCACTGATACCGGAAACCACATAGATAACCAGCATTCTGAATTTACCGAACAGCGCTTCGCAGTTAATACCAATAACAAACAGCGCCAGGCAATTGAGTACCAGATGAAATATATCGGCGTGAAGGATCATACTGATCGGATAACGCCACCAGTCACCGGTCAGTGACAGTTGATAAACATTGGCACCAAACAGTAAAAGATTACTTTCCCGCGACGGCAGCGGTGAGACATAAAGTTCCTGATAAAAATAAATACCGGTATTGAGCAGCACTAACAGCAGGGTAAGCAGCATAGCAGACAGCCGGAAGGTCTGTTTGGCGGGCAGAATGACCTTTCCCCACGGATTATTGTCCTGTTGTTTTAATTCAGTCATACCGATCCTCTGATAGTTAAAAACCGCGCAGACCGGTCTGGTCTGTGCGGTTTTTCAAATCATAATAAAGATCAGGAATTAGTTATTATCTAACCATTCCGTGTGGAACACGCCGTCTTTGTCGGTACGTTTATAAGTATGTGCACCGAAATAGTCACGCTGTGCCTGGATCAGGTTCGCCGGCAGTACCGCACTGCGGTAGCTGTCATAATAGGCGATAGCGGCAGAGAAGGTTGGTGTCGGAATACCGTGCTGAACACCGTAGCAGACCACGTCACGCAGCGCCTGCTGATACTCATCGGCAATCTGTGTGAAGTATGGGGCCAGCAGCAGGTTAGCCAGTGCCGGATTTTCCGCATAAGCGTCAGTGATCTTCTGCAGGAACTGGGCGCGGATGATACAACCGGCGCGGAAGATTTTCGCGATTTCGCCGTAGTTCAGATCCCAGTTATATTCGTCAGAAGCAACGCGCAGCTGTGAGAAGCCTTGTGCGTAAGAGACGATTTTCCCCAGATACAGGGCACGGCGGACTTTCTCAATAAATTCTGCTTTATCGCCGCTGAATGCTGCTGTTTTTGGTCCTTTCAGCACTTTGGATGCCGCAACGCGCTGGTCTTTCAGGAAGGAGATATAACGGGCAAACACGGATTCAGTGATCAGCGTCAGCGGCACACCGAGGTCGAGTGCGCTCTGGCTGGTCCATTTACCGGTGCCTTTGTTGGCGGCTTCATCGAGGATCACATCGACCAGATAGTTGCCGTCTTCGTCTTTCTTGCGGAAGATATCTTTTGTGATATCAATCAGGTAGCTGCTCAGTTCGCCGTTATTCCACTCGCTGAATACCGATGCCAGTTCATCATTGCTGATGCCGAGGGCATTTTTCATCACAGAGTAAGCTTCGGCAATCAGCTGCATATCGCCGTATTCGATACCGTTGTGCACCATTTTGACATAATGACCGGCACCATCAGCACCGATATAGGTGACACACGGCTCACCGTCAGCCTGAGCTGCAATCTGTTTCAGGATCGGAGCAACCAGTTCGTAAGCTTCTTTTTGTCCGCCCGGCATAATGGACGGCCCTTTCAGTGCACCTTCCTCACCACCGGAAACACCGGTGCCGATAAAGTTAAAGCCCTGCGCGGACAGTTCTTTATTACGGCGGATGGTGTCCTGAAAGAAGGTATTACCACCGTCGATCAGAATGTCACCTTTATCGAGATGCGGGGTGAGGGACGCGATGGTTTTATCGGTGGCTTCACCGGCTTTGACCATCAGCAGGATACGGCGGGGTTTTTCCAGGGAGTCAACAAACTCTTCAATGCTGTAGCTGGGAACCAGTTTTTTCCCCGGGTTTTCAGCAATCACTTCGTCAGTTTTATCAGAAGAGCGGTTAAAAACAGAAACAGAATAACCGCGGCTTTCGATATTCAGTGCGAGGTTACGGCCCATAACGGCCATACCGACAACACCAATTTGTTGTTTGGACATGAAGACTCCTTCAGGAATTGACCCGTGACTAACGACGATTTCGTTAGCTGACTGTTAATTTCGTCACAGTTTAACGCATGTAAAGCCCGCGTGGTAGCGATTGATGCAAACGGTATCGTCATTGCGCACAACAGGAACAGCGGCAAAGTGCGGAATTTTTTATTGCTATTTGGCCGGACAATCCGCATTATTTCGTGTGCAGCATAAGCTGTGTGAATAAAAGGTAAAACTAACCGTATGGAATGGATCGCTGATCCGTCGATTTGGGCCGGCCTGGCCACACTAATCGTACTCGAAATTGTTCTTGGTATTGATAACCTCGTTTTCATTGCCATTCTTGCCGATAAACTTCCGCCTGCGCTGCGTGACAAAGCCCGTATAACCGGTCTGCTGTGTGCGCTGATCATGCGTATTATTCTGCTGTTCAGTCTCTCCTGGCTTATCACGCTGACCAAACCGATGTTCACGATGTTCGGGCATGCATTCAGTGCGCGTGACTTAATTATGCTGATCGGGGGACTGTTCCTGCTTTTCAAAGCCACGATGGAGCTTAACGAACGGCTGGAAGGCGGTGAGCATAACGACGGACAGCAGCGGAAAACCTCGAAATTCTGGGCGGTGGTGGCACAGATTATCGTGCTGGATGCGGTTTTCTCTCTGGACTCCGTGATCACGGCAGTCGGGATGGTGGATCACATCGGTGTTATGGTTACAGCAGTGATTATTGCAATGCTGCTGATGATCTGGGGCAGCCGTCCGCTGACCCGTTTTGTCAATGAACACCCGACCATCGTTATCCTGTGTCTCAGCTTCCTGCTGATGATCGGTTTCAGCCTGGTGGCGGAAGGGTTCGGCTATCACATTCCGAAAGGTTACCTCTACGCGGCGATCGGTTTCTCCATCATGATTGAAATGCTCAATCAGGTGGCGATGTTTAACCGCCGTAAGTTTCTGCGCGGGCGGAATTCCCTGCGTCAGCGTACAGCGGAAGCAGTACTGCGCATTCTGAGCGGTAAACGTGAATCATCGGAGCTGGATAACCGCACGGCAGATTTGATTTCAGATAACCAGGATATTTTTGATCCGGAAGAGCGGCAGATGATTGTCCGCGTACTGGGGCTGTCTCAGCGTAATGTCAACAGTATTATGACTTCGCGTCATGATGTGGAAATGCTGCGGATTGATGCCACCAGTGATGAAATCGCCGCATTGCTGACCAAAAACCCGCATACCCGGGTGGTGATTAAAGGCTCGGGGGATGATGATGAACTGCTGGGGGTGGTGCATGTGATTGATTTGCTGCATCAGCGTTTACAGCAGGACACGCTGGATCTGCACGCGCTGATCAAACAGCCGCTGGTGTTCCCGGAGCAGTTGTCATTACTGAAAGCGCTGGAGCAGTTCCGCCAGGCGCAGACTCACTTTGCCTTTGTGGCGGATGAGTTCGGTTATGTTGAAGGGGTAGTGACACTGACGGACGTGATGGAAACCATCGCCGGAAATCTGCCGGTCAGCGGTATTGAAAATGATGCCCGTCATGATATTCAGTTTACGGATGATAACAGCTGGATAACCAACGGTTTTATGCCGCTGGAAGATCTGATCAATTATATTCCGCTGACACTGGACGAAAAACGGGAATATGAAACCGTAGCCGGATTGCTGATGGAACATTTACAGCGTCTGCCGAAAGTGGGTGAGCAGATCAGAATTGACGGTTGTCTGTTTGAACCGCTGGAAATTCAGAATCACCGGATTAACCGTGTGAAAATCACACTGCCGGAAAATCCGGAAGACAGTGTCGATTAACTGTTAAATAATAACGCCGCCGGAAACGGCGGCGTTATCATCATATCGTGCGGGTTATTCAACCGGGGCACATTCAAAATCACTGAAGATTTTCCGGCTGTTTTTGGCGCGGGGCTTAAACTTCCCGGCCGGTTTGTTATTCACATACACTTCAAATTCAGATGCCCGGGTAATGGCTGAGGTAAAACTGATCCAGGCATTAGCACCACTGCGGGTCGTGGTGTTTTCAGGAATATAATAGGCCTCATCATCAATCAGGAAAGAGATGTCACCGTCAAGGCTCTGGTCATTACTGTAAACAGACACGCTGTTGTCATAGCCTTCCCCCGCACCTTCGTTACAGGCGATAATGACGGCATTACCGGCTCCGTTACTGATACTGTATTCAGTAAATCCCTGAGCAGTCCCCATTGACCAGGTATCAGGGACAGCACTGGCAGAGGCAGAGCAGGCGGCAATCACACCGGCCAGCAGTATTTTTTTCATTAATAAGATATCCGTTGCAGTCATATATTATGATGAATATCGGCGGATTATTCAGAATCCTGATAAAAAATATGTTCCGCCGTCAGCGATAAATCAGGGTAAATCCGGCAGTAGTCTGAATCAGTCCCTCACGAATCTGAGGCTCTGTCTGATAATAACGTCCGCTGACCGCAAAATGATAGACACCTTTGATAATTCCGCTGCCTTTTACCACATCCCACTGAGTTTCATCATCAATATAGGCCGGCATATCGGTACCGAGCGGCCTGGCATTATTATCAATCAGTACCTGAACCCCCACACCCTTCGCGGCATTCTGTCCGGTCAGATTATTCAGCAGCACCCCCTGACGGCGCAGCGCGGCAGAGGCTTCATTACCGCCGGTACCTTCAAAAACGGAGGCCCGGATATTCTGAATAAAGTTGGTGCCGCCGCAGTCGATATACACATCCACGGTTTGCGGGCCGTTTTGCCCGTAGGCGGTACTGCCGGGACCGGAAAACTGACCGGAAGACACTTTGCCGAGGCTGATGATCTGCTCGCGGTTGGAAAAGCGGTACTGACAGGACTCTTTCAGGTATTTAACCGCGATATTACTGGTTTTTTTCAGCGGAATTGACCATCTTCCGTCCAGCACCAGGTTTCCTGCCGGGTCATAAACTGAAATAGCCACCGGATAAGGTGATGCAACATGTACCGGTAAAAACGAAAGCCCCTGGCTGTCATCCGGTTGTTCATCGGTTCTGACCAGCGTGACTTTGATACCCAGTGCAAATTGGTTTTGTGATGTGCAGGGAAGATCAATATCGGTTGAACCATTTACGCCTATTTTACTGTAACGGGTAATTGAGGGGTTAACATAGGTTCCGGAAATTTCCCCGCCGATATCCAGCCGGTAGCCCACGCCGGGTATATTGGATTTAAGCACGGCATATCCGTCTTTTTCGCCCAGAATGATTCCGATACCTTCAGTTGTGACAGCAGCACGATAGGTTTCACCCCGGGTGCAGCGGAAGCGGGGGGATGAATAACTTAAGTGAAAATGCGGGACATACTCAGTTTCAATCAGCTGTCCGCTGGTATTCCGGATAGGCTCACCAAAGCGGTAACTGCCGGAGTTAAAGACACCTATCGTAGCTTTGATATCTTTTGTACCCCGCCAGACGGGGGCAACGTGGCCTTTGATGTCCGTTACTGTACTGAAAGCGGACACCTGTGTGCTGACTATCATGGCGAAGAAAAAAAGCAGTGATTTAATTTTCATCATTAATTATCCCGCAGGTCGCTGACACGACCGACACTTTATCATTCATCAGGTATTTGTGATTAATCTCAGTCAGATCAATCACACATTGCTGCCCGTCGGCGGCACTGGTATCCACGCGGATCGTTGTCATTTTTTCATTCAGATTCAGGAAGATTTTTCCGCCCTGGCCGACAAACGTCAGCGGCTCGTTATCCGGTCCGTATACGGTTGCACCCAGCGGTAACATATTTCCCTGAGAATCCCGGGTTTTCAGTACCACCGGGGCACCGATACGGGTATCGAGTTCGATAAATATCGCACTGCCGGAACGCGGAATAATCGTGCGTTTTGATTCTTCCACGGTGTAATTCTGCCCCAGGTCACGGGTTTCGATACCGACCAGATTTTTGCGGTAAGGCACGAGGTTAGGCTGAATGGCATAACCGGCGCTGTTTGTGTGCGTATCTGCTCCCAGCACCTGCGCATTTTCAATGCCTTCCGCTTTTATAATGGCAAAGGAGTTACCGAGCCTGTTGGCAAAAAGCAATCCGCCGCTGTGGCCGACAATCGCACCTGATGCACTCACATTTAATGTTTTTGAGTCAGGATAATGGCTGTAATCCGCCGAGAAATCCGCAATACCGGTTTTATAACGGCCGCCGGCTGTGGCGTAACGGCTGGTTTCATCTTCATATTGATCCTGTCCGGCGGATAATGAGTAATCAAGATCGTCACTGAGACTGCCGCTGACACCGGCACCGATATTCCGGTTATTGCCGGCATTGAGATAATTGGCGGTCAGATAAGTGTTATTGCCGGCAGACAGCGGAATGCTCAGCGATAATGAAAAGAGCGTGTCATTGTTATACTGATTATCGGTTTTCCGGAGAGAGGCTATCACCCCTGCGCTGTACACGCTCGTGGTATAAGACATAGTATATTGTTTACTGGTTTTGCTGCTGTTCCAGTAATCTGCCGTTGAACCGCTGACACTGACACTGCCTGCGTTATACGGCAGGCGCTGACTCATCGACAGGGTGTACTGGGTTTTCAGTTTATAGGCATTATTCTGCTGCTGTTCATCATACTGAAAATAGCCGTGATTCATCTGCATCGCGTTATAAACGCTGACATAGTTTTTGGTATCAAACTGAATGGAAGAGAGGTTGATATAGGTTTCCGTTGACGGAAATGTTTTGCTGTAACTGAGTTTATAAGAATTCCCTTCAAGGGTTTTATCATTATTTTTCAGTGTCGCTTTGGCGTGGATCACTTCGCCGTTAAAGGCGCCCACGGGGGTATTGATGGTCATCCCGGCTGCGCCGGACAGATAATCGTTACTGAATACTGTTCCCAGGGAGGCCGAAATCCGGTTGCTGACACCATAGCGTAATGAGGCATCGGTTACCGGGTCACCGAATACGGTATTACGGTAGCGCAGTTTACCCATGCCGATATCGAAATCGAGTTTACCGGGACGGGTAAAGGATAAACCGCTCTGCACCGGGATCTGCATTTTCTGAACGCTGCCGTCGGCTTCAATAATATCGACCAGCAGATCCCCGGAATAATAGACCGGCAGGAGATCACTGATTTCGAACGGCCCGGCCGGTACAACCGTGTTGTAAATTTCTGTTCCGGAGTCCGCAAGATACACTTTTACCTGTGCCTGAGTCTTGGCGATCCCCTGAATCACCGGGGCATACCCGGTTTCCCGGTTTGATAACATGCTGTTATCATTACGTAAACGAACACCCCGTAATGAACTGCCGTTGGAAAAAACAGAGCCGGAATAAAAATCCCCGAGTGTCAGTTTGCTTTTTACCGAATCAATATCCCGTTCAAGCCAGGTCATGACCGCCGTATATTTATCATTATTTATCTGGCTGTCATTACGGAAACGCCATTTGGAAATATTAATGCCGGAATTAAGCGTTAATGAATCGGTGGTATTGGAATAGCCTTCTGAGCGGGTGGTATAGCGATTATAAAAATAATTGGTAAATATAACAGACTTACCTTCATCCCAGTTAAGCGGATTACTTTCCGGCGGAACCGGTTTCAGTAAATCCCGCTGCGGGACAGAAAGATGCAGTTGCTGTTTACTGAAAATAAATTCAAATGCGGATTCAGGGATCAGGTCAGATAAATAAAAACAGTCGTTTTCATCCTGTTTTTCTGTCTGTTCATGAAAGGTATCAACGAGAGAATTGATTAATCCCATTGAATTAACCAATTCCGGAGTTAAACAGACCTGCAATTTTCCGGACTTATTATTCTCCAGTTTTATCAGGAATTTCCCGGTATTCTGATCGTTGACATAAACATCAGTACGGTATAACCCCGGCATCTGGTCATTATCGGTGGTCAGGCGGCGTAAATCGACATCTCCGCTGACGGCATAGTTTTTAATAAAAGCCGGGTTAAATTCATAATCGTCGTCGTCATCAGCAAAGGCCACACTGAACGGCAGTGTGGCGGAAAAAATAATAGCAGAGAGATAAACAGGCCATTGCATATGTTTCTTCGGGCAACCTTAATTTACGGTTTTTTCGGCGTCTGAACTGCCGCCGGAATCATTGACATAGCTGAATTTAATGACAGCGGATGACGGAACTGCCGTTAACCGGTTTATTTTTGCCTGTGTGCTGCCGCCGAAAGGCGCCATCATGGCAAGTCCGGGCTGAACATCATATTCCTGTTGATTAACAATGACTTTTGCTTTGTCCGGTGTGATAAAAAATGCACTGTTATTTTTGGCAGACAGCCAGATATCCGTGCCTTGTTTTGTTATTGTCCAGTCCGTTTTATCGGCAGCGGAGCTGTAATCGCCTGCAATTGCAGAAGGGCGGTAAAAGAGTTTGAATTTTGATAAGACAGAAATCTGCAGGTTGTTTTCAACGGCTTTGCTTTTCGGCGGAACATCCAGAATATTAAGGGTAAAAATTGTTTCACGATCAGCAGGAAGCGGTTCACCGGTATACAGAATACGGACGGTCTGCACATTTCCCGGTTTAATTTTAAATAACGGCGGCAGAACGACAAAAGGGGTATCTTCAATATCCGCTTTGGTAACCTCTTTACCGGAACGTTTTTCGGAAAAACCGGTTGTCAGCCAGACCTGACTCAGCGCTGTTTTTTCACCGCTGTTTTCAATATTAACGGATATTTCTTTATCATCGGAAGGATATACAAAACGGGTTCCGGTCACCACAATAGCAGCGCTTGCCGGAATAGCCACCAACGACAGAAAGACAGCTATCATCTTTTTAATCATATTCGCTCTTATATACTCTTATTTTGATGAGTGGAATAAAGAAAAGGAAACAGGGTGATTAGAACAAATTCATCACCCTATTTCCATTATATTTTATAATATAAGATTATTTATAAATAATTTCGAAATCAACGTTAGATTCTACTACACCCGGCTCAGAAGCGCCTACGGCATAATACTTAGCAATATAGTTTAACTGAACATTACCTTCAGCTAATTTGGTAAAACCGACATTCTGGTTGTCTTTATCCATACCCAGTTTAATAAACTGGTCATTCTGGTTATACAGCGCAATATTGACGTTTTTGGCCGTTGTTGCACCAATACCTTTGGTATTCAGTGTTTTTGTTGTCAGATCAATGTTAGGGCCGACAAAACTTAAACCCACGTCAGTCACACTCTCTGCCGCCGCACACTTGGATAATTCGATCGTGAACGGAGTAGTACCGGTGGTATCACCGACATTCTGTAATGCGTTTGCACTGACTTTTGGTAATGTTACTGTTTTATCTTTATTTGCACCTTCAACTACACAGCTTTGTTTTACCACTTCACCTTTAAATGTAATTTTACCATCAGCGGCAACAGCGCCTGCGGAAATAGCAGTAAACAGGATAGCAGTAATTAAATTAATCTTTTTCATGGAATTCTTTCTCGTCGTCGTAATAATGAATTTGGTTATATTTTTGGGTAAGTAACTTAACTTGGAAATACTCTAACACACTCCCTTACATCCTTAGAATTGATCTGGCGCAAGTTTCCAATTGGTAATTTTTTTATCTAAAAAAATGCATTGTTATAGAGTTTAAATCCTGACTGAATCGCTTCAAATGGTTTAAACGACTGAATTAAGTCTATAGTGGTGCTACAAAACAAACATAGATGCGGAACGGTGAGAAAACGTTATGTTCACGGGAGTGTGGTGATGTGTAACCCATTGATAACAAAAGGTTGATAAAAAAATAACACCAATTAATGTTAACTATACATGTACTAATACCACGTCTTATTTTGTTTATTTGGAATATAGCTAAGTATTAATAACCAATATTTAACACGCAATTGATTGCCTGTGTTTAAATAAAATAATAACAATGTGTTTCAGGATAAGACCGGAAGGTTTGTTTCTCATTGCCGGATCTTCTGATGTCTTTTCAGCAGGGTTTTAATCGTCATTACTAAATAATTAATTTATCTGATATTTGCTCCAGGCCATTCCGGTTGTTTTAATTATCCGGAATGAATAATCATTTTTTAAAAAAGAATATTTATTTTTTTATTACAAAAGATAATAACTAACATGTTGTTAAAATGATGGTTTTACTTATCTTATGCGTTAATTATGCAATGCGGATGTTCAGGAAGCGCAGGTGATCAGATTTTGACACACAATAATTTTACATTCCCTACTTTCTCTGCTTTATTTTTACTGTCAATCGTATACTCTGCAAACCCTGAATTGTGGTTATGTATCAGATTTCTGTAAGGATAAAAAACCGCCTATGTCTGTCGTGACACTGATCCTCGTTTTTCTGCTGGCCGTGATTGCCAGTGTGTTTATCTCCCGCCTGCTGCGGGATAAAATCCCGTTACCTTTCATCCAGATTGCTATAGGGGCAGGGTTATCACTTTTTGGTTTTGATGTGGCGTTTGAGCCGCACCTGTTCCTGTTCCTTTTTATCCCGCCGCTGCTGTTTCTTGATGGCTGGCGTATTCCGAAGGAAGCGCTGTTCAGTGATATCAAACCTATTTTCTCGCTGGCTATCGGTCTGGTGTTCTTCACGGTTGTCGGTATGGGGCTGTTTATCCACTGGCTGATCCCGGCGGTTTCCCTTGCGGTTGCCTTTGCACTGGCGGCGATTCTGTCACCGACTGACCCGGTGTCTGTGGCGGCAATGACGGTCAATGCACCGCTGCCGTCCCGTATGGCACATATTCTGGAAGGGGAGTCCCTCTTTAATGATGCCAGCGGTCTGGTGTGTTTCAGTTTTGCGGTAACAGCTGCACTGACCGGGACATTCTCTCTGCCGTCAGCTGCCGGGAAGTTTATGGTGGTGGCGCTGGGCGGCATTATGGTCGGTTTGCTGATTGCCATGTTTATCGGGAAAGTGAACCAGTTCCTGGTGCAGCGTACCGGGGAAGACCCGGCTATCCAGATTATGATCAGCCTGCTGATCCCGTTTGTCTCTTATCTGGCGGCGGAGCACCTGGGGGTATCCGGTATTCTGGCCGCGGTGGCTGCCGGTATTGCGATGCACTATGAGCGCATTGTCGGCCGTATGCAGTCCGCAACCCGCATGCAGAGCAAAGCGGTCTGGGATACCGTACAGGTCGCACTGAACGGAATGATCTTTATTCTGCTGGGGGAACAATTACCCGGAATGTGGCGTGCAGTGCCGCAGGTGGCGGCGGATGCCGGAGCTTCCGCGCCGTGGGTATTACTGCTGTATGTGGTGATTATCACCTTCGGTCTGGCGGTTCTGCGTTTTGCCTGGGTATGGATTGCCATGACACTGACGGTTTTCCGTCAGCGCCGCAAAGGTAAACAGTCCGATATGCCGCATCTGCGCCTGATGGCGATTATGGCAACAGCCGGTGTGCGCGGGGCGATTACGCTCGCCGGTATTCTGACTCTGCCGATGCTGATGAATGACGGTTCACCGTTCCCGCACCGGGATCTGGCTATCTTCCTGGCGATGGGGGTTATTCTGTTTTCGCTGGTGATTGCCGCGGTTGCCCTGCCGGTACTGACGAAAGGGCTGAATACTGACTTACCGCATGATAATGAAGAGCTGAATGCCCGTTTCACCCTGAATGAAGCTGCGATGAACAATCTGCGGGTGCAGATGGCGGAGCCGCTGGAAGACATTGATGAAATGACACTGCGGACAGAAGTGGGAACACACCTGCTGGAGATCTACGGCCGTCATCTTGACAGTAACAGTGATGATCAGACCGCCGGGTTTGACTGGCTGAATGTCATCCGTGTGGAACGTCGGATGTCACTGAACGCCCTTCAGGCGGAGCGGGATGCACTGAAACAGCTGCGTAAGAGTAAGAATATCAGTGAGCACACCTATACACGGCTGGTGCAGGAACTGGATCTGAAAGAAGAGGCACTGAAACTGGCTCTGCGCTGATCGCCGTAGTGCCGGAGAGAAAATCGCTGAAGACCCAGGTTACGGGTCTTCAGCCTGTTGACTAACATAATAACAGCAATCCGGATACCGGATGAATTCAGTAACATGACGGACATATTGGCTTCGCCTTGACAGGAAATTTAACTTAAGGTTAAGTTCATGTTTTCTGACTAAGGACGTTGTTATGGCACATCCGATTTATTTGACGTTAACCGGTAAAATTCAGGGACTGATTTCAGCGGGATGCTCATCTGTTGATTCAATAGGTAACCGTTATCAGGCCGGACATGAAAATGAAATTCTGATACTTAATTTAAGCGCAGGGGCGTTCCGGGCGCAAAATGCCGCCTATAAAGAGCTGATATTCACGAAACCGATAGATAAAGCATTTCCTCTGCTTTACTCCTGTGTCGATAATAATGAGATTCTGGAAGCAACCTTCAAATGTTACCGGACAAGTCAGCACGGACAGCTTGAGGTCTACGCCACATATAAACTTACCGGCGTATCACTGGTGGATGTTGATGATGTTCACGCGAACTTAATCAGCGAAGGCGGCGACGATCCCTATCAGCGCGTCAAAATGAGATACGTGTCCATCTCAAGAGAACATACAAAAGCCAGTACCTCAACATACAGCATTAACAGTGAAATGATTTAACAGACAACGATAAAGGATATGTGCTATTTGCACATATCCTTTGAAATAACATATTCAGTTGGCGCTAACATAGATTTTTTATAACATTTTACATAGCCGCGTGATGTTAAATCATACTCAACATAAAATGAAAAAATAAAACTAAAAACAATACCAAATATCATTATCGCGACACATGCGTTATTTATTTTATTATTTGCTTTTTGTTTTGTTTTGCGATAACCACAAATGAAAAGAAAATATGCACCCCTGGCAAGAAAAGGAACGCCAAAAATAATAACACCAACCTGAAATGAAAATGACACAGTCTCGCTTTTAAGAAAGTATTCAATATAACTTGTTATAGAACCATATGCGCCAAGTGCAACAAAAAAAAGCAGTATAGTTGCAACAAAATACATTTTTACTGGTTTAATTTCATCCACGACTGTTCCTGCCAAAGTTCATGAAAAAATTATCAGCATGGTATCGGCCTTCACCATCAGATCTTGGTTTTCGCTGCTTTCTCAGCTCTCTGATAATAGATTCACTTATTCCAAAGTAATCATCAAGTTTATATAAACCATAAGAAATAACAAGACCTGCAAAAAATATTCCCAGAGATATAACAATAACACTACCGCTGGCGATATATCCTGCCGTCACAAAGTAACCAACTACGACTCCGCCTACTTTCATACTTACCGCAAGCTTTGCCATATCCATCGTCACATTCACAAAAAAATCCGTCAGCGTATATTCATCCTTAAATATCAGTTCAACGACACGGTAAGCCAGAGAATATACAATTGAAAACCGGGTAGCTCCTGCAGAAACAGCGTTCTGGCCTTGAGTCCCCACGCCCATATACAATATTTTCGGATTATCAGCTAAATACCGCGTTGCATTCAGGAAAGCTCTTACCCCTGCATGACCGGACAGACGGATATAAACATTACCATTTTTCCCGACGTATTCAGTGGCTTTAATACCGATATCTTTGAACTCATTAATAATCCGGAAAACGCGGCCTGACTCATAAACACTTCCTGAAAAATTGGAAACAACATCACCGACACCAAATAATGCCTCTTTCGCTGACTGAAAAGGATTCGATGTATTCGTGTTTTTTAAAACATACTCCGCTTCCGCAACCGTAATCAGCGCGGCAACATTCTCATTATCCGTAGTGTCACCCAGTATTGATTTTATTTTAAGCAGATTAGCCTGATGATGTAATTCATCATAATCGGGTCTTTCCTCAAAACCATACGGCGTCTCTGATGAAATGACGGTTCCGCGTACGGGGTCGTATTTATATCCCATGTAACTCTCCCTGTTCATTTCACTTAGGTTATATCATGAGCTGATTATGTACAATAAAACACGTCAAAAATCGCCCTGACAATCCGTTTTTCACAATGAAACTCCCTGCGATGGCTTAAGTGATATAGCCGATAACACAAAGCAGAAAAAAACACGTTTTATCCTGCTTTGTCAGCAATCTGAGACCCGCGCAGCGGGTCTTTTTTACATCACAATATTGCTGCGGGTATGCGCCTGCAACACCCGGGATGCGGTTTGCGTCATGGTGTCATTAATTTCATCAAGCCAGTGGTGAACCTGTTCTGCGGATAACCGGAGTGACGGGCAGTCTCGGTCTTTCTGATTATTCTCTTCCAGCAGCAGAACCAGCTCGCTATCCAGCAGAGACTGAAGCATATCAATCCACAGACCGATTTGATGATTCAGCGGTTTTCCGGCCGGCGGGGTAATGCAGTAGCGGCTGAGTAACTCACCGTCGGTATACTGAAAATCATCCCGCAGTGCCAGCCGTTCTGCCAGCGTGGCGGTTACCGGGGCGGGCAGCGGTGTGCCGAAACAGGTAAATTCATAACTGTCTTCCCGGCTGAACAGGCTGTCATTCAGCCGGATCTGTTTTTCTTCATAATGTATCAGCACTTCGCGCAGCAGCGCGCTGACCGCAAAAAAGTGATCCGTTTTATGAAACTGACTGCCGTTAAGATATGGCGCACTCAGCTGCTGACGCAGAGATTGCTCATCCTCCTCGGGAGAGGAGACAAAACGCCTGCGGGATTTCTGTGTTTTGAACCAGCGGCGCCAGCGGTGTCGCGACATATACAGCAGCAGGCTGAGTAACAGCAGATAATAAAGAGAGTCTAAGAGTTCGTCCTGCATAAGCGCCTTCCCAAGCAAAAATCAGAGTTCACGGCGGACAAACGATACTGTTTCAGGATCGGCAATCCGCTGGTAGTCCTTTGTGTTCAGAATGATCGAGCATTCCAGGCTGCCGGCATTAAAAGCCAGTTCGCTGAAACGCTCAAATAACATCGGATCGGCAACGAGACGGAGATCGGGGTGGAAACTGAACGGCGGGATAGCACCGAAGACACATTGTGTCAGTTCAGCCGTCTCTGCCGGGCTGGCGAGAGAGGCGCGGGTACCGCCGGTTTTTTTTGCCAGTGCCTGCAAATCCGCCTGCTGATCAGAAGGCAGAATCGCGAGAACATACTGACGGACACCGTTTCCTTTGACATGACAAACCAGTGCTTTGGCACCCTGACCGTGGTGTGTGCCGCGCACTCTGGCGACTTCTTCGGTTTTCCCGGCGGAGGTATGATGCACTACGCGGTAGCGGGCATTATGTTCATCCAGCCGGGCAGTCAGTTTCTCAAAAATCGGGTTCATATCACTCACAGTCTCTGCATTTGTTGCCAATATCCTGACCATTATAGAATGTTACGGCAACAAAAACAGCGGGCAAAAAAGGATTTGCCCGGCTTTCGGATTAACGGTGACGGGAGCGGAGTTTTGCGATTACAGTGGCTAAATCCAGATCAGCATCCTGAAGCAGGACCAGCAGGTGATAGAGCAGATCGGCGGATTCAGAGGTCAGTTCCGCCTTATCGCGGACAGTGGCGGCCAGTGCGGTTTCCACACCTTCTTCGCCCACTTTCTGCGCAATACGTTTGGTCCCGGCGGCATAGAGTTGAGCGGTGTAAGAACTGCCCGGATCGGCGTTTTTGCGGGATTTAATCACAGATTCCAGTTCATACAGGAAGCCCTGGGCGGTTTGTGCCGGTGCAAAACAGCTGTTGGTTCCCTGATGGCAGGTCGGGCCGATCGGTAAAACCAGTGCAAGCAGCGTGTCATTATCACAGTCTTTAAACAGATCGGTCAGATTCAGAAAATGCCCGGAGGATTCCCCTTTGGTCCACAGCCGCTGTTTGGTGCGGGAATAAAACGTCACGCGTTTTTCGCTGATCGTTTTGTCCAGTGCGTCGCGGTTCATGTAGCCCAGCATCAGCACATCGCCGGAGACAGCGTGCTGAACAATAACCGGCAGCAGGCCGCCGGTTTTCTGCCAGTCCAGTTGTGCAATTTCCTGTTCCGTGAGCATAGCGTATTACTCCTGTATCCTGACAACGATCCCGTCGCGGGCAAGTCCGCGTTTCAGTTCGCCGATATTAATAATCTGTTTGTGGAAGACGGAGGCGGCAAGCGCGCCGTCAACACCGGCCTGTAAAAACGCATCGCGGAAGTGATCCGGATGACCGGCACCACCCGAGGCAATCAGCGGTACCTGGCACACTTCACGCACTTTTTTCAGCTGTTCCAAGTCATAGCCGTTACGCACACCGTCCTGGTTCATCATATTGAGGACGATTTCCCCGGCACCGCGCTGCTGAACTTCCTGCACCCAGTCGAGGGTGTTACGGGAGGTGGCGATAGTGCGTTTTTCATCACCGGTAAACTGATAGACCTGATAGTTGCCGGTTTCAGCATCGTGCCAGGTATCGATTCCGATGACAATGCACTGCACGCCGAAGCGGTCAGCCAGCCGGGTGATCAGTGACGGATCACTCAGCGCCGGCGAGTTAACGGAGATTTTATCCGCCCCGAAACTGAGGATCGCCGCCGCGTCTTCTGTGCTGCGGATACCACCGGCAACACAGAACGGAATATCAATCACTTCCGCGACTTTAGCAACCCAGCTTTTATCCACCACTCGGCCGTCAGAGGATGCTGTGATATCATAAAATACCAGTTCATCCGCGCCTTCTTCAGCATAACGGCGGGCGAGGGGAACAATATCACCGATGATTTCGTGATTACGGAACTGAACCCCTTTGACAACCTGTCCGTCACGGACGTCCAGGCAGGGAATTATGCGTTTTGCCAGCATGCGATAGCCTCCGGTAATGTCATTTTGCCGTCGAGCAGTGCTCTGCCGACGATCACACCCGCCACGCCGGTGGCAGGGAGCGGGGCGATATCACTCAGCCCGCCGATACCGCCGGACGCCTGGAAAGCAATCTCCGGGAACGCCGCACAGATTTCCCGGTAGAGCGCCACATTAGAGCCCGCCAGTGTGCCGTCTTTCGAGATATCGGTACATAACACGTGGCGCAGTCCGGCAGAGGCGAAATCACGGATCACGTCTTCGATAGTCTGTTCTGAATCTTCCTGCCAGCCGCTGACCGCAACCCGTTTTTTACCGTCAGCGCCGATGCGGACATCCAGTGCGAGGACAATGCGTTCTGCTCCCCAGCGGGCAAACCAGCGTTTTACTTCTTCCGGGGATTTGATCGCCGTGGAGCCGACCACTACGCGGGCAGCGCCGGCTTCAATCAGAGCCGCCACATCTTCTTCAGTGCGGATACCGCCGCCGATCTGTACCGGCACGCTGACACCTGCCAGTAAGGTTTTCAGCAATGCGATCTGGCGTTTGGCCGGATCTTTGGCACCGGTTAAATCCACAAGGTGCAGCAGTTCCGCCCCTTCGCGCTCATAGGCCTGCAAACGGCTGAGCGGATCAGCGCCGTAATCGCGCTGTTTTGCATAATCGCCCTGGTGAAGGCGCACTACCTGTCCGTCAATTAAATCCAGTGCGGGAATGATCATGACGATTTCATCTCCAGAAAATTTTTAATCAGAGTGATACCGGTTTTGCCTGAGCGCTCCGGGTGGAACTGTACGCCATAAAAATTATCGCGGCAGAGAACACTGCTGAAAGCCTCACCGTACGTGGTGGTGGCCGCCGTGGCGTCACTGACCGGGCAGGCGTAACTGTGCACAAAGTAAAAATAGCTCTGCGGCGCGATATCACGGAACAGCGGCAGATCAGCAGTAAATTCGACGGTATTCCAGCCCATATGCGGCACCGGCAGACCGTCCGGCGTCATTTTTTGTACGGGGGTATCAATCAGGCCGAGCAGCTCAATATTACCCTCTTCGCTGGTGCTGCCGAGCAGCTGCATGCCGAGGCAAATCCCCAGCACCGGCTGGGTCAGGGAACGGATGGTGCTTACCAGTCCGCGCTCTGTCAGCTTTTCCATCGCCGCACCTGCGGTGCCGACCCCCGGCAAAAACACTTTATCTGCCTGACGGATAAGGTCAGGGTCGGCGGTGACCATCGGCTGATAACCCAGACGCTCCACCGCGTAGCGGACGGAGGCGATATTGGCGCAGCCGGTATCGGTGATCACTATGCGCATCACAACACCCCTTTTGAACTCGGCAGAACATTACCTTCCACGCGGATGGCCTGGCGCAGTGTCCGTCCGAACACTTTAAACAGGCTTTCAGCTCTGTGGTGATCGTTCTTCCCTTTGGTTTTCAGGTGTAACGTGCAGCCCATGGTGTAGGAGAGCGAGCGGAAGAAGTGCTCGATCATCTCGGTGCTGAGGTCGCCGACACGCTGATATTTAAAATCGGCTTTGTATTCCAGGTGCGGGCGGCCGGAAATATCCAGTGCACAGCGGGCAAGACATTCATCCATCGGCAGGGTAAAACCGAAACGGGTGATGCCGCGTTTGTCACCGAGCGCGAGTCTCAGGGCTTCACCCAGTGCCAGCCCGGTATCTTCGACGGAGTGGTGATCATCAATCACCAGATCACCGCTGACCTGAATATTGAGACGAAAACCGCCGTGGGTGGCTATCTGATCCAGCATGTGGTCAAAAAAGCCGACGCCGGTGCTGATGGTACTGCCGCCCTCGCGGTCGAGCCACACCTCAGTGAGAATATCGGTTTCTTTGGTTTTTCGCTCCACGCGGCTGTAGCGGTCACGGCGGGTCAGTTGTTCTGCGATGCTGTTCCAGTCAGTGCCCGGCTGTCCGTAACGCAGACCGGTAATACCCATATTTTGCGCAAGCTGAATATCGGTTTCACGATCGCCGATCACATAGCTGTTTTGCACGTCGATCACACCCGGCAGCAGATATTTCTCCACCAGAGTGGTTTTCGGTTTACGGCAATTGCAGTTATCCGCCGGTTTGTGCGGGCAAATCAGGACTTCATCAAAGGTAATGCCCTGAGAGGTAAAAACCTGCATCATCAGCTGGTGCGGAGCCTCGAAGTCGGCCTGCGGGAAGCTGTCAGTACCGAGTCCGTCCTGGTTGGTGACCATCACAAAGCGGTATCCGGCGTCTTTCAGTTTCAGCAGCGCGGGGATCACATCCGGCTCAAAGGCCAGTTTGTCTAATCTGTCCACCTGGAAATCCACCGGGGGCTCGGTAATCAGGGTTCCGTCGCGGTCAATAAATAAAACGTTCTGTGTCATGATATCCGTTGTCCTCAGATTATGGCATTTCAAGCGCGGCGATGGCGGCGATCACCCGCAGGCATTCTGCCCGGGTGCCGACAGTAATACGCAGGCAGTTTTCCAGTCCGCGTTGTTTACGCTGATCACGTAAAATAATTCCCTCATCCCACAGACTGCGGAAGACCCGCTCCGCATCACGGAAACGCACCAGAATGTAATTGGTTTCACTCGGGAAAACGGTTTCCGTCAGCGGCAGTTTGCCCAGCTCATCACACAGCATCTGCCGGTTGCTGCGGATTTCGCTGACGCGTGCCTGCATGACGGCAATGCCCTCCGGCAGCAGCGCTTCGGCGGCAATGGCGGCCACCGGGGATGACAGCGGATACGGTGCGATCACTTTCATCAGCACATTAATAATCTCCGCAGAGGCCAGTGTGAAGCCGCAGCGCAGTCCGGCGAGAGCAAATGCTTTGGAGAGCGTGCGCAGGATCACCAGGTTCGGGTATTCTTTCAGCCACGATGCCACACTGAACTCCGGGCAAAACTCGATATAAGCCTCATCAACCACAATCAGTGCGCGGTTATCGACAATATCAAACAGATAACGCAGATCCTGTTCGCGGATCGGGTTACCGGTCGGGTTGTTCGGGTGGCAGACATACAGCACTTTGACGTTATCAAGGCTGGTGGCAATGCTGTCCAGATCCAATTGCCAGCCATCGAGCGACGGCACCACTTTCTGTGCGACACCAAACGTTTCCGCGCTGACGCTGTACATACCGTATGTCGGCGGGCAGAACAGCACGGCATCTTTTCCCGGTTCGCAGAAGGCGCGGATCAGTAATTCAATGCTTTCATCCGCCCCGCGTCCCGTAATCACCTGATCCGGACTGACACCGGCGTAAGCTGCATAACGGTTGATCACATTGGCAGGCTGACATTCCGGATAGCGGTTCAGATTGCGATCCGTAAAGGTAAAATCCGGTGCCAGCGGGTATTCGTTGGCGTTCAGCCAGACATCCCCGTTACCGCCGAGGCGGCGTGCCGACTGATACGGTGTCAGTAACTGCACATTTTCGCGGGCCAGTGCCATCGCGCTGAATGGTTTGTTCATCCGTTATTCTCCTCTGCTTTCAGGGCATTCATCCGCAGTGTCACGGCATTTTTGTGCGCGGTAAGCAGTTCCGCCGCCGCCAGGGTTTCAATCGCGTCTGCCAGCCCGGATAACCCGGCCGGGGTCAGTTTCTGTACGGTCATCCGTTTCATAAAATCCGCCAGTCCGAGGCTGGAGTATGTTGAGGTGTAGCCGTAAGTCGGCAGGACGTGGTTAGTCCCTGAAGCATAATCTCCGGCGGATTCCGGCGACCAGTCACCGAGGAAGACAGAACCGGCGCTGTTAATGGCAGGCAGCAACGCGTCCGGGTCACGGGTCTGGATAATTAAGTGTTCCGGGCCGTACTGATTGCTGATGGCCACACAGGTGTCCAGGTCGCGGGCGATAATGATGCGGCTGGCGGACAGCGCCTGACGGGCAATCTCTTTGCGTGATAATAATTCGAGCTGAGAGTTGGTTTCTGCCACCACACGTTGTGCCATCTCTTCATTCGGGGTGACCAGCACCACCTGAGAATCCGGGCCGTGTTCCGCCTGGGAGAGCAGGTCGGCGGCCACAAAGGCCGGGTTTGCACCGCTGTCAGCGATCACCAGCACTTCAGAAGGCCCGGCCGGCATATCAATCGCTGCGCCGCCGATAGTCTGGCTGACCTGACGTTTTGCTTCTGTCACATAAGCATTGCCCGGCCCGAAAATTTTGTCAGTGGCGGGGATGGTTTCTGTACCGAATGCCATGGCGGCAATTGCCTGGGCACCACCGACCTGGTAAATCGTTTCCACACCGCAAAGTTGTGCGGCATATAAAATTTCATCCGCGACCGGCGGCGGTGAGCAAAGAATAATCTGACGGCAACCGGCAATTTTTGCCGGGACGGCCAGCATCAGGACAGTGGAAATCAGCGGTGCGGTACCGCCCGGGATATACAATCCGACACTGTCCACCGGACGGGTGACCAGCTGGCAGCTGACGCCGGGCTGTGTTTCCACATCAATCACATCCGGGATCTGCGCTTCGTGAAAGCGGGTGATATTTGCTTTTGCTGTCGCCATCGCGGACTTCAGTGAGTCCGGCAGGCGGTCAGCGGCAGCGGCAATCTCTGCGGCGCTGATTTGCAGCGTTGTTACCTGTGTTTTGTCAAAGCGCGCACTCAGCGCGCGCAGGGCATCATCGCCGTTTTCACGCACATCGCGGATGATGTCACTGACCACGCGGCTGATATCACCGGATGCGGCTATCGCCGGACGCATCAGGGCATCCGCCTGCTGTTGTGCATCAAGGTTTTCCCAGCGGATCAGAGTATTAAAGGTCATTGCGGTCATTGTCATCACTCCATCATTTTTTCAATCGGCAGAACCAGAATGGAGCTGCAACCCAGGGCTTTCAGTTTTTCCATGGTTTCCCAGAACAGGGTTTCGCTGCTGACCATGTGCATCGCCACCAGATCCGGCTCACCGGCCAGCGGCAGCAGGGTAGGACGTTCCGCACCCGGCAGCAGGGCGATCACTTCATCCAGTCGCTCAGACGGGGCGTGCATCATGATGTATTTGGATTCACGCGCCTGGATCACGCCCTGAATACGGGTCATCATTCGGTCGATAAGCTGCTGTTTGGCCGAAGGCATCTCACCGTCGCGCTGGATAAGACAGGCTTTGGAGCGGTAAATCACTTCCACTTCGCGCAGACCGTTGGCTTCCAGTGTGGCGCCGGTGGAGACCAGGTCACAGATGGCATCGGCCAGCCCGGCGCGCGGTGCCACTTCCACCGAGCCGTTGAGCAGACAGGATTTAAAACGGATACCTTTCTGATCAAGATAGCGCTTGAGCAGGAACGGGTAAGAGGTGGCGATACGGCTGTCCTGAAGACACTCCGCGCCGTTGTAGCTGAAATCCACCGGAGCGGCCAGCGAGAGGCGGCAGGAGCCGAAATCCAGGCGGCGCAGAGTGAAGTAGCGCGGGTTTTGTCCCTGTGCCTGACGGCTTAATAATTCTTCTTCCAGCACGTTTTCGCCGATAATACCGAGGTCAACCACACCATCCATCACCAGCCCCGGAATATCGTCATCACGCACCCGCAGGATATCGATCGGCATATTCTCTGCGTAGGCAATCAGGCGCTGCTGTTGTAAGTTGATTTTTATGCCGCAGCGCGCGAGTAATTCGCGGGAATCTTCACTTAAGCGACCTGACTTCTGAATGGCTATCCGTAAGCGCGTTTTATCTAACATTTTGATTATCCTTTAATTTTATAATTTTTTAGGTATAAAAAAACCCCCGGAAAAAAGATTCTTCCGGGGGTTCTCTATTACACGCATGCCACCGGAAGCTCTGAACGTCTTCCGGCACCAATCGCCTGAAAGACTAGTCAGGGTGATGGTGGTGGTGATGGCTGAACTGGATGCGTGTCATGATAATCTCTCGTTGTTTATCTGCTTGTTGCTATCACGGATAATGTTGTCATGATGGTGATAACGATATTTATAAATTCAATGTATATAAATTGCTTGTCTTTCAACCTATAGAACTCACCCGGACTTTGCAACCCCTTTTTTGCAAAGAAAACAGAAATTAAGATAATTTACTGAAATAAAAAGAAAAATAAGCCACACAGAGAGGTCGATCACGATGAAAACAGTTTCTATCGCGGGGCTGGGCTGGCTGGGAATGCCGCTGGCACTGCATCTTGCGGATATCGGTATCCGCGTTAAGGGCACCAAAACCACGCCGGACGGCACAGAGGCGGCGAGGATGTGCGGTATTGAGTGTTATATGCTGAATCTGACGCCGGAACCAGAGTGTGATGCTGATGATCTGGATGAATTTTTGCAGACAGATATTCTGGTGATCACGCTGCCTGCATCCAGAACTGCGGGCGGCGGTTACCTGTATGTGAAAGCGGTGCAGAACCTGGTGGATCTGGCGGCGGCGCGCGGCGTGTCACGGGTGATTTTTACCGGTTCAACCGCCGTTTACGGTAATCAGACCGGGAAACTGACGGAGAATTCGCCGGTCGATCCGGTGACAGAATCGGCCAAAGCGATTGTCGAAATTGAGCACTGGCTGAATGAGTTGCCGGGCGTGTCAGCGGACATTCTGCGTCTGGCCGGGCTGGTAGGGGAATCCCGTCATGCGGGGCGTTTCCTGGCCGGAAAAACGGCGGTGAAAGGCGCAAATCAGCCGGTTAATCTGGTGCATCAGGATGATGTGATTGCGGCGATCCGCCTGCTGATCCAGCGTCCGCACGGCGGCCATCTGTACAACCTGTGTGCGCCGCAGCATCCGTCACGGGCTGAATTTTATCCGGATATGTCACGTCAGATTAATTTACTGCCGCCGGTCTTCAGAGAAGAAGATATCTCTGAAGGGAAAGAGATTGACGGCAGCCGCATCTGCCGGGAATTGGGGTTTGAGTATCAGTACCCTGATCCCGGCCGGATGCCGATGACGGAGTAGGTGTTAACTGACCGGCAGCGCCACGATATCGCGGTAGGCCGGACGGGTTTCAATCCGTGCAAACCAGCGCTCAATGTGCGGGAAGTCCGGTCTGTCGTGACACACTTCCCGCCACGGATAGAGCAGCGGTGCCAGTGCCATATCTGCGATACTGAACGTATCACCGGCGATATAATCACGCTGTGCAAGGTCGTCGTTGAGCATGGCAATCAGGTGATTCAGTGACTGTTTCAGTTCCGCAACACGGGCCGGATCACGCTGCTCTGCCGGGGTTCTGACCAGAAGTCCCATCATCGCTTTGATATACGGGAACAGACTGCCGTCTGACCAGTACATCCACTGCGCTGCCCGGGCGCGGAATTCCGCATTATGCGGCAGCAGTGTGCCGTCATCATATTTATCCGCCAGATAACTGAGAATGGCGTTGGATTCCCAGAGAATAAACTCACCGTCCTGATACGTCGGGATGGTTTTATTCGGGTTCATGGTGAGGTATTCGGGGGTATCGAGGCCGCCGAACGGCCCGCCCGCATCTTTCTGCTGATAAGTCAGCCCCAGCTCAGTCAGACACCATAAGACTTTCTTGACGTTAGACGAGTTTTTTCTGCCCCAGACGGTTATCATAGTGACTCCTGTTGATAGAAATGCGATGACGTGTGCGTATTGTCGGTTATTTTATGTCATGAAGTGTAAATTTTTACACGAAATGCCCGTAACAGGAAGAATCGCGTTAAAGTGTCATTGGCTTACCATTCATGAAATGAATATAGTATTCATTATCACAGAGTTATCACTCTTATTTTTGTCACGATGTACCGGGTTTAAAGAGGGAAGAGTAATGCAGACAGTAATCAGTTCACGGGTAACCGGTTTAATCGGCGGGCTTGCTTTCGGATTTTTAAGCATCGGCCACGCGTTTGCGGAGGAAACACCGGTTGCACCGCAGGTGGATGCAAAAGCGTATGTGCTGATGGACTACAACAGCGGGAAAATCCTGGCATCCGCCAATGCGGATGAGCGCCTTGACCCGGCGTCACTGACAAAAATTATGAGCAGTTATGTGGTCGGACAGGCCATTAAAGCCGGAAAAGTAACACCGGATGACATCGTGACCGTCGGTATTAATGCCTGGGCAACCGGTAACCCGGTGCTGAAAGGCTCTTCCCTGATGTTCCTCAAGCCCGATGACCGCGTAAAATTAATCGACCTTAATAAAGGGATGGTTATTCAGTCCGGCAATGACGCCAGTATTGCGCTGGCGGAATATGTGGCAGGCAGTCAGGAAACGTTTGTTTCCCAGATGAACAGTTACGCCAAACAAATTGGCCTGACAAATACACATTTTAAAACCGTTCACGGACTGGATTCCGAAGGGCAGTACAGTACCGCCAAAGATATGGCGCTGCTGACCCAGGCGCTGATCAGCGATGTGCCGGATGAATATGTTATCCATAAAGAGAAAGAATTTACCTTCAATAAGATCCGCCAGCCGAACCGCAACCGTCTGTTGTGGAGCACCAATCTGAATGTGGACGGTGTAAAAACCGGTCACACCAGCGGAGCGGGGCATAACCTGGTGGCTTCCGCAACCGACGGCCCGATGCGTCTGATTTCTGTGGTGCTCGGCGCACCGAGTGATCGCGTCCGTTTTGCGGAAAGTGAAAAAATCCTCTCCTGGGGCTTCCGTTTCTTTGAAACTGTCGCGCCGGTGAAAGCCGATACACCGCTGACCACCGAGCGCGTCTGGTTCGGGGATATTTCAGAAGTGCCGCTGGGCGCGGAAAAAGACATTTATGTCACTATCCCGAAAGGCAAACTTAAAGATCTGAAAGCGACCTTTGAGCTGGACAGCACGACCCTGGAAGCACCGCTGGCGAAAAATCAGGTAGTCGGAAAAATTAACTTTATCCTCGACGACAAAGTCGTTGAACAGCGTCCGCTGGTGGTTCAGCAGCAGGTTGAGGAAGCCGGTTTCTTCGGCCGTATCTGGGATTATATTGTCCGCTTCTTTGCCGGACTGTGGCATTCCGTCTTCGGTTAAACATAATAACCTGCCGGTTATCTGACCGGCAGGTTTTCCTGCTTATTACCGGTAATTCCGGACAAACTGCGTGATGGCATCACCGGCCGCCGCCTGTTTTTCTGCAACCGCATCCGGTGCCTGTGCCACACCATCAACGCCGATCACATCCACATCCTGTATGCCGATAAAATCCAGTATTACTTTCAGATACGGCACCCCGAAATCATTCACGCCATTTTCATAAATACCGCCACTGCTGCTCAGAATGACAGCTTTTTTACCGGTTATCAGCCCGGTTCTGCCCTGCGGGGTATAACTGAAGGTCAGCCCGGCACGGATTAATAAATCAAAATAGTTTTTCAGCTGCCCGGGAATGGTGAAGTTATACATCGGCGCGGCCATAACGATAACATCATGTGCTTTTATCTCGGCAATCAGTGCATCAGAAACGGCAATTGCTGCTTTCTGCTCAGCGGTCATTTGTTCCGGTGGTACCGCGTAATAAGCGGAGTAGAGCTGCTCATCCAGGACAGGCAGGGCATCAGCCACCAGATCCCTGACGGTAATATTGTTCTCAGAGAAACGGGTTTTCCATACATCATAAAAATGGGTGATCAGTTGGGTGGTTTGGGATTGTTGTCCGTTAACAGATGATTTTAACAGCAAAAGGCGGCTCATTGTGGCTCCGTTTATGACAGATGCAGACAGGCTGCGGATACACGGAAGCATAAAAGAGAGTGGTGCAGCGGACAATCCGGTGAAGCGCGGGATTTAATCTGAATTAAGGAAGAAAAACACGGAATGCACCATACGGAGCGGCTATTTTTTATCAGACCGGCAATACTGTTCCGGCAGATAAAAACCGGTAACAACAGGAGAGGCGATGATTCGTTTATGTCCGGTCAGTAAAGATAACTGGGAAGCCTGTATTGATTTAGAGGTACGGGAGGATCAGGAAGATTTTGTGGCATCCAATGTGTATTCGCTGGCACAGCTTCAGTTTGTCAATAATTTCAGTGCCGATGCGATTTATGACGATGACGTTATGATTGGCTTTGCCATGTACGGCATTGATGATGATGATGGCATGTTCTGGATCTGGCGCTTTATGCTGGATGCAAAATTTCAGGGAAAAGGGCTGGGAAAAGCAGCATTTACGGCGCTGCTGGAAAAAATTACCGCGATGAATAACACCCGGGAGCAGCCTCTGCCCTGGTTGCGGTTAAGTTATGAGCCGGAGAACGAATACGCGAAACACTTTTATCAGCGTTTTGGCTTTAATGCGGTGCAGATGATGGATTTTGGTGAGGAAATGGCGCAATTACCGCTATCTTAATAAGGTTATTCCCCTTTCAGGCGGTAATTTATTATGCTGTCTGCTGAATTACCCTGTTGAAATCCGTATAAGATCCGATATTACATCCTGATATCGGATTTTTTTATAAAAAAGGACCGGTATTTTTACACACCGGTCAATAAAGGATTAAAGATATGGGGACAATTGTGTTTATCGCGCTGGTCATTGCGGTGGCCGGAATCGTATGGATCCGGCGGGTATATCTCCGGATTAATGACCTTCAGGCACCACTCACGGAGGCTTATGCGGCGGTTGACGGCATGTTACGCCAGCGGGCTGAGAGGATAGGCCCGCTGGTGGATATGACGGAAAAAGCAGGCATTCAGGATGCAACACTGTTTTATTCCTGGCAGGATGCGTATCCGCGTTATACAGAGGCGGCGACACTGGATGAGAGTGTCAGTGCCGCAAATGATATCAGCAGTGTTTTTTATCATATTATGACGCTGACAGAGACCTTCCCGGTGCTGATTGCAGACCCGCAGTTTGTCCGTATTCAGCTGGCGGTCTGTGATGTGGAGGACGCGCTGAATCCCGGTATCCGGGCATTTAATGAAGCTGTGATTCAGTACAATATTGCGGTTCAGCACTACCCTGACACGCTGGTGGCCGGATTGTTCGGCTTCAGACCCAAAACCCTGCTGCTGATGTCCTGATATGAAAAACCCCCGCAATCTGCATTGCGGGGGTTTTTGCAGTCATGAAACGGAAACTAATCAGTCACACGGGATCACTTTGATTGCCAGGCCGCCCTGTGAGGTTTCGCGGTATTTGGCATTCATATCTTTACCGGTTTCATACATGGTTTCGATAACTTTATCGAGGCAAACGCGCGGTTCACTGACACGGCGCAGCGCCATACGGGCGGCGTTGACAGACTGAACAGCAGCAATGGCGTTACGCTCAATGCACGGCACCTGCACCTGCCCGGCAACCGGGTCACAGGTCAGGCCGAGGTTATGCTCCATCGCGATTTCCGCTGCGATAAAGACCTGCATCGGGCTGCCGCCCAGCAGTTCGGTCAGACCGGCAGCCGCCATGGAACAGGCGACACCGACTTCACCCTGACAACCCACTTCCGCACCGGAGATAGACGCATTCATTTTGTACAGTGAACCGATCACGCTGGACACCAGGAAATAACGGGTATACGCGTTTTCATTCACCGGACGGATGAATTTATCGTAATACGACAGCACTGCAGGGATGATCCCGCAGGCACCGTTGGTCGGTGCGGTAACAACACGGCCGCCGGCGGCGTTTTCTTCGTTAACCGCGAGGGCGAACATATTGATCCAGTCGACAACCTGCATCGGGTCAGTGGAGGTGTTATCACTGGTGACCAGCTGACGGCGCAGTGCCGCAGCACGGCGTGGTACACGCAGCGGCCCCGGCAGCAGACCTTCGGTGTTCACACCGCGCTCAATACCGGCTTTCATCACATCCCATACTGCCGCGAGGTGAGCGGAAAGCTCTTCTTTACTGCGCAGAGCCAGTTCGTTCTGCATCACCAGCGCTGACAGAGACAGCCCGGTTTCGTTACAGTGTTTTTGCAGATCAGCGGCATACTGATACGGATAAGGCACTTTGGTTTCGCTGTCCGCAGCCTGACCAAAATGCTCCTCGTCCACGATAAAGCCGCCGCCGACGGAGTAATACGTTTTCTTGTACAGTAATTCATCACCGCTGAATGCGCTGATTGACATGCCGTTTTCATGCAGCGGCAGGTTTTCTTTATGGAAATTCATCCCGTTATCGCGCGGGAAATCCACTTCATGGCGTTGGTTTGCCAGCAAAAGGCGTTCACGTTCTTCAACATCCCTGATAAAGCCCGGTATCGCATCAATATCAACAGAATCCGGCAGATTACCCGCAAGACCCATGATGATCGCGATATCTGTTGCGTGACCTTTCCCTGTCAGAGACAGAGAGCCGTACACATCAACCTGAATGCGGGTGGTTTTTTCCAGCAGTCCGGCCGCGATAAGGTCATCAGCGAACTGTTTGCCTGCTTTCATCGGACCGACCGTGTGGGAACTCGACGGACCAATACCAATTTTGAAGATGTCAAATACACTGACCATATTGCTCGCCCCCTATGTTAAGGCGTGGATTAATAGTGTCGTGAAAATTCACGAAGCCGTTACTTTTCAGTTCCGGCTGATTATTGTTGTTGCTGTTGCCCGCCGGAGAGGGCAACAGTCATTTATTTATTAACCAAAAAACAGCTGATACAGATTGTAGAACACCGCTGAAATTGCAATGAGACCCATCACAACCACAAACAGATTACTCAGGTGACCGGCATATTTACGCATCGCAGGCACTTTGCGGATAGCGTACATCGGCATGATAAACAGCAGCATGGCGATAATCGGGCCACCCAGGGTTTCAATCATTCCCAGAATGCTCGGGTCCAGTGTGGCAACAATCCAGGTGGTGACCAGCATAAACAGGGCAGTCAGTTTATTCAGTTTAGACGGCGCAATGCTTTTACCTTTGGCGCGTAATGCTTTGTTAACCAGACCGTTAAAACCTTCACGGGCACCGAGGTAGTGACCCAGGAATGATTTGGTGATAGCAATAAACGCGATGAATGGTGCGATATAGGCAATCATCGGGTTTTGGAAGTGGTTTGCCAGGTAAGACAGAATGGAGATGTTCTGATCTTTTGCTTCCTGCAGATTCTGCGGGGAGAGGCTCAGCACACAGCTGAACACAAAGAACATTACGGTCAGTACCATCATAATGTGAGCGTATGCCAGAATGCGGGAGCATTTTTTCTCAGCATTCTCACCGTACTCTTCACGCTTGGCGACAGCAAAGGCGGAGATAATCGGGGAATGGTTAAAGGAGAACACCATCACCGGGATCGCCAGCCACAGCGTTATCAGCAGACCGTGACCGGTTACACTGACCGTATTGCTGTCGAAAGTGAGAGTTTTAAAGACATCAGTGCTCCAGTGCGGGATCAGATACAGCGCCAGCACCATCAGAACCGCCACAAACGGGAATACCAGCACGCTCATTGCTTTGACAATCGCGGCTTCACCGAAGCGGATAATACACATAATCCCGATAATCAGTACCAGTGACAGAATAATGCGCGGCGGAGCCGTCATATGCATCTGGTGAATGATAAAGCTTTCCACGGTGTTGGTGATAGCCACACTGTAGACCAGCAGGATCGGATAGATAGCGAAGAAATAGAGCAGGGTGATAAGGCCGCCGGCTTTGGCGCCGAAATGCTCTTCAACCACTTCAGTAATATCTTCGCCCGGATTTTTACCGGACAGCACGAAGCGGCACATACCGCGGTGTGCAAAAAAGGTCATCGGAAAGGCCAGCACGGCCATAATGATAAGCGGGATCAGCCCGCCGATACCGGCGTTAATCGGCAGAAACAGTACGCCCGCACCGATAGCTGTTCCGTACAGTCCGAGCATCCAGACGGTATCGGATTTACGCCATTTGCGATAATCATTGCTGGTGTCAGTCTTGCTGACCACAACCTGCGGTTGTGTTGTATCCATAGAAGTCTCCAAAATGTACAACAATAACAACAATTAAAATTTTGCACGCTGACCTGTGCATTTATTCGTCTCTGAAATAGGGTCTATGTACGTAACCAGATAAAAAATAAGTAAAGCTAAAAAGTCACCTGTAATTGCTTACCGGTAAAAATAATAAACAGCAGCGACCTGATATCTGTAATGGATAAATAAAGGTCTCTGCATTAATTCATATTCAAAAGTACCTGAAATTGATAACTCTCTTTCTGATGGTGAAAATATACTGTTTTTCAGTGGAAAACACCGTGATCGCAGTCTCAAATGCTATAAATCTCAGTAAAACAGGCTCTGTTGCAAGATTTGATAAAATTGTTAATCCGTGTTTACGGAATAGAGTATGCCGAAACGGCATATGAAATGACCTGTTTTGTAATAATGTCATTTTTGTCTGTATTCTATTTAATTAAATTAATTTATTCATATATTAATAAATATATCATCTGCACACGATTTCATTATTTTTAAATAGTAAAAAGCATATTTTCACAGGACAAAAACCACTTTTATAATGTGGTTTTTGTTTTTATCATTTTGTTTTTTATGATGAAAATGTTTTCTGGTTCAGTCTTTGATAATACTGGCCGTGTGCGGGGGAGAGGACAGTATAAAATATGTCATTATATAATGATGGCAGGGGATGTCCCGGATGATTAAAATAATTATTTTAATCACGAATTAAGTAACCAGAGTGATACCGGTGTCAGACAGAACAGAAATGTTAAATAAATAGCAGAATAATATTCTGTGAACAAAAATAATACTGTCAGCAGTGAAAAATGTGGTTTAAAAAAGATCAGCAACGGCGGGAGCAATTAAACGCGGATAAAAAAATACCGGCGTGCGGGCCGGTATTCTCTGACTCATACTTCATGGTGTTGGTTTGCCTGCTTTCATCAGACCAACCGTGCGGGGATCCGGCTGAGGATTGTTACTGCTGTTACCCGCCGGAGGGGGCAACAGTCATGTATTTATCAGCCAAAAAACAGCTGATACAGATTGTAGAACACCGCAGAAATGGCGATAAGACCGATGACAACCACAAACAGATTACTCAGGTGACCGGCATATTTACGCATCGCAGGGACTTTGCGGATAGCGTACATCGGCATGATAAACAGCAGCATAGCGATAATCGGACCGCCCAGGGTTTCAATCATTCCCAGAATGCTCGGGTCCAGTGTGGCAACAATCCAGGAGGTTACCAGCATAAACAGGGCAGTCAGTTTATTCAGCTTAGACGGTGCAATGCTTTTACCTCTGGCGCGTAATGCTTTGTTAACCAGACCGTTAAAGCCTTCACGGGCACCCATGTAGTGTCCCAGGAATGCGTTGGTGATAGCAATAAACGCGACTAATGGTGCGATATACGCAATCATCGGATTGTGGAAGTAGTTCGCCAGGTAGGACAGAATGGAGATATTCTGATCTTTTGCTTCCTGTAAATTGACTGGTGACAGGCTCAGTACACAGCTGAACACAAAGAACATCACGGTCAGTACCATCATAATGTGGGCGCATGCCAGAATGCGCGAGCATTTTTTCTCCGCATTTTCGCCGTATTCCTGACGTTTTGCGACACTGAATGCTGAAATAATCGGAGAATGGTTAAACGAGAATACCATCACCGGGATCGCCAGCCACAGCGTCACCATCAGACCACGACCGGTGTCACCGGCAGAGTGATTGCTGAAAGAGAGCGTGTCAAATATCGCCGTATTCCAGTGCGGGATAAGATACAGTGCCAATACCATCAGAACGGCCACAAACGGGAATACCAGCACGCTCATTGCTTTGACAATCGCGGCTTCACCGAAGCGGATAATACACATAATCCCGATAATCAGTACCAGTGACAGAATAATGCGCGGCGGAGCCGTCATATGCATCTGGTTAACGATAAAGCTTTCCACGGTGTTGGTGATAGCCACACTGTAGACCAGCAGGATCGGATAGATAGCGAAGAAATAGAGCAGGGTGATCAGGTTCCCTGCTCTGGCACCGAAATGTTCTTCAACCACTTCGGTAATATCTTCACCCGGATTTTTACCGGACAATATAAAGCGGCACATGCCGCGGTGCGCGAAAAAGGTCATCGGGAAGGCCAGCACGGCCATAATGATCAGCGGGAGCAGCCCGCCGATACCGGCATTAATCGGCAGAAACAGGATACCGGCACCAATGGCTGTACCGTACAGTCCGAGCATCCAGACGGTATCGGATTTACGCCATTTGCGGTAATCATTACGGGTATCAGTCTGACTGACCACGACCTGTGGTTGTGTTGTTTCCATAGATGTCTCCAAAATTTGCAACAATAACAGCGAAAAAATGCACGGTGAGCTGTGCACAAAATGTGTTTCTGAAGCAGGGTCTATGTACGCAACCGGATAAAAATAAATAAAACGGGAAAATTACCGGTAATTGCTTGCCGGTAAAAATAATAAACAGCAGAGGCCTGATATCTGCAACGGATAAATAAAAGCCTCTGCATTAATTCATATTCAAAAGAATCTGAGATTGGTGGTTGTCTTTTTGTAGTGAAAATATACTGTTTTTTAGTGAAAAACACTGTGATCTTCATCTCATTTGCTATAAATAACATTAAAACGGGTCATGTTGCAACATTTAATAATGTTGTTAATCCGTTTTTGCGGAATGGGGTATGCCGAAACGGCATGGGAGGTCAGATATTCTGCAATAATGTCATTTTTATCTGTTTTTTATTTAAACAAATTTATTGGTTCAGGTGTTAATTAGTATATGTGCTGAACAATATCGTATTATTACAAAATAAGGATAAGCGGGATTATTACCGGATGAGAATTATTTGAAAATTTCGTTATTCATTGTTTTTAAACAAAAATTAATCTTTCATTGAGTTTGTGGTGATTCAGAGTGTATGCAGGGAGTCAGATAGTATAAAACAGAGGGTGATATAATAGGCACATTGTGTATCCCGGATGATTAAAATAATTATTTTAATCGCGAATTAAGTGAGCAGGGTGATACTGATGCCTGACGGAACTGAAATGTTAAATAAATGGCAGGGTAATATTCTGTGAATAAAAATAATACTGTCAGCAATCTAATACCGGCACACCGGCCGGTATTATCGGATTTATGTTTGTACCGTTATTCCTGTACCCAGCCTTTGCGGATAGGTATGGCAAAACAGAGGCGGTAGAGTGTCTGCAACCGGTTTTGCAGTGCCGGGCCGAACAGACTCCAGAGCAGCTCTGTCAGTGCACAGGCAATCAGCACGGTAATAAAGGCGCCCAGCATATCCACCGGCCAGTGAACGCCGAGGAAAACCCGCGACCAGACGACAATCAGCGCCGGGATCATCAGCAGCAATCCTGCGCGGACATTACACCAGAACAGGCAGCCCAGCGCGAAGGTAAATACAATAATACCGTGATTGCTCGGGAACGAGGCGGTTGGTGCGTGTTCCAGAAAACTGTGTCCGAACGGTTCGGCAAACGGGCGGGCGTGCGGCCAGAGTGTGCCGATAATCCAGGAGGCGGCGAAACCAATCAGCAGGGCAATGGCACTTTTGCAGACGGCACGGCGCTGGCGGGCCATATTCTCCGGTGTTCCGCGCAGCCAGAGTCCGGCGGCAACGACCGGAAACAGCAGAACCAGATATTTTGCCGCGAAAGTGGCTGCAATAATCATGGCATGAGATGTTTCCGGCGTGGCATTGATCAGGAGAAAAAGCGAATGATTCAGATTTTCCAGCACATCGGACTCCTTAAAAACACACCTGTGTATATCCGGCAATAAAATGACGGGTCAGGGTAGCCGTCTTGTGCATCAAGGTAAAGTAAAAATATCTTGGTTAATCGTGCTATTACGTAACATTGCAAAAAATTGACAAAATCTGAAGCAATAACAGGCGGGATAAACAGCAGGCAATAAAAAACCCGATAGTTAAAACCAAATTGGTGACTATCGGGCTTCCTCAATCTTGGGGATATTCAAAGAAAAGCAGTGGCACTTATTCAGACTGCGTCGCGGCAGGAAAGTTCGGAAAAAGATTCAAAAAAATGAAAATAATTTTTTGATGTTGAAAATCAGCAGGATAGAAGAAGAGAAAACAAGCCGTTTCCCGGGCGGGAAACGGCAGTATAGCTTAGCTGAACAGGCCGAGATTGGCTTTTGCGTAAGCTTCGAAATCAGTGCAGCCGCCGATGTGCTTTTCATCGATAAAAATCTGAGGAACAGTTTCGACCGGTTTACCGACAGTGACAGATAAATCTTCTTTGCTGATACCTTCAGCGTGAATATCAATATAGCGGTAATCGAAGTCATCACGTTCGTTTTTCAGTTTTTCTGCGAGTTCTTTCGCACGAACGCAATAAGGGCAACCCGGACGGCCAAAAATAACGGTATACATGAAAAGCTCCTTCATTCATCAGTAACACCGGAAGTGGTGCTTTAATGAGATAAATTATGCCTGTATCATAGCGGTTAGGAAAGAATGTTGTGACGATTTGTGCGGTAGTCCGCATCAATGGTTCAGAGAGTATCCGCAGTGCGGAAAGCAAAGCACAATCGCAGAGGATAAAATGACAAATAAACAGCCGCGACAAATGCGTTCATTAGGAGACATGCCGCGCCCGGTGATTATCTGTGAGGTTATCGGTGTGATATTACTGCTGCTGGTTTATCTGGCAGTGAATGATTTTATCGCGCTGCCCGGTTTTATGAGCAGTAAAAATGTACTGATGATAATGGCGTTTGCCGGCCTGGGGTGTCTGGTACCGGCGGCAATCAATATTGTCTGGCGCGCGATCAGTGCGATGCCGTCCGTCGGGATTGACAGCAAAAGCGGGGCCGCTAAAAAGACCCGGCAGAATAAAAATGAAAAAAAGCAATAAAACGTTATTCCCCTTCACGTTTTTCAGCTAAGATCCGTTATTGGTCTGCGGGTGACATTTTTCCCCGCTGTACTTTTGTTTTTCCGGTTAAAAGGCTTCAGGTTCATGAGCATTCCCGATCTCACGATATTACGCACATGGCTGGATCAGCTGCAACTCTCCTGTTTTGAGTGTGATTCCTGCCAGGCACTGCATCTGCCGCATATGCAAAATGTGGACGGTGTGTTTGATGCCAAAATTGATATCCTTGACGATATGCTGGTGTTCTCGGCGCTGGCGGAAGTCCGCCCGACCGCGATTGTCCCGCTGATTGCCAACCTGAGCCAGATCAACGCCAGTTCGCTGCTGGTCAAAACGTTTATGGATATTCAGGATTCCACCATGCCGAAACTGGTGGTCTGTTACTCGCTGCCGCTTAGTGCCGGGCTGACGTTTGAGCAGTTCTCTCTCTCTATGCAACTGATGGAAGAACAGGTCGGTGCGGTGGTATTTGAGCTGTTCAGTAACAATATGCTGTTTGATCCGAATGATGCGGAACCGGAAGATGAAGAAAGCTTCCGCGCTGATTCCGTTCCTTCTCCGGTGATCCACTGATTATCCGTACCACTTTCGATATCCGGGACACCTGTCATGCATTGCCCCCAGTATTCATCCGGCCGCTGCCGTTCCTGTCAGTGGCTTGAAAAACCCTATATTCAGCAGATTGATGATAAAGAGCAGGATCTCCGCACGCTGCTCTCTCCGTTTGCTGTACAAAACTGGCTGCCGCCGGTCCGCAGTGCGGAAACCGCATTCAGAAATAAAGCGAAGATGGTGGTCAGCGGCAGTGTTGAGCGCCCGGTGTTCGGGATTGTCACGGATAACGAACCGGTGGATTTATCGGACTGCCCGCTTTATCCGCCGCATTTTGCACCGGTATTTGCTGCGCTGAAACCCTTTATCGCCCGCGCCGGACTCACGCCGTACAATGTGGAACGCCGCCGTGGCGAGCTGAAATTCCTGCTGCTGACCGAAAGCCGAGCCACCGGTAAAATGATGCTGCGCTTTGTGCTGCGTTCGGAGAAAAAGGTGGCGCAGTTACAGGACGCACTGCCGTTTTTACAGGCGCAATTACCGCAGTTATCGGTGATTTCCGCTAATATCCAGCCGGTCGCAATGGCAATTCTGGAAGGGGAGCAGGAAATTATCTTTACCCCGGATGAGGTACTGGAAGAAACCTTCAACGGTATTCCGCTCTATATCCGTCCGCACAGTTTTTTCCAGACCAATCCGGATGTTGCCTCACAGCTGTATCATACTGCCGGGCAATGGGTACGTGAGCGGGGGATCACCCGCTTATGGGATCTGTTTTGCGGCGCGGGAGGATTCGGCCTGCACTGTGCGGATAAATCCACACATCTGACCGGGATTGAAATCAGCCCGGAGGCCATCGCCTGCGCCACCCGTTCAGCGGAAAAAATGGGGCTGGAGAATGTCACGTTTCAGGCACTGGATTCCGCGCAGTTTGCTCTCGCTAAATCTGCCGTGCCGGAACTGGTACTGGTTAATCCGCCGCGCAGAGGGATCGGCAAAGCCTTGTGTGATTACCTGAATACCATGGCGCCGGAGACGATTATCTATTCCAGCTGCAATGCACAGAGTCTGGCACAGGATCTGGCGCATCTCACACAGTATCAGCCGCAGCGCGTGCAGTTATTTGATATGTTCCCGCATACCGCACATTATGAAGTGCTGGTACTGCTGACCAAAAAATAAATCGCCGGAATAAAAAAACGGGGCTGCGTACAGACGTCAGCCCCGTTTTTGTATGAGCGGATCAGTTGCGGTGTTCGAATGCCAGCGCCCGGCGTTCAATCAGACGCATCGCCAGCGTCAGCAGGCTGTTGACAACCAGATAGATAATCCCGGCGGCAATAAAGACATTCAGGTCATAATCCTGACCAAACAGGCGGCGGCTGTAACCCATCACTTCAAGTAATGAAATCGTCGTGGCCAGAGAGGTACTTTTGAAGATCAGCACCACTTCGTTGGAATAGGATGATAATGCACGTTTAAAGGCATACGGCAGGATAATCCGCATCGTCTGCTTCTGTGACATCCCCAGCGCCTGGCAGGATTGCCACTGCCCCTGAGGGATCGCTTTCACCGCGCCGTAGAACAGCAGCGTTGAATAGGCGGCACTGTTCAGTGCCAGAGTCACCATAGCGCAGAGCCACGGAGATGACATCAGTTCCCACAGCTGCGGATACGCTTTTAATCCCTCAAACTGCGCCGGTCCGAAATAAATCAGGAAAAACTGGACCAGCAGCGGTGTCCCGGTAAACAGGGTGATATACCCTTTGACCAGCTGAGTCAGAATCCGGGGTTTGAGAGAGAGTATCAGTGTAAACAGTACTGACAGCAGAAACGCCGTGACCAGTGCGGCAAAGGTCAGTGACAGACTGACCGGCAGGCCCGGTAATACGGCAATAATATAATCAAATATGCTCACTGGCCGCTCCGTTCAAAACGTGTGGTACGTAATTCGATACGTTTGAGGATGTACTGACTGACCAGCGTAATGGCGAGATAGATAAGCGCCACGATGCTGTACCAGGTGAAAGGCTCTTCAGTACGGCGGGCAATGCTTTGTGTCTGCAGCATCAGTTCATTAATACCAATCAGATACACCAGCGCGGTATCTTTCAGCAGAACCAGCCACTGGTTACCCAGGCCCGGCAGAGCATGACGCCACATCTGCGGCATGATAAAGCGGAGGAAAATGGTGGTACGGCTCAGTCCGAGTGCCTGACCGGCTTCACGCTGACCGTCCGGGACGGCTTTCAGCGCACCGCGCAGAGTCTGTGACGCATAGGCGGCATAGAGCAGGGAAAGGGCGGTGATACCACTGAAGATCGGCACATACGGGCCGTTATCGATCTCAAGCGTCAGGGTGAAGAAGCCCAGATCGATACCGTCACTCAGCCGGATAATCACTTCCTGAGTACCGTAATAGACAAACAGAACCACCAGCAGCTCAGGTAAACCACGGATGAGTGTGACCAGACAGGTTCCGGCAAAGGCGACAGGTTTCCAGCGTACGTTTTCCCAGAGGGTAAACAGCATCGCGAGCACAAGACCAATCAGGAGTGCAGAAACAGCAAGGCCGACGGTTACCCCGGCGGCACTTGTTAAAGAAAGAAAATCGTTCATTAATTTTTTATGTTATTACTCAAACCATTTCTTATAGAGGGTATCGTAAGTACCGTCCGCTTTGACCTCACCAAGCGCCTTGTTGAGTTTGTCTTTCAGCTCACTGTTGCCCTTACGGACTGCAATAGCCAGGCCGGTGCCGAAATATTCCGGATCGGTGACACGCTCACCCACGGTTTTCAGATTGTCATTGCTCTTCAGCCATTCATTGATAACAGCTGTATCACCGAAGACAGCGTCAATACGTCCGCCTTTCAGATCCAGTACCGCATTCTGGTAGCTTTCATAAGGAACAATTTTCATGTCCTTAAATTGCTCCATCAGGTATTTCTGATGCGTGGTGCCGTTCTGGATGCCAATCTGTTTCCCTTTGAGGCTGTCAATGCTATCAAATTTGCCCGCGACTGCAACGAAAACAGCAGAGTTATCATAATAAGTATTGGTGAAATCAACCTGCTTCTGACGCTCCGGTGTTACGTCGATACCGGCCATCAGCGCATCAAAACGCTTGTATTTCAGGCTCGGGATCAGGCTGTCAAAGGCCTGGTTGGTAAAGGTGCATTCCGCGTCGATTTTGGCACACATCGCCTGAGCCAGATCCACATCAAAACCGACGATTTCGTTTTTCTCATTCACGGTTTCAAACGGGGCATAACTCGCTTCTGTCGCGAAACGGATTTTTTCTTTTTCTGCCGCCGCTGCGGAGAAAGCAAACGCGCCGATTAATGCGGCAATAACCAGTTTTTTCATAGCAACATCCTATTTTAGTGTTCAGTGGCAGAAAATAATCAGTGTGACAGATAACCGGCAAATGCCTCTGTCTGCGGCGTGGTAAAGCATTGCGCGCCGCCCTGTTCAACGATACGGCCGTTTTCCATATACACCACTTTACTGGCGGTTTTACGGGCGATATCCACTTCGTGAGTCACAATCACCTGGGTAATCCCGGTCTGCGACAGTTCTTTAATAATATCGACGACCTGAGAGGTAATCTCCGGGTCCAGTGCTGCGGTCGGTTCATCGAATAACAGCACCTGCGGTTCCATCATCAGGGCGCGGGCAATCGCCACACGCTGCTGCTGTCCGCCGGATAAATGCAGCGGGAAGCGGTTTGCAAAATCAGTCAGACGCAGACGCGCCAGCAGCTTTTCAGCTTTTGCCTGAGCGGCTTCTCTGGTCAGACCCAGTACCCGGACCGGCGCTTCTGTCAGGTTATCCATGACGGTCAGATGCGGCCACAGGTTATACTGCTGGAATACCATCCCGACATTCTGACGCAGCGCACGGATCTCACCGGCAGAGGGCGTGGTGGTAAAATTAAAATGGTGATCCGCAATGGTCAGTTCACCGGAACGCGGCATTTCAAGCAGGTTCAGTGCCCGCAGCAGCGAACTCTTACCGGCACCGCTCGGCCCGAGCAGTACCATGGTTTCACCTGCACCACATTCCAGGTTGATATCGAACAGCGCCTGATGCTGTCCGTAAAAGCAATTGATGTTTTTTAATTGAATACTCATGCTGTAATTCTGCATACTCAGTGACGTTGAGTGAATATTAACGCCGTAAGAATAAATATGCAATTATTTCTGCATAAAAAACTACTAAAAAAGCAAACTAATAACTTTTACTGAGTGATTATGTCTTCTCTGATGCTGATAGGGTGTATGCTGACGCCCGTTTGACGATAGTTTTCGCCATGCCTTTAAAGATGAATAAATGAGCGGGCATCATAGCGAACCAGTAGAGCAGCCCGCTGAATCCGGCAGGATGCCACCAGGCGCGGACATCCAGCGTCCGCTGATGGCCGTGGTCGCGGATGGTAAACGTCAGCCGTCCCAGCCCCGGGGCTTTCATGCCGAACAGGAGAGAGAGTTGCTGCCGGGGTTTAACGGTGATCACTTTCCAGCCGTCGATTTTATCCCCGGGTTCGAGGGTATCGCGATCCGGGCGGCCGTAAGTGATTTTATTGCCGCACAGATCATCCAGCCGTGCGCGGACAGACCACAGAATATTGGCGTAGAAATAACCGTCTTTACCGCCGATCTGCTGAACAACATGCCACAGCGCATCAGCGGAAGCGGAGGTGTTCAGGGTAAAACCGGCCTGTTTGGGGTAGAAGCCGAAACCCGGCCGCCAGCGGGCACGGACTTCGGGGTCATAACCCCAGTCCTCATTATCCACGGCATCTGCTTCATCCTTCAGGGTCTTGCGTACGGCATCATCAAAACTGAGCAGCGTCTGCGGAATCAGCGTCTGAAGCGGTTTTCCGTCGCCCTGCAGATCATATTTCAGTCCCATAATCAGCTCTTTGGCAATCCCTTCCGGCACCGTGGTGATAAGCCGCAGAAAATGAACTGAAATCAGCCGCAACGGAATAGGCAGCGGGATCATCAGCCGTTTTTTACCGCTGATGGTAATAAAATGCCGGAACATCTCCAGATAACTGAGGTAATCCGGCCCTGTGGCATCAAAGCGGCGGTTTCCGTCAGCAGGATGCGCGAGCAGACCGGTCAGATAATTCAGCAGGTTTTCCAGCGCCACCGGTGAGGATTTTGAGCGCGCCCAGCGCGGCGGGGTGAGGATGGGCAGGTTGTACACCATGTCCCGCATGATTTCAAAAGCAGCCGAGCCGGGACCGACAATAATTGCCGCGCGGATCTCGGTGACCGGCACACGGCTGTCCGCAAGAATTTCGCCGGTCAGCCTGCGGGCGGCGAGATGCGGGGAGTCGCTGTCTCTGTGCTGCATCGCGCTCAGGTAGATCACTTCGCGTACAGCTGAGTTATTCAGCACCGCCTGCACGTTTTCCGCTGCCAGTCGCTCGCGCGCCAGTAAGTCCGCCTCATCCGTCATGCTGTGGACGAGGTAGTACACCACATCAATATCCTGAAAAAGGGTTTCCAGGGTGGATTTATCATACAGATCCGCATAGCAGCAGCGGGTATTTTCCCAGCCCTGTGCCTGCATCCACTCCACCCGGCGGGCGGCGGCGGTGACCTGATGACCGGCGGCGATCAGTTGCGGGATAAGATTCTGTCCGACATAACCGCTGGCGCCCAGTACTAAAATCCGCTGAGGCAAAATCCGTTGTTGTGGCATACATTTTCACTCTTCAGGTAAACAGGGCTATCAGTACCGGTGCAAACAGACTGAGGACAAAGCCGTGCACAATCGCGGCCGGGACAATCGATACACCACCGCTGCGCTGCAATACCGGCAGGGTAAAGTCCATCGTGGTGGCGCCGCCGAGGCCGAGGGCGGCTGCACGGTGACGGTTGATCAGCAGCGGGATCAGCATAATCGCGGCAATTTCCCGCACCAGGTCGTTAAAGAAGCCGACACTGCCGAGTACCGGACCGAATGCGTCGGTCAGCAGAATACCGGACAGTGAATACCAGCCGAAGCCGGAGGAGAGCGCCATCCCGGTTTTGACCGGCAATCCGGCAATCAGTGCCGCGAGTGCGCCGCCGAGCAGTGAGGTGGCTGCCACAATCAGGGAAACCAGCATACCGCGGCGGTTAATCAGGATCTGGCGCAGCGTCATACCGCTGTTGCGCAGCTGGATACCGACCAGAAACAGCAGAAAAATCAGGGCATATTCACTGGCGGCACCGGCAAAGGAGAGAAATGACCAGCCGAATAACCCGGTGGCAAAGCCAGACAGCAGCACACCACACAGTTGCAGGGATTCCAGCACCATATGCAGGCGGGAAGGCGGTTTTTGCTGTTTGTGAGCCGGGACCTGCCACGGGTATTTTTTGCCGTATAAAAACAATCCGGCAAGGTTACAGCCCAGTACCACCACCGAAAAGGTCAGCGTGTACTGCACTATCACCAGCAGATTGGCGCCGAGATTTTCCACCAGCGCCAGACTGATCCCCATCAGAAACAGTATCACATACACCATCGCGCTCAGACCGCGGCCGATGATTTTTTTCAGTGCCGTGCTGCTGACCGGGATGAGATAACCCGCAATAAGCGGTGCGAGAATAATTAATAACCCTGAGTACATGTGTGTCGTTTCCGTAAAATAATGCCGTCTTTCTTGTGTTCGTGTTAGTGTCTGATTAAAAAGCAGGCGATTATAGCGGCATTCCCACCAGAATTGCTACGTATCCCTCTGTTTTCATGTTTAGTATAAGTCAAAACCGTTTTTATTTATTACATTGTGATAATACTTTATTGTGATCATTATTGTCATAACACAGGCGGTATCCGGCAAACAGTGAGGGAACTATGATTCTGGAAAGAGTGGAAATTCTGGGTTTTCGCGGTATAAACCGGCTGTCATTACCATTGACCGGCAATACGGTACTGATTGGTGAAAACGCGTGGGGGAAATCCAGTCTGCTGGATGCCCTGACTCTGACACTGTCACCGCAGGCACTGAATGCAAAATTTATCCTGAGCGACTTTTATCACGCCGCTGACAGTGAATCAGGACCTGTCCGTCACTTACAGATTGTTCTGATATTCCGTGAAACCCGTCCCGGACGTTACCGCTCCCGCCGGTTCCGTGAACTGGCGCCGCTGTGGCGCAGCAACGGGGATGAATATCAGCGGATCAACTACCGTGTCAGTGCCGATCTGGCGGATGACAACACGATTACCAGCCAGCGCACGTTTCTGGATGAAGCCGGTGAGCCGCTTCTGCCGGAAAAAACAGATACCTTTATCCGTGAAATTATCCGTCTTTATCCGGTGCTGCGTCTGCGTGATGCCCGCTTTATGCATGGACTGAGAAAAGGAATGCCTGAATGTGAGGAGGAGTGTGATCTCCGCATGCAGACAGAAACCTTTAATAACCGGATGGCGGATCTGACCCGTGCTCTGGTCAGCAATCCGCAGACACTCTCCAATGATGATTTGCAGGATGGCCTGGAAGCCATGAAACAGCTGCTCAGCCACTACTTTGCCGAACAGGGGGAGTATCTGCTGGATCGCCGTAAGGCGCGGCAGCTGAATATTGAACCACGCCAGCGGGCATGGCAGGCGCTGGAAGGAATTAACCGCGTGGTGGCCGGTCCCAATCAGCGTAATGTTCGGCTGATTATCCTCGGTATGTTTGCCGCGCTGCTTCAGTCCAACAGCGGGCTGAAACTCGATCCGTATGCCCGGCCGATCATCATTGTGGAAGACCCGGAAACCCGCCTGCATCCGATTATGCTGTCGGTGGCGTGGGGGCTGCTCAATCTGTTTTCTTTACAGCGTATTACCACCACCAACTCCGGCGAGCTGCTTTCGCTGGTGCCTATTCATGATATCTGCCGCCTGGTGCGGGAATCCACCCGTGTCGCCGCTTACCGGCTGGGGGAAAATCATCTGTCGCCGGAAGAACTGCGGCGTATCTCATTCCATATCCGCTTTAACCGCCCGTCCGCACTGTTTGCCCGCTGCTGGCTGCTGGTGGAGGGGGAAACGGAAATCTGGCTGATGAACGACCTGGCAAAACAGTGTAATTACTACTTTGAGACAGAAGGGATCAAGGTAATTGAGTTTGCCCAGTGCGGTCTTAAACCTTTGTTAAAGTTTGCCAACAAAATGGGTATAGAATGGCATACGCTGGTTGACGGCGATGAAGCCGGTAAGAAATACGCGGCTACCGCCGCACATTTCTCATCGGGGCTCAATGATGTTGAGCAGGACAGACTGACCCGTCTGCCCGCGCCGGACATGGAGCATTTTTTGTATCGTGAGGGGTTCAGCCGCCTGTATCACAAGGTTGCGGATATCCCGGAGAATATTAAAATGCCGGCCCGCCGGGTGATTACCAAAGCGATTCACCGCACCTCGAAACCGGATCTGGCGATTGCGATTGCCAATAATGCCGCAAGCAGGGGTGTGGATTCTATCCCGCTGTTGCTGCGCCGGATGTTCTCCCGCGTGGCATGGCTCGCCAGAGGGCGGGCTAACTGAGGAAACAGGAATTCATGAGAGCAGTTTCAAAGAAAAAAAAACTGACCGCCGGCATTCTGATCATTCTGATCGCCGGCGGTTTCTGGTTTTTTAACCGTGAAGAAGCACCGGTCAGTTATATGACGGAAGATGTGCAGCGCGGGACACTGGAAAAAAAAGTGATGGCCACCGGCAAACTGGATGCCTTGCAGAAGGTGGATGTCGGGGCGCAGGTCAACGGACAGTTGCAGACCCTGAATGTCAAAGAGGGAGATTTTGTTAAGAAAGGGGATCTGCTGGCCGTTATCGATCCGGTCAAAGCACAGAACGTGGTGATTGAGGCGGAGCAGACAGTCAGTGAAATCAGAGCACGGCTGAAGCAGGCAGAGGCGGAGTATGCCTTTGCACAGGCGACGTATCAGCGGCGGCTGGCACTGTCAAAAACACAGGTTATCTCAAAGCAGGATGTGGATGAGGCACGGCGCAATATGGAAGTGCAGCGCGCAGCGATTGATACCAGTAAAGCCCAGCTGGCACGTAATCAGGCCACTCTGGATACCGCCCGTAATGATTTGCAGTACACCAATATCCGTGCACCGATGGACGGTGTGGTGACAGAGCTGAAAACATTACAGGGGCAGACGGTGATCGCCATGCAGCAGGCGCCGACCATTCTCTCCCTTGCGGATCTCGATACGATGCTGGTGAATGCGGAAGTCTCCGAGGCGGATGTGGTTTATCTGAAACCCGGCCAGAAAGCGACGTTCAGTGTCCTGGGTGCACCGGATAAATCCTTCAGCGGCGTGATCACCGATATCCTGCCGAAACCGCAGAAAATCAATGACGCCATTTTCTATTATGCGCGCTTTGAAGTACCGAACCCGCAGCATGTACTGAAACTGGATATGACTGCTCAGGTGACCATTGCACTGGAAAACCGCGAAAATGTGCTGAAAATTCCGCTGGCGGCGCTGGGTAAAGAGATTTCCCCGACCGAATATGAGGTACAGGTACTGGTGAATGGTCAGCCGGAAACCCGGCAGGTGACACTCGGCACCCGTAATGATGTGGAAGCTGAGGTGGTAAAAGGCCTGGCGGAGCATGAGAAAGTGGTGACCGGTATTGATGACAGTACGGCGGGATAATTCATGAGCGCCTTATTAGAACTGCGGAATATTTACCGCCGTTATCCTTCCGGCGACAGCACTGTCACGGTACTGGATGATGTCTCACTGACGATCAGCGCCGGTGAAATGGTGGCGATTGTCGGTCAGTCCGGCTCGGGTAAATCCACACTGATGAATATCCTCGGCTGTCTGGACACGCCGAGTGACGGTCAGTATTTTGTCGCCGGAAAGAACACGGCAGAACTGAGCGGCGATGAACTGGCGGCACTGCGCCGTGAGCATTTCGGCTTTATTTTCCAGCGCTATCATCTGCTCTCCCACCTCAGTGCGGAACAGAATGTGGAAATGCCGGCCATTTATGCCGGACTGAACGCCCGCGAGCGCCGCGAACGGGCAGCAGAGCTGTTGCAGCGTCTTGGGCTGGGTGAGCGGCTGATTTACCGGCCGGGACAGCTTTCCGGCGGGCAGCAGCAGCGTGTCAGTATTGCCCGCGCGCTGATGAACGGCGGTGAAGTGATCCTCGCGGATGAACCGACCGGCGCGCTCGACAGCCAGTCGGGCAAAGAAGTGATGGCGATCCTCCACCAGCTCTGTGAGCAGGGGCATACGGTGATTATTGTCACCCATGACCCGGTCATTGCCGCACAGGCAGCGCGGATTATTGAAATCAAAGACGGGCATATTCTCAGTGACAGCGGGGCGGCAATCAATCCGCAGGCGAAAACCCCGGCGGCAAAACCCTGTCTGAAAAGCAGTGCGTTCAGCCGTTTCTTCGGCCGCTTTAATGAAGCGCTGCTGATGGCGTGGCGGGCGATGGTCGTCAACAAGATGCGGACACTGCTCACGATGCTGGGCATTATTATCGGGATTGCCTCCGTGGTGACTATTCTGGTGATTGGTGATGCCGCCAAAGCCCTCGTGCTGTCTGATATCAAATCCATCGGCACCAACACCATTTTTATCTATCCCGGCAAAGACTTCGGCAGTGATCCGGGACAGGATCTGCAATCCCTCAAACCCGGCGATGTGGATGTGATCCGCCGGCAGCCGTATGTCTATGCGGCTTCCGCGGAAATCGGGAGTAATGCACGACTGCGCCGCGGAAATATCGACTCCGCGGCCCGCATCACCGGGATCGGGCCGGACTTTTTCACGGTGTATGATATGCGTTTCGGCGAAGGGCGTGCATTCCCGCCTGAGATGTATGAACGCCGCTCTCAGGTTGTTATCATCGACATGAATACCAAACGCAAACTCTTTCCCCATCAGAAGAATGTGGTCGGGGAAACGCTGCTGGTGGGCAATATGCCCGCTACGGTGGTCGGCGTGATTGCGGATCGCAAGTCCATGTTCGGTAACTCGCAAACCTTACAGGTCTGGATGCCGTACACCACCCTGACCGGGCGGCTGATGCAGCGTAATTATCTGGATATGATCTCCGTGCGTATCCGTGACGGTTACAACACTAATAATACGGAAGAACAGCTGGTCCGGCTGATGACACTGCGCCACGGCAAACAGGATACCTTCACGTATAACCTCGACAGCATTGTGAAAACCGTGGATAAAACCACAACCACCATGCAGCTTTTCCTGACGCTGGTGGCGGTAATCTCGCTGGTGGTCGGGGGGATTGGCGTGATGAATATCATGCTGGTGAGCGTGACAGAGCGTACCCGCGAAATCGGTATCCGTATGGCGGTCGGTGCACGGGCGGGGGATGTGATGCAGCAGTTTCTGATCGAGGCGGTGCTGGTGTGTCTGATGGGCGGCGCCATCGGCCTGGGGCTCTCTTACTCCATTGCTTTTGCAGCCCAAATGGCACTGCCGGACTGGGAATTTGTCTTCCGGCCTGCGGCGATTGTCAGTGCGGTGCTTTGTTCAACCGCGATCGGGGTTATCTTTGGTTTTCTGCCGGCCAGGAATGCGGCGAAACTTGATCCTATCGATGCACTGGCGCGGGAATAGCCGCACACCGGCTGAAAATACGAATACGTCGCGGAATGACGATTGACATTACCGCGACGATCCGCATAATTTTATAAAATACATGATTTTGTAAAATACAGTAATTTGTAAAATACAGTGTTACGGCGCTGCGGTGTCGTCATCTTCAGTAACCGGAATAATCACACTGACGTGATGCCCTTTTGGTCCCTGAATGGTGTCATAATTCACTTTCTGACCCGCTTTCAGCGTGCGGTAGCCGTCCATCTGTATCGTCGAATAGTGGACAAAAATATCGTCACCACCGTCCGACGGACAGATAAACCCGAAACCCTTGGCGTTGTTGAACCACTTAACAGTACCTGTTTCCATACTGTTATCACCCTCATCTGTCAAACGATTGAAAAATGCTGCACAATGCACCATATGATCCATAATACTCATAATGAAGTATCAGTATTACGCAGATATACTGGTTGCCTTGTACATTATTTATACTCTATTGAATTAGAGGGTGACGTCAAGCCTTTGTTGACGGCAAAACAGTATGGGTCTGTAAAGTCTGATAAAAATAACGCTGAGTATTGATACGCCTGCTGCGGCGTACGTTTTCTATAACCGGAATAGCAATGAGTCACTATCAATCTGAATCACAAACGGATGTCACGCTCAGGGAAAAAGAGCTGCAGAAGATACAGCCGCCTTCAATGTATAAGGTGGTTTTAAACAACGACGACTATACCCCTATGGACTTTGTGGTTGAAGTTTTGCAAAAGTTCTTTTCTTATAATGTTGATCGCGCGACGCAGATTATGCTCGACATCCATTACCAGGGAAAAGGGATCTGCGGGGTATTTACCGCTGAAATTGCGGAAATGAAAACAATATTGGTCAATACGTACGCGAAAGATAACGATCATCCGTTGCTGTGTACACTCGAGAAGGTATAAGAATACACTTTATTTCTCAGAATGGAGGTGCCTATGCTCAATCAAGAATTAGAGCTCAGTCTGAATATCGCCTTTGCCAAAGCAAGGGACAACCGGCATGAATTTATGACCGTAGAGCACCTGCTGCTGGCGTTGTTAGGTAACAAATCAGCCCGTGAGGCGCTGGAAGCCTGCCGTGTTAACCTGGCTGTTCTGCGCCAGGAACTCGAAAATTTTATTGAACAGACCACGCCGCTGCTGCCGGAAGGGGACGATCGCGAAACCCAGCCGACACTCAGTTTCCAGCGTGTCTTGCAGCGCGCCGTCTTCCATGTCCAGTCATCCGGCCGTAATGAAGTCAACGGCGCAAATGTGCTGGTGGCCATCTTCAGTGAGCAGGAATCCCAGGGGGCATATCTGCTGCGCAAGCATGATGTCAGCCGTCTGGATATTGTTAATTTCATCTCTCACGGCACCACCAAAGGTGAGGATGATAATGACAGCAGCCCGTCTTTTGATGAGCCCTCCCAGTCTGCCGCCGAAGAGAGCGGCAGCGGAGAGGACAGCCTGGATAACTTCACCTCCAACCTTAACGAACTGGCACGTAAAGGCCAGATTGATCCGCTGATCGGCCGTCAGGCAGAGCTGGAGCGCACGATTCAGGTGCTGTGCCGCCGCCGCAAGAACAACCCGCTGTTTGTCGGGGAGTCCGGCGTGGGTAAAACCGCGATTGCGGAAGGGCTCGCCTGGCGTATCGAACAGGATGACGTACCGGAAGTCATCAAAGGCTATACCATTTTCTCTCTGGATATCGGCTCGCTGCTGGCAGGCACCAAATACCGCGGTGATTTCGAGAAACGCTTTAAAGCGCTGCTGAAAGTGCTGGAGAAAAACGAAAAAAGCATCCTGTTTATTGATGAGATCCACACCATCATTGGTGCCGGTGCGGCATCAGGCGGACAGGTGGATGCGGCTAACCTGATTAAACCGTTATTATCCAACGGGAAAATCCGTGTAATAGGCTCCACGACTTATCAGGAATTCAGCAATATCTTTGATAAAGATAAAGCGCTGACCCGCCGTTTCCAGAAAATTGATATCAACGAACCGACGGCTGATGAAACCGTACGCATCATCAACGGTCTGAAAGCCAAATATGAAGCGCACCACGATGTGCGTTACACCGCGAAAGCCGTTCAGGCGGCGGTGGATTTATCAGTGAAATACATCACTGACCGCCATCTGCCGGATAAAGCGATTGATGTTATCGATGAAGCCGGGGCAAGAACCCGTCTGATGCCGCTGAGCCGCCGTAAGAAAACCATCGGTGTCGGCGAAATCGAGGCGATTGTGGCGCGGATTGCGCGTATCCCGGAAAAAACCGTGTCCAGCAGTGATAAAGATCTGCTGCGCAGTCTCGACAGCCGCCTGAAAATGCTGGTCTTCGGCCAGGACCCGGCGATTGATGCTCTGACGGAATCCATCAAAATGAGCCGTGCGGGGCTGGGTAACGAGCATAAACCGATTGGTGCGTTCCTGCTGGCCGGGCCGACCGGGGTCGGTAAAACTGAAGTGACCGTACAGTTATCCAAAGCGATGGGGATCAAACTGCTGCGTTTTGATATGTCCGAGTACATGGAGCGCCATACCGTCAGTCGTCTGATTGGTGCGCCTCCGGGATATGTCGGGTTTGATCAGGGCGGGCTGCTGACAGATGCGGTTATCAAGCATCCGTATTCGGTGGTTCTGCTGGATGAAATCGAAAAAGCGCATCCGGATGTCTTTAACCTGCTGTTACAGGTGATGGATAACGGGACGCTGACGGACAACAACGGGCGCAAAGCGGATTTCCGTAATGTGATCCTGGTGATGACCACCAACGCCGGTGTGCGTGAAACCCAGCGTAAAGCCATCGGCTTTACCGAGCAGGACAACAGCACTGACGCGATGGCGGAAATCAAGCGGGTCTTCACACCGGAGTTCCGTAACCGTCTGGACGGCATTGTCTGGTTTAATGCACTGTCGCAGCCGATTATCGCCCAGGTGGTCGACAAATTTATTGTTGAACTCCAGGCGCAGCTGGATGCGAAAGGCGTTTCCATTGAAGTGTCTGCCCGTGCCCGCTCATGGCTGGCAGAAAAAGGGTATGACCCGGCAATGGGCGCACGCCCGATGGCCCGTGTGATCCAGGATAAACTGAAAAAACCGCTGGCAAACGAATTACTGTTCGGTGAGCTGGTGAACGGCGGTTCGGTGATTATCGATCTTGATAAGAAGAAAGATGATCTGACTTACCGTTTCAGTGCCCTGAAAGAGAAATCCGGTGACCCGGTAGCCTGATGGCAGGGTAGTACTGAGACAAACAGTACAGACATAAAAACGATCACCACAGGACGCGCACTTCGGTGCGTTGCCTGTGGTGTCTTTTTATGAGGCGTGGCCTGCAGGGATCAGCGGCTACGGAAGACGATACGGCCTTTGCTCAGGTCATATGGGGTCAGTTCTACTGTAACCTTGTCGCCTGTCAGGATGCGGATATAGTTTTTACGCATTTTACCGGAGATATGTGCAGTCACAACGTGTCCGTTTTCCAGTTCCACACGGAACATCGTGTTCGGCAGTGTATCTAACACAGTGCCTTGCATTTCAATATTGTCTTCTTTGGCCATCTAATCCTCTAATGTTAATAACCAGTATTTTCAAACCGCAAGATAATGCCGAAAAACCGGGATTATGTAAAGGAATGATATTTTTTAAGCACCGTGTCTGAAACATAAAACGGGCTGAAACATACCATTTCCTGTTGCTTTGCAGCGATTTTATAAAAAAGGCGGCAGTTGTGACGGCACCGGACGTGCTAATGTCTGCGGCTGCCAGCATGACTGCGGTAAATGATTATCGCGCAGCTGATACAGCTGACGGATAAACGTCTGCCGCGGGATCTCCCGCGCACCCAGTGATCCGGTGTAATGATTCAGTATCTGACAATCAAACATCGCGCCGCCGTGGCCGGTAAAATGGGCGAAAAATGTCATAAAAGCAATTTTTGACCCGTTGCTGACACGGCTGAACATCGACTCTCCGCAGAACAGCGATCCGGTGTTCAGACCATACAGCCCGCCGACCAGCGCGCCATCATCCCACACTTCGGCAGAATGAGCACGTCCTGCCTGATGCAGCCGGATATAAGCGGCAACAATATCCTCACCTATCCAGGTACCTTCATCCCGCTCTGTACAGGCGCGGATGACCTGCTCAAAGGCATGATTGAGCGTGACCCGGTAAGGGTGTTTTTTCAGAATTTTGTGCAGTGAACGGCTGACATGCAGCTCTTCCGGGTACAATACCGCACGCGGGTCCGGTGACCACCACAAAATGGGCTCACCGGGCGAATACCACGGAAAAATACCTTCCCGGTATGCCAGCAGCAACCGGGCGGGGGAGAGATCCCCGCCGGTGGCCAGCAATCCGTCCGGATCGGTCAGCGCGTGCTCAACCGGCGGAAAGAGAAGTTCCTCATTCAGCTGATAGAATGGCATCTGATTCCCCGGTCATGGCCGGCATACGGTTCACAAACTGATAATAACGGCCTCTGCGCGCCAGCAGCGCGTCGTGAGTGCCTTGTTCGGCTATCTGCCCGCCATCCATCACGCACAGCGTGTCCATGTGTTCCAGGCCCTGCAAACGGTGGGTGATAATAAGCATCGTCCGGTCGCGGCCGATTTCCCGCAGCAGAGCGAGAATATGCTGCTCAGTATCCGCATCAAGCCCTTCTGTCGGTTCATCGAGCAGCAGGAACGGCGCATTGTGGAGCAGGGCACGGGCGATCCCGAGACGACGCTGCTCACCGCCGGAGAGCAGACGCCCGCCTTCACCGATCCAGGCATTCAGTCCCTGGTCGTTATCCAGCAGGTTTTCCAGCCCGACCTGGGCCAGTACCGCATTCAGCTGCGCATCTGTTGCTTCATTATCCCCGATCCGCAGATTGCCGCGCAGTGTGTTATTGAACACATGAATACGTTGCGGAACGACGGCCATCAGCGACCGGAGTGTATTTTCATCATAAGCGGCAATCGGCTGGTCATTCAGGCGGATTTCACCCTCACTGACATCCCATGCACGGGTCAGCAACTGCAACAGGGTGGATTTCCCGCAGCCGGTTTTGCCGAGCAGAGCGAAATGTTCCCCGGCGCGGAGAGTCAGGGAGATATCTTTCAGCACCGGCAGCGGTTGTCCCGGATAGGTAAAACCAACGCCGCTGAGGCTGACACTGACCTGTGCGGATGCCGCCGGACCGGTGGCCGGGAAGGTGACTTCCGGTTTGGTGTCAACAATCTGCGAGACGCGCTCAGCAGAGGTCATTACCTGGCCGAGATGCTGGAACGCGACCGCCACCGGGCCTAATGCTTCAAATGCCGCCAGCGCGCAGAATACAAACAGGGCGATAATGGCTCCGCCCTCACGGTACGGCCAGCTGACCCCGGAGGCCATCCACAGCATCAGTGCAACGGCAAACCCGGTCGCCAGAATAATCACGGCCTGGGAAAGCCCGGTCAGTCCGGCCTGGCGCTGCTGCTGTATCAGCCAGCGTTGTTCTGTTTCAGCAAGCTGATCACGGAAACGGGGCTGCGCGCCAAAAATAGTCAGTTCAGCCTGTCCCTGCAACGCACTGGTCAGCAGGGTACGGTATTGCGCCCGCAGTGTCGTCAGCTGTATGCCTATTGGCTTACCGGCAGAGTAGAACACCACCGGCAGGGCAAACAGCAGGAAGGTCATAAACCCGCCCAGTGCATATGCGAGAGTCAGATCGAGAAAACCCAGCCCGAATGTCAGTACCGCAATTACCACCAGCGCGGCAACAATCGGAGAAATGACCCGCAGATAGAGATGATCCAGCGTTTCCACATCCCCGACCAGCCGGTTGAGCAATTCTCCCTGACGGAAGCGGGCGATGCTGCCCGGTGTCAGCGGCAGGATTTTCTCAAAAGCAAATACCCGCAGGTGTTTCAGCACACGGAACGTGGCATTGTGGCTGACCAGCCGCTCCGCATAGCGTCCGGCGGTACGGGAGATAGCCGCACCGCGTACCCCGGCGGCAGGCAGCATATAGTTAAAAAAGGCAATCCCCGGCACACCGGCAATCGCCGTTCCGGCCAGGAACCAGCCGGACAGCGTCAGCAGGCCGATACTGGCGAGCAGGGTGGCAATCGCCAGCAGTATCCCGAGCGTCAGCAGGAACCAGTGGCGGCGGTAGAGGGCTAAAAACGGCAGTAAAACACGCATAATTACAGATCCCCCGTCCGGTGTGACAACAGCTGTGCAAAGGCACCCTGCTGTTGTTGCAGGGCGGCATAACTTCCCTGTTCAGTAATCAGACCTTTATCCATCACCCAGACTTCATCGTAGTCACGGGTCTCTTCCAGCAGGTGCGTCACCAGCAGGGTTGTCTGCTGACGGGCGGCATCATTCAGGGCATGCATCACACGCTCCTCACTGTGCGCGTCCAGACTGGCGGACGGCTCATCCAGCAGCAGCAGATGACACGGATTGAGCAGGGCACGCGCCACGGCAATCCGTTGCGCCTGGCCGACAGAGAGCCGGGCGGCATTATCCCCGACCACGGTATTCACACCGTCAGGCAGGGAACCGATAAAGTCGGTCACATAGGCTTTTTCCATCACCGCATTAATTTCGTCCTGAGCGGCATCCGGACGGCTCAGGCGGATATTGTCCAGAATGGTTTGTTCCGGCAGATGCGGGTTTTGTCCCACCCAGCTCAGTTGCGCCCGCCAGCTTTCCGGGCGGATGTCACGCAGTTCCTGCTGATTAATCCGGATACTGCCTTCATACGGCAGAAAACCGAGCAGCAGATTGAGTAGTGAGCTTTTTCCTGCACCACTCTGGCCGACAAGCGCGATACGCTGCCCGGCATTCAGGGTGAAGGTCAGCGGCCCGGCCAGTTTTTCCCCGGACGGGGCAAAAATCACCAGATCGGTTGCCGTGACAGAAATCTGCTCTGCCGGTGCCAGCGGTTCGGTGCCCGGTAATTCATCCGCATTATTCTCCGCAGATAGCAGGGTTACCAGCGATTCCGCGGCTCCGACGGCTTGTGCTTTGGCGTGGTAGTAGGTGCCGAGGTCGCGCAGCGGCTGGAAAAACTCCGGCGCCAGGATCAGGGCGATAAACCCGGCAAACAGCGTGACGCCCACGCCGTAACTGCCGAAATTCAGTTCGCCGAGGTAGGAGAAACCAAAATAGACCGCGACCACCGCAATTGAGATCGCCGCGAAAAACTCCAGTACGGCGGAGGAGAGGAACGCCATGCGCAGCACTTCCATGGTGCGCGAACGGAAATCTTCGGTGGCATCATCAATCTGTTTCACTTCCTCACGGCCGCGGTGGAAAAAGCGGATCGTTTCCAGTCCGCGCAGACGGTCGAGAAAATCGCCGCTCAGACGGCTCAGTGCCAGGAAGTTACGGCGGTTGGCATCGGCGGCTCCTAAGCCGACCAGTGCCATAAAGACGGGGATCAGCGGTGCCGTTACCAGCAGAATCAGCGCCGCAACCCAGTTGATCGGGAACAGGGTGATCAGAATCATCAGCGGAATGATGGCGGACAGCGTCATCTGGGGCAGATAGCGGGAATAGTAATCCTGCATATCGTCAATCTGTTCGAGAATAATGGTCGCCCAGCTGCCTGCCGGTTTGCCTTTTACCCGCACCGGACCGAGTTGTTCCAGTTTATCCAGCACAGTACGGCGGATTTCACGTCTCACCACCTGCCCGCAGATAAAACCGACCCGTTCGCGGATCGCAGCGACAACCGCGCGGGCAATAAACAGTATGATTAGTACAGTGAACGGAGTGAGGAGCTGTTCGCGGGGCGTATGCTCCATGATGAGGGACTGAAGGAGAACAGCGAGGCACCAGGCCTGGCCGATAATCAGTAAACCGCTGAGTACACCCAGCAACATCGAGAGGCGCAACCATCGCCGTGCCGGTGCCGCCTGATGCTTTAACCAGCGGACGAGTTCTGACTGTCTTGATTTATCCATTTTTTCTGTATGCAGGTGATAAGTAAAAATTTGGCTGAAATCAGCAGGATAATGCCATGGTACACGAAAAGGCGCTACAGATATAGCGCCCTGATAATGCTGGATTATTTGTCAGCGAGGCTGTCAAGATAGCGCTCGGCATCCAGTGCGGCCATGCACCCGGTTCCCGCGGAGGTAATCGCCTGGCGGTAGACATGATCCATCACGTCACCGGCGGCAAACACACCCGGCACAGATGTCTGAGTGGCATTGCCGTGTGTGCCGGACTGAACACGGATATAGCCGTTTTCCAGATCCAGATGTCCTTCAAAAATACCGGTATTCGGGCTGTGGCCGATAGCGATAAAGCAGCCCATCACCGGCAGCTCTTCCGTTGCATCACTTTGGGTATCACGCAGACGGACAGCGGTCACGCCCATCTGGTCACCGAGCACTTCATCCAGTGTGCGGTCAGTATGCAGAACGATATTGCCGTTCTGGACTTTGTCCATCAGACGGCTGAACAGTATTTTTTCCGCGCGGAAGCTGTCACGGCGGTGGATCAGATGCACTTCTGACGCGATATTGGAGAGATACAGCGCCTCTTCCACAGCGGTGTTACCGCCGCCGACAACCGCCACTTTCTGGTTACGGTAGAAAAAGCCGTCACAGGTGGCGCAGGCAGACACACCACGGCCTTTGAAGGCTTCTTCTGACGGCAGGCCGATATAACGGGCGGATGCGCCTGTGGCGATAATCAGCGCGTCACAGGTGTAGGTATTTTCCCCGGTCAGGGTAAACGGGCGTTTGCTGAAATCCACTTCCGTGATGTAATCGTTGATGATTTCAGTCTCAAATTTTTCAGCATGCGCCTGCATACGTTCCATCAGGCCCGGTCCGGTCAGACCTTCCGGGTCTCCCGGCCAGTTTTCCACGTCAGTGGTGGTGGTTAACTGACCGCCGACTTCCACCCCGGTAATCAGCACCGGCTTTAAATTCGCCCGTGCCGCATAAACGGCAGCGGTATATCCGGCAGGGCCGGAACCCAGAATAATTAATTTACTGTGTCGGGTTGCGTTCATGAACACCTCATTAACAAAATGGCAAAAAAGCGTGTACAGGATTGTAGGAGAAACGGGGGGTTAAAAAAAGGAATAAAAACGGCAGAGCACAAAATCGAAATGAGCCGGAAATGAGTCGGTTTTCAGGTTATTGTACGAAAAAGTGATTATTCAGAAGATTCCTAAGTTGTTTGAATATCACACCAAAAGCACGCCGTATTTGTCAGCGAAACGTTTTTCTGCCATTTTCTTCAACAGGTTGTTCTGATTTTTGTTCATTTGCTTTGACAATCGGCTGCGCATTTGCGAAAACATCAGTGTAAGAGATTTTTATCCGTCAGGTTAATACATCCTGTTACACCGGCGATGTGTTTGTCCTGATGACGAAGCGTGGTAATTTCAGCTTACGACTACAGCGATAATAATCTGAATGTTCCGGTAAACTGGCGCCGGTTGCGTATTCTTATAATCAGAAATGCAAAGATTAGCCTGAAAACATGTTTTCCGATGCTGATTTTGTTCTGTCAGGTAAGGGAAGTGTTATGGGTGTGGGAAAATAGTAAATAAGAGAGATAACGAGATGATTGATAACAAAAAGCGTCCGGGTAAAGATCTTGACAGAATCGACAGGAATATTCTTAACGAATTGCAGAAAGATGGCCGTATCTCTAACGTCGAACTCTCCAAACGTGTGGGTCTGTCACCGACTCCGTGTCTGGAACGTGTCCGTCGTTTAGAGCGTCAGGGCTTTATCACCGGGTATACCGCACTGCTGAATCCGCACTATCTGGATGCATCTCTGCTGGTATTCGTGGAGATTACCCTTAACCGCGGCGCTCCGGATGTCTTTGAGCAATTCAACACTGCAGTTCAGAAGCTGGAAGAGATTCAGGAATGTCACTTGGTTTCCGGTGATTTTGACTACCTGTTGAAAACTCGTGTGCCGGACATGTCCGCTTACCGCAAACTGCTGGGTGAAACTCTTCTGCGTCTGCCGGGCGTGAATGACACCCGCACCTATGTGGTGATGGAAGAGGTCAAACAAAGTAACCGTCTGGTCATCAAGACCCGTTAATTTGTTTCCTGCGTCATGTGCAAAACGGGATAAATCAGGTACACTCCTGTTTATGCATACAGTTTCAACGCTGAGCTACCCTCAGCGTTGTTCCGTTTTACTGACAGGAAAAACCGGACGTTGCGTCAGGAAATGAGATGAGCCAGGAATATACAGAAGACAAACACATTAAATTCAGAAAAATCAGCAGCGGCCGCCGGTTGCTGGAAGCCGTCCTTATTGTGATCGGGTTGTGCGCCGTCTTTCTGCTGGTTGCCCTTTTATCGTTTAATCCGTCAGACCCGAGCTGGTCCCAGACAAACTGGCATGAGCCGGTGAAAAATCTGGCAGGCAGTATCGGTGCCTGGTTTGCGGATATTCTTTTTTCCGCCTTTGGCATACTGGCTTACACCGTTCCCCCGCTGATGATTCTGGGGTGCTGGTCGGCCTTCCGCAGTAATGAAAATAAAGATTACGTAGACTTTTTCTCACTCTCGATGCGTATCATCGGGGGACTGACCCTTATCCTCTCATCCTGTGCTCTCGCCTCCCTGAATGTGGATGATATGCAGAACTTTGCTGCGGGCGGGGTGATAGGCAGTTTATTCAGTTCGGCGCTGATGCCGTGGTTTAATGCACTCGGCGCGACACTCGCGCTGCTCAGTTTGTGGGCGGTTGGCCTGATGCTGCTGACCGGCTGGTCGTGGATCACTATCGCCGAAAAAACCGGCGCGGCCGTTCTTTCACCGATTACCTTCCTCACCAATCATTCCCGTGACCGTTATGACGACCAGTATGACGATCAATATTACGACGACCGTGAATATGAGGATGATGACGAATACGATGATGACGAAGACGCTGATGAGCAAAAAACGCACAGCAGCATACCGCAAACAGCTGCTGCCGCTGCGGCACTGACTGCCGTTGCGCCTGACAGTGATGCACAGACTCAGACCGCACAGTACCGTGAATACGATGATGAGGATGATGTGTTATTTTCCGCGCCGAATGCGGCGGAACTGGCTAAGCAGACTCATTATGATGATCCCGCTGAAAACACAGACCCGCTGCTGACACCGGAACATCCTGTTTCTGCATTCCCGGAAACCGTGGCTGAACCGGTGGTGCCCGCGGTGCAGCATATCCCCGCACAGGAACCGGCAACAGCGGAACCTGAAAGACAGGAACACACTGAGTCTGCTGCGGATGACGCTGAACACTACCGTTTTGATGTTCCGGACGCTTACCGGACAACGTTTGATCCGAATACGCCGATTCACGTGCCGGATGTTCAGCCTGAACCTGAACCGGCACCGCCGCAATGGGAAAACCCGTATGCAGAAAGCGGCCGCACTGAACCGGTCTTTACGTTCGGTTTACCCGGTTCTGCGGATTTGGATGATAACAGCAGCGCGGCGGCTGCCGCAGCGGCAGCTTTTGGTGCGGCACAGGTCAAACAGGGGCTTGGCCCTGAACTGCCGCGTCCGAACCCGGTGCGTCTTCCGACCCGGCGTGAACTTTACGGCATCCGTATTCCGTCTCAGCGTGATGCGGAACTTGAGCGTCTGCGCCGTGAGCAGGATGAATTTGCGCAGCAGCATCAGCCGGAGCAACCGGCAGCACAGACAGAGCCGGATGAAGACGACGTATTGCAGGCGCGTCTGCGTGATGAGTTTATGACGCAGCAGCGCAGCCGCTATGGTGATGATGATGCGGATATGTCGCCGGCAGCAGAGCCGGAGCAGGCAGTAACTGCCCCGGAAGTCACCGCGGGGACCTCCTCTGCCTTTATCCCTGCGTCGTCCGCCTATCAGACTCCGGTTAATCATCACTCCTTTGCCTCTGTCTCACCGGTGGCGGATGTCCGCACTGTGGCAGCAGAAGACGATGAAGACGAGCAGGAATCTGAGCGCCTTCAGGCTCAGTTTATGCAGATGCAGCAACAACGTTACAGCGGGCAGGCTGATGCGATTTTATCAGATCTGGCCGAACTGAAGGCATTCTCCCCGGTGGACGATCTGGTCGACCCGGAACCGGCAGAGCCGCTGTTTATCCCGACACCGGTCACCGCGCCTGTGGCTGAACCGGCTCCGGTTTATCAGGCACCACAGACGCCGGTACAGAGCGCTGAGCCTGTTGCCGCACCGCAGCAGAATCCGGCACCGGTCAGTTCACAGGAAACACAGTTACAAAAACAGATGGAAGAGAGCCTGTTCCATCCGTTCCTGGTCCGCAATGATCAGCCACTGCCGAAATCCACCACGCCGATGCCGTCTCTTGATTTACTGGCCTCACCATCGGATACCATTGAGCCGGTGGATGAATTCGCTATGGAACAGACTGCACGCCTGATTGAAGCGCGTCTGAATGACTTCCGTATCAAAGCCCGCGTGGTCGGTTATGAACCGGGGCCGGTGATCACCCGTTTTGAACTGGATCTGGCGCCGGGCGTGAAAGCCTCGCGTATTTCTAACCTGTCCCGTGACCTGGCGCGTTCACTCTCCACTGTCGCGGTTCGTGTGGTGGAAGTGATCCCGGGCAAACCGTATGTGGGCCTGGAACTGCCGAACGAAAAACGTCAGACCGTCTATCTGCGTGAAGTGCTGGATTGTGACGAGTTCCGCGACACGCCGTCGCCGCTCTCGGTGGTGCTGGGGAAAGATATCTCCGGTCAGCCGGTGGTGGCAGATCTGGGTAAAATGCCGCATCTGCTGGTTGCCGGTACAACGGGCTCCGGTAAATCAGTCGGCGTAAACGCCATGATTATCAGTATTCTGTATAAAGCGAAACCGGAAGACGTCCGCTTTATCATGATCGACCCGAAAATGCTGGAACTCTCTGTTTATGAAGGCATTCCGCACCTGCTGACCCAGGTGGTAACCGACATGAAAGACGCCGCCAATGCCCTCGGCTGGTGTGTGGCGGAAATGGAGCGACGCTATAAACTGATGTCAGCGCTCGGGGTACGTAACCTCGCGGGTTATAACGAAAAAATTCTGATGGCGGAATCCATGGGACGACCGATTCCGGACCCGTTCTGGAAACCGACAGACAGCATGGAAATGACACATCCGGTTCTGAAAAAAGAGCCGTATATCGTGGTCATGGTGGATGAATTTGCTGACCTGATGATGACCGCCGGTAAAAAAGTGGAAGAACACATTGCCCGTCTGGCGCAGAAAGCTCGTGCAGCAGGTATCCACCTGGTGCTGGCGACACAGCGTCCGTCTGTGGATGTGATCACCGGTCTGATTAAAGCCAACATCCCGACCCGTATCGCCTTTACCGTATCCAGTAAGATTGACTCCCGGACTATCCTCGACCAGGGCGGTGCGGAATCGCTGCTGGGGAACGGGGATATGCTCTATCTGCCGCAGGGGGCTAATGCGCCGCTGCGTGTTCACGGCGCATTTGTCCGTGACCAGGAAGTTCATGATGTGGTGAATGACTGGAAAGCCCGCGGGCGTCCGGAATATATCGATAACATCACCCGTGGCGGTGAGGACGGCGAAGGCGGCAGTTCTGTCAGCGGGGAAGATCTGGATCCGCTGTTCGATCAGGCGGTACAATTCGTCACAGAAAAACAGCGGGTGTCCATTTCCGGTGTCCAGCGTCAGTTCCGGATCGGTTATAACCGGGCGGCACGGATTGTGGAAGAAATGGAAGAACAGGGCATTGTCAGTGAACCGGGCCATAACGGCAACCGTGAAGTCCTGGCTCCGTCCTCAAATAACTTTTAATGACACCGCTGCCTGAAAAGGCGGCGTCTGATTTATCCGAACGCATCATCAGGAATGCATACATGAAAAAGGTGTTTATCACAGCCTGCCTGCTGGCAGGTGCCGCAGTCAGTGCAGCACATGCAGATACCCGCAGTGACCTTCAGTCGCGTCTGGGAAAAGTGAACAGCTTCCATGCGAATTTCGCACAGACCGTCACTGATGCTGACGGTGCACTGGTTCAGGAAGGAACAGGGGATTTATGGGTAAAACGCCCGAACCTGTTTAACTGGCAGATGAGCGCCCCGGATGAAAGCGTACTGGTTTCCGACGGCAAAACACTGTGGTTCTATAACCCGTTTGTTGAGCAGGTCACTGCCACCTGGCTGAAAGATGCCACACAAAACACGCCGTTTATGCTGATCACCCGTAATGATCCGGCAGACTGGCAGCAGTACATGGTGAGTCAGCGCGGTGACAGCTTTGAGCTGAAACCGAAAACCAATAACGGTAATCTGAAATTATTTACTATCACTGTAACTCCGGACGGTATTATTCAGCAGTTTGCCGCCGTTGAGCAGGATGGACAGAAAAGCAGCTATCAGCTCAAAGGTCAGCAGAGTACTGATGTGAATATGAATAAATTCACTTTTACACCGCCGAAGGGGGTTACGCTGGACGATCAGCGTCAATGAGGCGTCAGTGACTAACTTTTCTCTCGATTTTTCGCAAAACGATTATCAGCCTCTGGCCGCCAGAATGCGGCCGGGGACGCTGGAACAGTACATCGGACAAACTCACCTGCTGGCAGAGGGCAAACCACTGCCGCGGGCTATCCGCGCCGGACAGCTCCACTCCATGATCCTGTGGGGGCCGCCCGGCACCGGAAAAACCACCCTGGCGGAAGTGATTGGTCACTATGCGGATGCGGATATTGAACGCCTGTCAGCGGTGACTTCCGGGGTCAAAGAGATCCGCGAAGCTATCGAACGGGCGCGTCAGAACCGTAATCTGGGGCGCCGTACCATTCTGTTTGTTGATGAGGTGCACCGCTTCAATAAAAGTCAGCAGGACGCGTTTCTGCCGCATATTGAGGACGGTACGGTTACCTTTATCGGTGCCACCACCGAAAACCCGTCGTTTGAGCTCAACTCTGCACTGTTATCCCGCGCCCGTGTTTATCTGCTTAAATCCCTGTCACCGGAAGATATCGAAGCGGTTCTGATTCAGGCGCTGAATGATACTGAACGCGGCCTGGGCGGACAAAATATCGTCCTGCCGGATGAAACCCGCAAACTGCTGGCTGAACTGGTCGCCGGAGATGCCCGCCGTTCGCTGAATGTGCTGGAAATGATGGCGGATATGGCCGAAACCGGGGCTGACGGTAAACGTGTGCTGACCACTGAACTGCTGAAAGAAGTCAGCGGTGAGCGCAGTGCCCGTTTTGATAACAAAGGCGACCGCTACTACGACCTGATCTCCGCGCTGCACAAATCAGTGCGCGGCTCGGCACCGGATGCGGCACTCTACTGGTACGCCCGGATTATCACCGCAGGCGGTGATCCGCTCTATGTTGCCCGTCGTCTGCTGGCGATAGCATCGGAAGATGTCGGTAATGCCGACCCGCGCGCTATGCAGGTCGCGATTTCGGCCTGGGACTGCTTTACCCGCGTGGGACCGGCAGAAGGTGAACGGGCGATAGCCCAGGCGATTGTTTATCTCGCCTGCGCACCGAAAAGCAACGCCGTTTATACCGCATTCAAAGCCGCCATGCGTGATGCAAAAGAAGGGCGGGATTACGATGTGCCGGAACATCTGCGTAACGCGCCGACCAAACTGATGAAAGAAATGGGGCTCGGCAAAGAGTACCGTTACGCGCATGATGAAACGAACGCGTATGCCGCCGGGGAAGTCTATTTTCCGCCTGAAATGCGTGATACCCGCTACTATTTTCCGGCAAACCGGGGGATGGAAGGCAAAATCGGCGAGAAACTCGCCTGGCTTGCTGAGCAGGATCAAAATAGCCCGATAAAACGCTACCGTTAATGCCGCTGTTGCGGTAAGGTGTGAAATGTAAGAATAGGTAAATGGCTTAAAACACTCAGAATGTTCATCCTGCATACAGTGCGGGTTTCCGGGCGGATTAAGACGTTTCACAGTTGCGTTAATAACAGCCGCACTGCCGGAAAGCAGGAAAACACTTTTCGCCGGTTGCATCTCCGTTACTGACACTCACGTTATAACAACAAGCACAGGAATAGCATGCTCGATCCAAATTTACTGCGTAATGAGCTGGACGCGGTTGCCGAAAAACTGGCTCGCAGGGGTTTTACCCTGGATGTGGACACGCTGCGCACTCTCGAAGAGCGCCGCAAGGTTTTACAAGTTGAAACTGAAACTCTGCAGGCTGAACGCAACTCCCGATCGAAGTCCATTGGTGAAGCGAAAGCCCGCGGTGAAGACATTGAAGCAGTGCGCCGTGAAGTGAACCTGTTAGGGGATAAACTGGATGCTGCCAAATCTGCGCTGGATGAAGTGCAGGCTGAGTTACGTACCATTGCTCTGAATATTCCTAACCTGCCGGCAGACGAAGTGCCGTTTGGTAAAGATGACAGCGATAACCCTGAAGTCAGCCGCTGGGGTACACCTAAGCAGTATGATTTCGAAGTGCGCGATCACGTTTCACTGGGTGAAATGACCGATGGTCTGGATTTCCCGGCTGCCGTCAAACTGACCGGTGCGCGTTTTGTTGTGATGAAAGGCCAGATTGCCCGCCTGCATCGCGCTATCGCACAGTTCATGCTGGATCTGCATACAGAACAGCACGGCTATCAGGAAATCTATGTACCGTATCTGGTTAACCACGATACGCTGTATGGCACGGGTCAGTTACCGAAATTTGCCGGTGATCTGTTCCATACCAAACCACTGGAAGAAGAAGCGGAAACCAGCAGCTATGCACTGATCCCGACAGCAGAAGTGCCTGTCACCAACCTGGTCCGTGACGAGATTCTGGATGAAGCCTCTCTGCCGCTGCGTATGACTGCACATACCCCGTGCTTCCGCTCCGAAGCCGGTTCTTATGGCCGTGATACCCGTGGTCTGATCCGTATGCACCAGTTTGATAAAGTTGAGCTGGTTCAGATTGTTCATCCGGAAAAATCCATGGAAGCCCTGGAAGAACTGACCGGCCACGCCGAGAAAGTCTTACAGCTGCTGAACCTGCCATACCGTAAAGTGCTGCTGTGCACCGGTGATATGGGCTTCGGTTCCCGTAAAACCTATGACCTCGAAGTCTGGGTTCCGGCGCAGAACACTTACCGTGAAATCTCATCCTGCTCTAACTGCTGGGATTTCCAGGCACGTCGTATGCAGGCACGCTTCCGCGGTAAAGATGATAAAAAACCACAGCTGGTTCACACCCTGAACGGCTCCGGTCTGGCTGTAGGCCGTACCCTGGTGGCTATCATGGAAAACTATCAGCAGGCTGATGGCCGTATCGAAATTCCGGAAGTACTGCGTCCGTATATGAGAGGTCTGACACATATCGGCTGATGGCCGGTGAGTAGTCACTGATCTGATAAAAAATCCCGCCGGTGAAAACCAGCGGGATTTTTTTATCTGTATTTTACGGATCAAAGTGTGCTGAATTTTTTATTTTCAAAGAAATTGAGCGTGTCTTCGAAATGTACGCGGCGTGGTGAAGTAAAGTGAGTATCCCAGCGCGGATTAAATAAAATAAAGTAGCCGTGCTGATGTAATATATGTAAAAGCTGTTTCAGTCCGTCTTTATTTTCTGCGGTCACAACCCGGGGAAGATCCCCTATCGGCTCCGGCAGGAAAAAAGTGGCGGGAAAATTATCATCCAGTTCGGAATACGGATTTGCCGCATCCATCCCGTGGTGAACAACATCACAGCCTTGTTTGCATTCCAGTGCGGAATTGATCTTCGGTATCAAATCAGCAACCCGCTGTGAGCTGTTACCATAACCCGGATGCTCCAGTGCCAGTAATTCTTTGCGGATAACATCCTGAGCAGATGCCCGGCGTAAAATCTCAGCCGGAGGCAACGGAGCCGGTGCTTTCAGCCCTTCAGCCACCGTCGTACTCCGGAAAAGAGGTTTTCTGATGGTGCCAGAGGAAAGCAGGTATGCCCGCTGACGTATATGTTCTTCCGGACTGATACTTTTTATTCTGAGGGTATCCTGCACTCCGTGATTCTCCATCCGGTGTGAGACAATCATCAGATCATAATCTGCTGTCAGTGGTTTATTAACATCCGGAGAATATAACACCTGCACCGGGTCTTCACCGTCTGCGGGAAAAATGGTGTACAGATCATCACCGGATGGTTTGGCAATATAGCGGGTAACCGGCTCCGTACTACCCGGAGATACAGACAGTGTATAAATAGTTTTCCCGGTATTATCATCCGTTAGCGGCGGCTGACATTCACTCACCAGGTTCATCTCAATCAATTCTCTGATGCGTTGCATGGAAATAACCAAATCACCGGGCTCAGCATATTTTTCTCTGATACATTGTTGTATCTCTTTATTCATTGTGTCGATTTTACCGGTATTGTCACCCGGTTTATTTCCCAGCTTACTAAGATGCTGCTCAACCGGAATGAATCCTGCCATCGGCCCGAGATTCGCGCTTTTACCTTTAATATGGAAATTCTTGGTCGGATAACCTGTATCAATGAGCCCCGTGGCTGCACGTTCAACCGGCCGGAAGCTGATGACCAGCTCCTCCTTTTCTGCGAAAGCCAAAAGCGGTGTGAAGTGCTTTTCGGCAATACCGCTGCGGCGAAGAACGTCTGTCTGAGCGGTGATCAGAAAAGAGCATTCCTTTTCTGTTTTTGATACGGGATGGTCAGATGTTTTCTGTGTACAGACTGAAGCCGATGAGGGGAGTGATGTAATGGTTCGTGGCATAAGTATTATCCCTGGATGTAAAACAATAAGGATAAAAAACTGACGAAAAAATGGTGTCAGAAAACAACCGGAAGCCGGTATAAAAAGAGATAATGCCTGACTCTGTTTTCATATCCGGGGTTATTTTGCAGCTATTTATAAACAATATTCAGATCTAATGTCGCATTTGCCGTTCCGGGGGTAATTTCGGCGGCAGTCTGGCGATAATACCCTCTGAAATTTAAGGTCAGGATACCGTCATTCTTCACTGTACTGACAATCGTGTTTGTTTTATTCAGTTCTAATACTTTCCAGGCGCCGTCAGCCGCTTTATATTCCGTTTCAATACCAACCCCTGATGCAGCATCTGCTGCCGGAGCAATCGCCAGTAAGCTGCTTTTCCCGGATACTGTGGTCCCGGCCGGATTAATTATCACAGGAATATCTGACGGGCATTCCAGAACAATATTCCAGTCAACCTTATCACTGGCTGAATCAGGTTTGCTTCCCAGTCCGGTATTACTCAGATAAACATCATTCAGCTTCACATTAACGACGGAAGAGGATAGCAGCGTGCAGGTGCCGGGCTGAATACGACCTGAGATCTTATAAATTGCGTCATAAGCCGCGGCATTGAAAGACAGACACAGAACCGCAAAAAGACAGGCTGTTTGTTTAATTATTGCTGACATTACCAATTCCTTATTTATTTTCCACAACGAATGTCACGGACGCATTTGCTTTTCCGGTCGTGGCCTTTGCGGCCAGCTGCTTATAACGGGCCCGGAATTTCAGACTGTTTGTCCCGGCCTGAGTCTGTTTCATGGCAAGAAACTGATTGATTTTATTGGCGTCAGCCGGCTCCCAGCGGTTAGTTTGTGCAGAAAAATACTCAATCTGAATTGCCATGCCGGTGGCTGCACCGGTGATCTTATCCAATTCAAATGATCTGTTATCTGACGCCGCTGCTCCCTGAAGTGAACCGGCAATCCGGCTCATACTGCTGTGACAGTTAAAAATAAGTTCAAATTCAGTCCAGTCAGTGGTGCTGCCGGCGGGAAAATTACTGCCGTTACCGGTTAATAACCACGTTCCCAGCTCAACATTGGTATTATGGGTTGTAATATCACATGCCGGTATTTTTATGGAGCCGCTGTAATTCACTTTTACATTCGTATCCGCCGCGGAATATGACGATAAAAACAGCAGGTATAAAAAAACAGAGCGTATTATTTTCATTATTTTTACCTGTTATTTATAGATAAGAGTAATTGTTGCCTGCGCATTCCCTTCAGTGGCTTTGACATCATCTGATAATTTTACATATTTAAAATCCAGATATTTTGTGATGGTCTCTGCGCTGCTGTTGCCGGTTTTATAAAACGGATACTGATGTGCCGAACCGGTTTTTTTATCACCGCCTAATTTATAGGGCTCTGATTTTTCCGGTTCGAATATCTGTACCGCAAATCCCGGATTGGTATTGTGATTTTCAAGAAAGAGGGTATCAGTATTGATGTTTCCGGAATGCAGGTGATCACCGAGTGTAAAATAGACATTCATTCCCGCGTCACATTTCACGGTAAGCCCGGCACGGGCATGGCCAAAATTCTGACCCACTTTTAATTTTCTGACCGCCGTCAGCTCATGCGTACCGAGATAAACCGACTGGGTTTTATTGGTGACATTACAGGTTTCTGCTTTCTGTGTGGCTCCGTTACTGCGTACGGATAATTCTATCGGCATGCTTACGGATGAGCTGGAAAACATACAGGAGATCTTCACCAGACTGACCTCCTGTGTAACTTTTGTCGGCACTAACGTTTTTTGGGTTTTCACATAAATGCCTTTTACTTCAAATATTATATTACTGTCTGATTTATTCAGTGAAACGCTTGTCTGGTTTTCGGTGACAGGATGCCAGGCTGATGTGCCTCTTTCACGTACAGCGAGTGCCACGCCGACACCTTCAAGGTATGTCTTAAACACCGGATAGCGTTTTCCGTCGTCAGACAGTGTCACGCCGGTTGTGGTATAGCCGTTATTGCTGAAGCGGTAAGTATCCGGCGCTATGGGCGAATCACAATTTATTGATGAGCTTAAATCCTGCCAGTGACCGAGCGTTGTTCCGACAGGCTGCTGTTGTGCGGGGCTGTCAATGGTGACACTGATCATATGAGCAATATCGGTATAGGCAGCAGCCTGAAAAGAAAGCAGCCCTGCACACAGACCGGAAAATAAGTGTTTTGTATAGTTCATCGTTATACCTCTCAATGACAGGTAACAGGGACAACCGGCAGATGCTGCTCAGTCTGTGATTGGGTCAGCTGATAGGCGGCACGGCACTGTTTGTCCGGGCTGTTGCCCCACTGGATATTTATCCGGCCTTTTTCCGGCATACCGCTGAGGTAAACATCACCGTTCTCATCGGCAATACCGGTGCTGTTGTCGTTGCCACTATTCTGTTCTGACGATGCAACTGCACCAAACGGCACAGGAGAACCGTCTTTGGTGATCGTAAAGAGGATGCGGTAGCCCACATGTGTCTGATAATTGATTACGACGGCAGCACCTTTGGTCGGCACAACGCTGACAGTGTTTGATTTCAGTTCCACATTAGCCGGCAGACTGCTGACATCCAGGGCGACTTCATTTTTTGTATAGGCATTCAGGTAAGGTACGATTGCATAACCGCGCCGGTCAGTAGATACACCGTTCCGGTTGGTCACGGCGACATTTTCCGCACCCGGTGCACGGACGATCGCAAATGCGTCATAGACCGGCTGTGATAATGTGACGCCGTAAGGATGAGCGATAACTGCTCCGGTTAAGCCGTAATTCAGACGCTGTGAGTTTTTGTCATAGCTGTACCCGGCATTGGCGACACCGTAACTGCCACGGTAAGAGGCCGAGGCATTACCGCCCGCGCCGGTACCTTTATTGGCATAGGATTGCTGAACGGAATAACTGAAACGGTTATCGCCGGATAAGTTGCCGCTGATACCCGCCATCATATCGCTGCGTCCGCTGTTATCTGTTGTTACCGAGGTATTAAAGCTGGCATTACTGCCTGCTGCCGTAGTTAACGGAATACTCACGGAAAATGAAAATTGGTTATCTGCTTTATGCTGATAAGCATTATCTGAATAGCTGTAGCTGAGGTTATAACTGATCCCCTCATAGCTGTTGTTGTATCCGGCACCGGCAGAACGCTCTTTACCGGCACGGTTCCGGTAATCCTGCTGATAGGCACTCAGGTAAACGCTGCCGTATTCATCCAGCGACTGGCTGATTGTTACCTGTATGCGGTTCTTTTTACTGTCACGGTACAGCTCTGCGCGGTTCTTATTGGCCTCTTCAAAGGAATAGTAACCGTCTGTGGAATAGCGGTAATTTGCCAGGGTAACGGATGTGCCTGTGGTCATCATATTCTTTGAATACTGAACACGGTAAGAACGGCCGCTGTCACGGGATTCGCTGCCGCGTAACTGACGGGTGCCTGCATGGGTGACATCGGCGGAAAACGCCCCGAAATTCCCCATATTGATACCGGCTCCGGCAGCCAGGGACTGATAGTTATCCGCTAAAATTGTGCCGGTATAGGCGGTGACGCCTTTCGGCAGACCATAAATCAGGGTGCCCTGAAAAAAATCCGGCTCTTTGCCGTCACCCGCAGCTCTGAATTTACCGCCGGTCAGGGAATAACGTAACTGTCCCTCACGCTGCATAATGGCAACGGACGAGAAAGGTACGATACTGGTACGTTCTGTACCGTCAGCTTCTTTGATAACCAGGGTTAAATCACCGTTGGTGCCTGTCGGGTGGAGATCGTTTATTTCAAATGCACCCGGCGCAACATATGTCTGATAGATAACATAACCGTTCTGTCTGACGGTCACTTCCGCATTCGACTGAGCAATACCACGAATTACGGGGGCAAAGCCTTTCATGGCATCGGGCATCATGGATTCATCACTTTGCAGTTGTAAGCCGCGGAACTGAAAGCCGTCAAAAATATCGCCGGGTGTGGATGAATCGCCGATAATCAGCCGTGATTTTATGAAGTTAATACCACGTTCCAGGCTGGTATCAATATTCTGCCATTTCTTTTCACCGGCGCTGACCGAATACGCTGAGTAATTATTTATGCGCCATGCCCCGAGATTCAGACCACTGCGTAAATTAAGATAATGGGCATCGGTATCCGGAGTATGGTTATTGTGATTATTTGAACCGCTGTAATAGTAATTCAGGATAAATGCAGTGACCCCGTTTTCCCATTGTGCTTCGGGAATACCACCGGCAACCGTATTATTCATAGCTATCTGCGGAACAGAGATCAGCAGACGCTGATGGTTAATTTCCGGTGTAACCGATGCATCCGGAATATAGCGGCTGACAGCGGTGATTTCCTGTTCCGGCGGCAGTGCAGCCAGCTCAGGGAGAGCCTCAGTATTAATGCCCCATAATGCCAGATCTGCTTTGGTCAGAACCGGTGTCAGGCCATTGTTGTCGTTATTTCCGGTAAAGGTAATTGTGCGGGCATCAATAACAACACCGTTAACAATAATATCCACATGATAATCGCCAGGCAGTTGTCCGCCCGGTGCCGCAAATTGATCCAGACTCTGAAGATCTGCGATATTCTGCCCTTCAGTCATGCTGAGTGAATTAACGCTGAAATAGTCTTCGGCAAAAGAAATACTGCTGCCGGCACTGAAAACCAGCGCGGTAACGACAACAGCAATTCTGTTTAACCGAAAACGGTATCCGGCATTATCAGCATTCCGATAAGGCATTTCACAGGTGAACTTCATTGTTTTAATCTCTGTGGCGTAATGAATAATAAATAACTATCCGGCGATTAATTTAATGACTGGGTTTTATTTTCTGTTATTGATCCGTAATCATTAACGGCATTCCAGGTCACACTGTTTACCTGAACACCATTGATATTCCATGATGCGGTTCCTTTCGGCGGTACCATTCCGGAATGTTCAATTTCCTGATTATCGGCTTTTAATTCACCAAATGACACATAATAAGGTGTCGGGTTTGTGGCCTGTAATACATTGCCTTTCTTTTCAAAATGCAGTTGTGTATAGGCAGTTGCCGCATCTGCGGATGGTAATCCGGCCGGGCGGTAAATCAGCTTTATTTTGTTATTGACTGAAATAGTCAGATTATTTGTCGCTGCAGGATCTGACGGCGGAATAGATTTTACATTCAGCCAGTAAACAGATTCTCTGTCTTCCGGAAGTCCCGGTGACGTTAATACAACCCGTACGGCATTCGCTGATTCCGGCTCAATTCTGAACAGCGGTGGTGTCACGGAAAATGGTGGTTTAGCCGTATTATTGTCATCGAAATTATTTATCCATGACTGAACAAGATAGGGTGTTTTTTCATCGTTTCTGACGGTAATGGAGGCTTCTTTTTTATTACCTTCATAAATAACGCGGGTTCCGCCCAGAACAACGCTTGCATTGGCCGCAGAAACTGCGGTGCTCAGAAGAAATAATGTAGCCAGTGATTTTTTCATAATGAACTCCGGTAAAAAGAGGGAGCAGGCGCCCCCTTCAAAAGTAATTACTGGTTGTACTGGACGGTAACGGTAACATCAGCATTTGCGGTGCCGGGGGTTACTGTATCTGCGGTTGTCATATAACGGGCGTAATAGGTTTTCTGGCCTCTGTTATCTTTACCCAGCGTAATACCGTCGGCTTCGGTGTTCGGGCGGTAAAAGGTTTCGCTGGTGGCACTGCCGGTAATACCGATGCCGACGCCGGTTGCATTATCGACTTTATACAGGTCGGCATTATCTGCATGCTCTGTGCCGCCGAACGTAACGCGGGCTTTACCCAGGGTTGCCGGGCATCCGCTCAGGCCGATAGTGAACGGGGTGGCCTCTGTTTTTTCACCGCTCTTTGAGAATGCCTGCGTCATCCAGGTACCTAACTGCACAGTGCCTTCGGTTTTATTCTCATTATTGGTTTCCACCTGGCAGGTGGAATCAATAAACTGGCCTTTAAAGTGGATCATGCCGGTTGTATTGACATTCTCTGCGGCAAAGACATTACCGGAAAATGAAGTTGCAACGACAGATGCAATTAACAGAGTTTTTTTAACGCTCATTGAAAACCTCGGTAGTATTTAAAGTAAATTTGATTATCAGTCGGTTATTTAATTAAGGTGTCACGACGTGCATATCATGCCTTTCGTTTAACTCGTGATAATTGTATTGGGCTTTATTGATCAGATCTATTTGAGCGGCGATGTGCTTTAGTTTTTGTTTAGATTGCGGATTAAATTACCCCGGGTACTGTGAAATGATGCGTTTTGTGAATCAATAAACTAAAATAACACAATTTATTGGATTTAAATTCTGATTTATTGTTTATTTTTAGTTCTTGGTGTTGTCTGATAACTGAAACAAAGGATAAACGAGTTGTTCAGGAGCACTACTGCAACAGTCAATTTTCCGGAAAAAAGACCATTCACTCTTCAGATAGCATTACGGGAAATAACGTGGTTTAAAAAAGAAGGGTGGAAAACCGGCAGAAAATATGTAAGAAATGGTTACAACCAGGCGGAGGGACAGAATATATTTCTGTTTTACGGTGTTTTTACAGAAAGGGACAATCGCGGAATAATGAATGGAATAAGTTTTGAAATTAATGCTGTTTCAGAAAATAATAATGGAGTTAAATTATTAAAATCATTAATTGAATTTACAGAGACACTTAATCCGTTATTTTATACGGTAAATACAGAAATTGGTATGATGCCTCAGGCAGCGACATTTGATACCTGTATGGTACTGAAGCAATATACAGGCAAAAAAATTATTCCGCATATTGCGATAAATAATAAAGATGAGTGTGAACTTGACTGTATTCTCAGCAGATATATAAATGCGGGGATAAGCAGCTTCTTTCTTATCAGGGGGGATAAACATATTCCCGGTGCGGAAAAATCATTTAACTATGCAATTGACCTGATACGGTATTGCCGTGAAAATTTCAGGGAGGCGGAAATACGAGCGGCGATTTATCCGGATTTCCATAAAGAAACCGTATCACCGGCAGAAGAGCGGTATTGGATTAAGGAAAAAGCCGGGTTTGGTATCCGGGAGTTTATTTGCCAGTTTTGTCTGAACAGTGATGCCATTTCATATCTTAAACAGACCGGCGGTCATGATATCAGGATTGTCCCGTCGCTCTTTCCGCTGGTTAATTTCAGCTTTATTGAAAAGTTCACAAAAGCAAACGGCATCGGTTATCCGTCATGGATCAGGAAAACGATTTCTGATCCGTCACTCGTGTCAGTGACTGACGAGGGCATAGCGCTGACCCGTTTCTTTATCCGCTCTGCGTTATCAGAATCAGGACGCTTGCATCTTTTCACACTGAATAATCCTGATCTGCTGAAAAAAATATTCAGCGAAATTGAGTGAACCCGTTTACCTGCGGCGCAAATAAAAACAGCACACCGGAGTGTGCTGTCAGCAATAACAGTGAAATAACTTAATACATCACTTTATGACCATAGCTTTCCAGGATGGATTTCACTTTTTCCATGGTCTCTTTTGACGGCGGCTTAACACCATCAAGTTTGTATTCTTCATTCATTGCCGTCCACTTATGCTTTCCTAACTCATGGTAAGGCAGCAGTTCAATCTTCTCGATATTCTTCATATCTTTGGTGAAATCACCGAGAAGGTGGGCAGAATGCTCATCATCAGACCAGCCCGGCACGACAACATAGCGTACCCAGGTTTTCTGATTCCGTTCAGCGAGATAACGGGCGAACTGTAATGTACGGTGATTGGATACACCGACTAAATTCTGGTGGATGCTGTCATCGAGTTGTTTTAAATCCAGCATAACCAAATCCGTCACTTCCATCAGCTCATCGATGACAGGGTCATAACGGCGGACAAAACCATTGGTATCCAGGCAGGTGTGAATACCTTCTTTTTTACATTCACGGAACCAGTCACGCACGAACTCAGCCTGCAGTATCGCTTCACCACCGGATGCTGTCACACCACCGCCGGATGCATTCATAAAGTGACGGTAAGTGACCGCTTCTTTCATTAACTCGTCGACAGTGACTTCCTGACCGTCATGCAGATCCCATGTATCGCGGTTATGGCAATACAGGCAACGCATCAGACAGCCCTGGAAAAAGACGATAAAACGAATGCCCGGACCATCAACGGTCCCGCAGGATTCAAATGAGTGAATACGACCTAATACTGACATGACAGGATTACTCCAAAACTGACCAGTTATAATAAAGGCCCCGAAACAGAGGGGCCTTTTAGTTTAAGTTATTTTAATAAGACAGCAAATGGTTACCGCACAAATTACATGGATTTTGTGAATGTACGGGTAATAACGTCTTTCTGCTGTTCTTTAGTCAGTGAGTTGAAACGAACTGCGTAACCAGAAACACGGATAGTCAGCTGAGGATATTTCTCAGGATTTTCCATTGCTTCTAACAGCATTTCGCGGTTCATTACGTTCACGTTCAGATGCTGACCACCTTCGATGCTTGATTCGTGGTGGAAGTAACCATCCATCAGGCCTGCCAGGTTAGTACGACGAACATCGTCATCTTTACCTAATGCGTTTGGTACGATAGAGAAGGTGTAAGAAATACCATCTTTCGCGTAAGCAAACGGCAGTTTGGCAACGGAAGTCAGAGAGGCAACAGCACCTTTCTGGTCACGGCCGTGCATAGGGTTAGCACCTGGTCCGAACGGAGCGCCTGCGCGACGGCCGTCAGGGGTGTTACCGGTTTTCTTACCATACACAACGTTAGAAGTGATGGTCAGAATTGACTGTGTAGGTACTGCGTTACGGTACATGTGGTGTTTCTGAATTTTCTTCATGAAACGTTCAACGATGTCACATGCGATGTCATCAACACGGGAGTCGTTGTTACCGAACTGCGGATATTCACCTTCGATTTTGAAGTCAATGGCCAGGCCGCTTTCGTCAATAATCGGGCTTACTTTCGCATATTTGATAGCAGACAGGGAGTCAGCTGCAACAGACAGACCTGCGATACCACATGCCATAGTACGATATACGTCACGGTCATGCAGAGCCATCAGAGCTGCTTCGTAGCTGTACTTGTCGTGCATATAGTGGATGCAGTTCAGTGCAGTTACATAGTTAGTTGCCAGCCAGTCCATGAATTCGTCCAGACGAGCCATAACAACGTCGTAATCCAGAACATCTGAGTGAATTGGTTCGTGTTTAGGACCAACCTGGATTTTCAGTTTTTCGTCAACACCGCCGTTGATTGCATACAGCAGGGTTTTAGCCATGTTTGCACGGGCACCGAAGAACTGCATTTGTTTACCGACGATCATCGGGCTCACGCAGCATGCGATTGCGTAGTCATCGTTATCAAAGTCAGGACGCATCAGGTCATCGTTCTCATACTGTACAGAAGAGGTATCGATAGACACTTTAGCGGCATAACGTTTGAAGTTCAGAGGCAGTTTTTCAGACCACAGGATGGTCATGTTTGGTTCCGGTGAAGGACCCATGGTGTACAGGGTATTCAGGAAACGGAAGCTGTTTTTGGTTACCAGAGTACGGCCGTCGGTACCCATACCTGCCAGAGATTCTGTTGCCCAGATTGGGTCACCGGAGAACAGTTCATCATACTCAGGGGTACGCAGGAAGCGGACCATACGCAGTTTCATGATCAGGTGGTCAACGATTTCCTGAGCTTCAACTTCAGTGATTTTGCCTTGTTCCAGGTCACGCTGAATGTAAACATCCAGGAAAGTAGAAACACGGCCGAAGGACATTGCAGCACCGTTCTGAGACTTAACAGCAGCCAGGTAGCCGAAGTAAGTCCACTGTGCAGCTTCCTGAGCGTTAGCAGCAGGACGGGAGATATCCAGACCGTATTTGGCAGCCATTTCTTTCATCTGGCCTAATGCACGGTGCTGTTCTGCGATTTCTTCACGCAGCTGGATAGTTTCACGCAGATCTTCGCCGCTTTCTAATTTAGCCTGCAGAGAAGTGAACTGTGCGAATTTGTCTTTCATCAGGAAGTCGATACCGTACAGTGCAACACGACGGTAGTCACCGATGATACGACCACGGCCGTATGCGTCAGGCAGACCGGTCAGAACACCGGATTTACGGCAGCGGATGATGTCCGGAGTATAAACGTCGAACACACCCTGGTTGTGAGTTTTACGGTAATCGGTGAAGATTTTTTCGATTTCCGGGTTCATTTCGCGGCCGTAAGCTTTGCATGAACCTTCGATCATACGGATACCACCGAACGGCAGCATTGCACGTTTCAGAGGTTTTTCAGTCTGCAGACCAACAACTTTTTCTAAATCTTTGTTGATGTAACCGGCATCGTGAGAAGTGATAGTAGACGGCAGATCAGTGTCAAAATCGACAGGAGCATGGGTGCTGTTTTCGATTTTGATGCCTTCCATGACAGTAGTCCACAGTGCGGTTGTTGCATCTGTAGCGCCTGCTAAGAAAGACTCATCGCCTTCATATGGGGTGTAGTTTTTCTGGATAAAGTCACGGACGTTAACTTCCTGTGACCAGTCACCCAGATTAAAGCCTTGCCATGCTGAAGCGAATTTTTCATTTAATTCTGACATGATACTTTACCTTTTAACAATGGAACTTAGAAATTCAGTCGTGATAAACAGAGATTAATGCTTCTGGTCACCGCGTAAATGAATCAGCCAATAAGTCAGACCTACTAAAACTGCACCACCAATGATGTTACCGATGGTGACCGGAATCAGGTTGTTAATCACAAAATCAGAAACTGTCAGGGACGGAAACTGTTCAGGCGACGAACCAACCATAGTCCAGAATTCAGGAGGTGCAAAATTTTTAATCACAATCCCCATCGGGATCATAAACATATTGGCGATACTGTGCTCAAATCCGCTGGCAACAAACATACCGATAGGTAAGACTAAAGCTAAAAGTTTATCGGTCAGACTACGGCCTGCGTAGCTCATCCATACCGCCAGACAAACCATTAAGTTTGCCAGAATCCCGAGACAGACGGCTTCAATAAAGGTGTGATGAAGCTTATGATCCGCTGTTTGCAGGATATTTAATCCCCACAGCCCGTTGGCTGCCATTGATTGTCCGGCGTACCAGATGAGGGCGACAAAGAAGAGGGCGCCGACCAGGTTACCGAAATACACGCGGGTCCAGTTTGCAAACATCTGTCCCCAGGTGATGCGCCCGGTGGCTTTTGCCACGCTGGTTAATACGGTGGAGGTGAATAAGTCAGCCCCGCAAACCACAACCAGCATCAGACCGAGCGAGAAACATAAACCACCGATAAGTTTTGCGATACCAAAAGGCACTATGCCTGCGGTACCGGTGGTGGCTGTAATATAAAAGACAAAACCTACTGAGATGAAAATTCCTGCCATAAATGCAGATAAATATGTGATGTGAGGGGATTTCGTTGCTTTATAGACACCCACATCGTCTGCAACTTGTGCCATAGCGGCAGGAGGTAATAAATTAAAAAGTGCGTCAGTTTTCATAATGCTAACTGTCTCTTGATTCCAAATAATTATAGCACGCAATGATAGTAACAAAGGGTGAAAAAATTAAACTTGATGTGGATCATAAAGGCGTTCAAGAGAATCGTCAAATATCCCTGAAAAAGTTGAGAAATTAACGTAACTTTATGTATATAAAGGAAAAACAATTTTTTAAAAATTGTAATATATTTTTATTTTTTGTTTTTTATTTAATTAAAGTAAAAAATCAGGTTAACTTGTCGTTTTTGTGTTACTTAAAACGAACAAATTAACCTAATATTTACGTTTATTGCTATTTACGACGATTAAATCGCATTTTTATCGTTTAGCCAAAAATGCGATTTTGCTTTTTGCAGTTTTTCATAAGCTGCCAGCAGTGCCTGATGAGCAGGAAATGCGGTTAAGTTATTATCAGATGCACATAATCCGAAGAAACAGTTTTTGCCGTTCAGGGCATTTAAGGCCGCATCCAGTGTTTCCTGACCGTACATGCGCGCAAACGCAGGAAGATACTGTTCTGCGTCACGATCCGGCTCCTGCGTCAGTAATAACAGGGTATGCAGACAGCGGTAATAGTTTGCCCGCGCAGCACTGAGGACACTGGCGTTGAAGTCCTGTGTCCACTCGACCCAGGCCAGCGCCTGATCAGTATCACCACCCGCCAGAGCCAGCATGGATTTCAGCTCACCGATACGCAGGGTGGACCAGCCGTTATCTTTACCGGCGGCAATGCCCAGTAACTCACGGACACGGGTGAAATCGTCATGACCTTCCTCATCCAGCTGTGCCAGCAGAGAGAGATAATCTTCCGGGCTGTAACGGCTTTCCGGCAGGGCGAGAATCGTTTCACGCAGGTGAATACCCATGGCGTTATTGGCCATATGCAAATCTTCCGCCGGATAAATATCGGACATGCCCGGTACCAGGATACGGCAGGCATACACACCCAGATGTTCATAATCGGCGATATACACTTCGTGGCCGGATGCCGCGAACTGCGCCATCAGTGTGGCAAATTCTTCTTCTGTGGTACCGCGGAACTGCCAGTCTGCGAAATCATAATCCGCATCCTGTTTGAACAGATCCCAGCTGATCAGGCCGCTTGAATCGATAAAATGGGTTTCCAGGTTGGTCTGATCCGCCACTTCCTCATCATCAAATGTCGGCGGAGTGAAGACATCCAGGTCTTTCAGGCTGCGTCCCTGTAACAGCTCAGTGACAGTCCGCTCCAGTGCAACACCGAAATCAGGATGAGCGCCGAAAGAGGCAAAGCAAGTGCCGTTGGCCGGGTTAAACAGTACCACACAGATGACCGGGTACTGACCACCGAGAGAGGCATCAAAACAGAAGATCGGGAAACCTTCATTTTCCAGGGTGCGGATTGACTCAACAACCTGCGGATAACGCGCCAGCACGTCTTCCGGGATAGCCGGTAAGCTGATGCGCTCAGCAATAATGCGATTTTTCACATAACGTTCAAAGACTTCTGATAATCCCTGAACCCGTGCTTCATTGCGGGTGTTCCCGGCGGACATACCGTTGGACACATACAGGTTGGCGACGATATTCATCGGAATATAGACCGTTTTGCCGTCAGACTGACGGGTAAACGGCAGGGCGCAGATACCGCGCTCTTCATTGGACGATTGCAGATCAATTAACTGACTGCCCTGCAAATCATTTTCCGGATCATAATAGTTGCGCAGATACTGATCGAGAATGCCTTCCGGCAGAGAATCATCGTCTGTCAGCGGGAACCATTTCTCATCCGGATAGTGAACAAACTCCCCGTTGGCAATGGTTTCACCCAGCCAGAAATCGGCAAAAAAGTAGTTGGTGGACAGACGCTCAAAATACTCGCCCAGCGCAGAGGCCAGCGCAGCTTTTTTCGTGGCTCCTTTACCGTTGGTAAAACAGAGCGGGCAGTCGGTATCACGGATATGCACGGACCAGACGTTCGGCACCGGGTTGAGCCACGAGGCTTCTTCAATATTGAAACCCAGCTGCTGTAATTTCTGCTGAAAGCGGCTGATGGAATCTTCAAGGGCGGCATCTTTGCCGGGAATAAAAGTATGTGTTTGCGTCATGGGATCCACAATTGCTGTAACGGCCCGCTGCATGCGGACTCAGGAATACCGGGGAAGAAAGGCGCACATAATACGGATTTTTCGTGTCAGCGGCTACCTTTGTGAATGTAAAGTTACCACCGCGTTATTCCGCTGTATTTCCGCCGTGCGTCATGTATCTCCGGAAATACATTATATAATATCCCAATCTGATGGTCAGAGGCAGTCAGATATTCTGCCGGGCGATAAAAAGGGTTTGCCGCCCATCATGCAATAAGCGTTGCAGCGAAGGATGGGGAGTGATAAAACCGAGAGACAGGGCGTATTCATATGATGGATATACAGGGCGTTAATTTACAGATAGGGTGAGGTCAATGAGTCAGGTATACAATTTTAGTGCCGGTCCGGCTATGCTGCCGGTTGAAGTACTGCGCCGTGCTGAGCAGGAACTGTGCAACTGGCGCGGGCTCGGCACCTCAGTCATGGAAATCAGCCACCGCAGCAAAGAATTTATGTCCGTGGCGAAGGAAGCGGAAAATAATCTGCGTCAGATCCTCGCAGTACCGGATAACTATAAAGTACTGTTCTGTCACGGTGGAGCACGCGGCCATTTTGCCGCACTGCCGATGAACCTGCTGGGTGAGAATACCAAAGCGGATTATGTGGTGGGCGGATACTGGGCGGAATGTGCGGCAGAAGAAGCAAAAAAATATTGCACACCGAACATTATTAACGTCAGAACCGAATCGGAAGACGGTATCGGTGTGAAGCCGATGAGCGAATGGCAGCTCAGTGATGATGCAGCCTATGTGCACTACTGCCCGAACGAAACTATTGATGGTATTGCTATTCACGAAGAGCCGGACTTCGGCGATAAAATCGTGATCGCAGATTACTCGTCCGCTATCCTGTCAAAACCGCTGGATGTCAGCCGTTTCGGGGTGATTTATGCGGGTGCACAGAAAAATATCGGCCCGGCGGGGCTGACCCTGGTGATTATCCGTGAGGATCTTCTGGGCAAAGCACGCAGAGAAACCCCGTCTATCCTCGATTATACCGTGCTGAGCGGATGCGATTCCATGTTCAACACGCCGCCGACCTTTGCCTGGTATCTCTCCGGTATGGTCTTTAAGTGGCTGATTGAGCAGGGCGGATTACAGGAAATTGCCCGGATCAACTATGACAAAGCACAACTGCTCTATTCAGCCGTCGATCACAGTGATTTCTACATTAACCGCGTGGCGGCAGCCAACCGTTCACTGATGAACGTACCGTTCCAGATGTCTGATCCGTCACTGGACAGCAAGTTCCTCGCCGAAGCACAGGCCGCAGGGCTGGTTTCCCTGAAAGGGCATAAAGTGGCCGGCGGTATGCGCGCTTCCATTTATAACGCAATGCCGTATGAAGGCGTGCGCGCACTGGCTGAATTTATGGCGGAGTTTGAAAGCCGTCACAGCTGATTTTTTGCAGACATTTTTCCGGGACCGGATTGATATCCGGCCCCGTTTTTCGTTTTTATGTTATACACCGGAGAATAATTTCGTATGGATTCCCTGACGTTACAACCCATCGCCCGCATTAACGGAACGATTAACCTGCCCGGCTCCAAGAGTGTCTCCAACCGGGCACTGCTGCTGGCGGCACAGGCAGCGGGCACCACACGCCTTATCAACCTGCTCGACAGTGATGATATCCGCCATATGCTCAGTGCACTGCGGGAACTGGGGATACGTTATCAGCTTTCTGACGACAAAACCGAATGCATCGTGGAAGGTCAGGGCAAACCGATCAGCGGATTTAAAGGTATTGAATTGTTCCTGGGCAATGCCGGGACGGCGATGCGCCCGCTGACGGCAGCACTGTGTCTGGGCGATAATGATATTACGCTGACCGGCGAACCGCGTATGAAAGAGCGTCCGATCGGCCATCTGACTGATGCGCTGCGTCAGGGCGGTGCACGGATTGATTTCCCGGAAAATGACGGTTATCCGCCGCTGCGTATCCGCGGCGGCTTTACCGGCGGCCGTATCAGTGTGGACGGTTCGGTATCCAGCCAGTTTCTGACCGCGCTGCTGATGGCGGCACCACCGGCAGAGAATGACACTGAAATCACCATCACCGGTGAGCTGGTGTCCAAACCGTATATTGATATCACACTGGCGATGATGTCCGTGTTTGGTATTACGGTGGTGAATGAAGATTACCGCCGTTTCCTGATCAAAGGAAAACAGCAGTATCAGTCCCCGGGGCAGTACCTGGTGGAGGGGGATGCCTCATCCGCTTCTTATTTCCTTGCGGCGGCGGCGATTAAAGGCGGCACGGTGCGGGTTACCGGTATCGGGCGCAACAGTTTGCAGGGTGACACGCAATTTGCCGCAGTACTGGAAAAGATGGGCGCGAAGGTCACGTTTGCGGACACGTACATCGAATGCACCCGCGATACCCTGCACGGTATCGATATGGATATGAACGCCATTCCGGATGCGGCGATGACCATTGCAACCACCGCGCTGTTTGCAGAGGGGACAACCACTATCCGCAATATCTATAACTGGCGGGTGAAAGAGACAGATCGTCTCAGTGCAATGGCCGCTGAACTGCGTAAAGTCGGTGCACAGGTGGAAGAGGGACATGATTACATTCAGGTGACCCCGCCGGCAAAACTTCAGCACGCGGAAATTGAAACCTATAACGACCACCGGATCGCCATGTGTTTCTCGCTGGTGGCACTGTCAGACACCCCGGTTACGATTCTCGATCCGGGCTGCACGGCAAAAACCTTCCCCGGCTACTTCAGTGAACTGGCGGCGCTGTCAGAATAAAAAAGCGCTGTTCCGCGCACAGGACGTTTCCTCTGTTGTCACAGATGCGTATAATACCGGCATCTTTTTTCAGGCGGCCGTTGTGACGGCCGCCGGACTGCGACAGGAGAGCGCGCATGGCAGTATATGTTCCGGTTATCACCATTGACGGCCCGAGCGGCGCGGGCAAAGGGACACTTTGTCACGCACTGGCAAACGAAATGGGATGGCACTTACTGGACTCCGGCGCAATTTACCGCGTTCTGGCGCTGGCGGCACTGCATCATCATGTGGATATCACCTCAGAAGATGCACTGGTTCCGCTGGCCGCCAATCTGGATGTGAAATTTCAGGCAAAAGAATCCGGCCTTGAGATTATTCTGGAAGGTGAGGATGTCAGCCGGGGTATCCGTCAGGAAGAGGTGGGCATGACAGCCTCACAAATCGCGGCATTCCCGCGTGTCCGTGAAGCTCTGCTGCGCCGTCAGCGTGCATTCCGTGTGGCGCCGGGCCTGATTGCCGACGGCCGTGACATGGGTACCGTCGTGTTCCCGGATGCACCGGTGAAAATTTTCCTCGATGCCAGTGCGCAGGAGCGCGCCCACCGCCGGATGAAGCAGTTGCAGGATAAAGGCTTTAGTGTTAATTTTGACCGCCTTCTTGCTGAGATAGAAGAGCGCGATTACCGTGACCGCAACCGTGCGGTTGCCCCGCTGGTCGCTGCCGGCGATGCGCTGATTCTGGACTCAACAACCATGTCAATTGACGACGTTATTGCCGAAGCCCTCCGTTATACGAAGGCAAAACTGGCAGAAACGGCGGAATGATAAACAAAATTTGCGGGAAATCTGACTGAAAACGTGTTTTTTAGTAGGTTTCTGTATTCGTTTTTGTTTATAATGTTAAGTTGAAGTTTTTTACCGGCAGAGAACAAGGCAAAGAAGCAGTTTTCTGCCACCCCTTTGTGACAAGGAATGTTGCAAGGTATGTGAAACAACCCCATTCGGCCGGATGCTAAATGGACGTTAATACTTAAACACTTGAAGATCAAACATGACTGAATCTTTTGCTCAACTCTTTGAAGAATCCCTGCAGGCTATCGAAACTCGTCCGGGCGCTATCGTCCGTGGTACCGTTGTTGCTATCGATAAAGACGTTGTTCTGGTTGACGCAGGTCTGAAATCAGAATCTGCTATTCCGGTAGAACAGTTCAAAAATGCTCAGGGCGAGCTGGAAATCCAGGTTGGCGACGAAGTTGATGTTGCTCTGGACGCAGTAGAAGACGGTTTCGGTGAAACTGTTCTGTCCCGCGAGAAAGCAAAACGCCACGAAGCATGGCTGATGCTGGAAAAAGCATACGAAGAAGCTGAAACTGTTACCGGTGTTATCAACGGTAAAGTGAAAGGCGGTTTCACTGTCGAACTGAACGGCATCCGTGCGTTCCTGCCGGGTTCACTGGTTGACGTGCGTCCTGTTCGTGACACCACGCATCTGGAAGGCAAAGAGCTTGAGTTCAAAGTAATCAAGCTGGATCAGAAACGCAACAACGTGGTTGTTTCCCGTCGTGCAGTTATCGAATCAGAAAACAGCGCAGAGCGCGATCAGCTGCTGGAAAACCTGCAGGAAGGCATGGAAGTTAAAGGTATCGTTAAGAACCTCACTGACTACGGTGCATTCGTTGATCTGGGCGGCGTTGATGGTCTGCTGCATATCACTGATATGGCGTGGAAACGTGTTAAACATCCAAGCGAAATCGTGAATGTCGGCGACGAAATCACTGTTAAAGTGCTGAAATTCGACCGTGAACGTACCCGCGTATCTCTGGGCCTGAAACAGCTGGGCGAAGATCCTTGGGTCGCAATCGCTAAGCGTTACCCTGAGAACACCCGTCTGACCGGTCGCGTGACCAACCTGACTGACTACGGCTGCTTCGTTGAAATCGAAGAAGGCGTTGAAGGTCTGGTACACGTTTCTGAAATGGACTGGACCAACAAAAACATCCACCCATCTAAAGTTGTTAACGTGGGCGACGTTGTTGAAGTTATGGTTCTGGACATCGACGAAGAACGTCGTCGTATCTCCCTCGGCCTGAAACAGTGCAAATCTAACCCATGGCAGCAGTTCGCGGAAACTCACAACAAAGGTGACCGCGTTGAAGGTAAAATCAAGTCAATCACTGACTTCGGTATCTTCATTGGTTTAGATGGCGGCATCGACGGTCTGGTTCACCTGTCTGACATCTCCTGGAACGTTGCAGGCGAAGAAGCAGTACGTGAATACAAAAAAGGCGACGAAATCGCAGCTGTTGTTCTGCAGGTTGATGCAGAGCGCGAGCGTATCTCTCTGGGCGTTAAGCAGTTAGCTGAAGATCCGTTCAACAACTACACCGCTGTTACCAAGAAAGGTACTATCGTCACCGGTAAAGTAACTGCAGTAGACGCTAAAGGCGCAACTGTTGAGCTGATGGATGGCGTTGAAGGTTACCTGCGTGCATCAGAAGCTTCACGCGACCGCGTTGAAGATGCTACTCTGGTTCTGAGTGTTGGTGATGAAGTTGAAGCGAAATACACTGGTGTTGATCGTAAAAACCGTGTAATCAACCTGTCTGTACGTGCAAAAGACGAAGCGGATGAAAAAGACGCTATCGCTACTGTGAACAAACAGGAAGAAGCTGGCTTCTCTAACAACGCAATGGCAGAAGCTTTCAAAGCAGCTAAAGGCGAGTAATTAAGCAGCGGCAGGCCGCGCAAGCGGTCTGCTTTTATGATAATCAGGGTAGTCCAGGAGGTTATATGACCAAATCTGAACTGATTGAAAAGCTGGCAGGCCAACAATCTCATCTTCCGGCTAAAGTTGTTGAAGAGGCAGTAAAAGAGATCCTTGAGCATATGGCAAATACGCTTGCTGACGGCGAACGTATTGAAATCCGTGGATTCGGCAGTTTTTCTCTGCACTACCGTGCACCGCGGGTAGGTCGTAACCCGAAAACCGGCGAACAGGTGGAACTGGAAGGTAAACACGTTCCTCACTTCAAACCGGGCAAAGAGTTACGCGACCGCGCAAATATCTATGCTTGATTCTTGACAGAGATAATAAAAATGACGCCGCCGGCGTCATTTTTTTGCAAAAAAAATCAGAATGTTATTATTATAAAAATGTTAATGCATTATTAATAAAATAGACTTTTATAAGGTTCTGGTGTTGGCAATACTGAATGTATTTAATAACAGGTTGCCGGAGCTATAATATTCAGTTCATCATAAAATACTATTAAAAAGTGGACTGTCTTTATAATGAAACAAATAATTGTGAGTTAACTCGCATAAAATAATTGATTATTTGTATGATTAAAATATAAATTCGTGACAACTCTCATTTTTCTTTTACCGTAATAAAACGCAATACCATCCATTACATAATACCGGTCTGTTTACCTCCCGGATAAGTAATATGCAAGTTGTGGTTGTACTGAAATATCTGTTTCCCCGCCCGCTGTCACTGTGGCTGGTTGCGGCTGCTGTCGTGGCCGGACACCTGCCGTTACTGCTGATACCACGCCTGTTGTCACCGGCAGAAAATCTTTTGTTATCCGGTTGTGTTTGTGTATTGTTTCTTATCCGGACGCGGCTGAGTTTTTTTATTCGTATTGTTGCAGGAACTTTCTTAGCAGTTAATATTCATCTCAGTAATACGCTATCACTCTTTTCAGCAGAACAACCTGAATATATTGATATCATAACCCGCGATATTATGATCAACCCATCTGATTATTATTCAGTCAGGGGGCGTGTTATTAATGTAAATAATAAAATCTATAATGATACAGCTTTTATTAATATAAAAATAAAAGGGGCATTTAAACCGGTGTGTGCCGGAGAGATGTGGCGCATATACCGTCCTGTATTACGGCCGGTACATGGTCAGTTAAATGAAGGGCAATCAAACCGGCAGCAATATTTACTGTCTGAACGGGTTTTGTTTTCCCTGACGCCCGGGCGCAGCGAAAAATTATCTTCCGGCTGCAATCTGCGCCAGAGGATGATCGCGCGATATCTTCCCCGGATGGACAACCAGCCGCACAGCGGACTGATGGCGGCACTCCTGTTTGGTGAACGACGCGGTATCACACCGGAGCAGCGCAGACTGGTGCAGGAAACCGGTGTGGCACACGTGGTGGCTATCTCCGGGCTGCATATCGGACTGGCAGCATTATGGGGCTGGTGGGCCGGGAGGCTACTGTTACTGCTGTTACCGCAGCGTGTCATGTCATATGGCATTCCGGTGGTGCTGTCAGTCTGTGCCGCCATTGTCTATGTCTGGCTGGCCGGATTTGCCGTTCCTGCCTGCCGTGCGTTGTCTGCGTTGTTGTTGTGGCACCTGCTGCGCTGGCGGCATTACCATCTGCCGGCGTATCAGTTTGTTGTGATAAGCTCTGCACTGTTATTACTGGCTGATCCGCTGACGATTCTGTCCGCCGGATTCTGGTTGTCTTATACGGCGGTGGCCGCATTACTATTCTGGCATCATACCGGCGTTTTATCCCGCCGATCTGATGTTATTTCTGTAACACGCTTTACCCGTCTGCGGCGCAATATCCGGCTGTTTCTCTCTTATCAGAGCGGATTGTTTCTGCTGTTGCTGCCGGTTCAGGGATTTTTCTTCGGTGGCGTCAATGTGTTGTCGTTCCTCAGTAACCTGTGGGTTGTGCCGGTGATTTCTTTTCTGACCGTTCCGTTACTGTTTACCGGGCTGCTGACGGCGCCGGCACTACAGCTGGCCGATTATTCTCTGGCACTGGCATTATGGCCGCTGCCGTTTCTGGCGCAGGGCTGGCTGGTTACCGGACACATCTCCCTGATATGGATACCGCTTATGTGGATTGCTGTTTATATCATCCGGCTGGATATGTGGCGTCAGCATCCGCTGTTGCTGCCGGGGATGGTGTGCAGTTGTTGTCTGTATCTGCGGAAAACTCCGCCACCTGAATGGTCGGTCACATTGCTGGATATCGGGCACGGGCTGGCGGCGGTTGTCATAAAGGATGGCAGAGCTGTGCTGTATGACACCGGCAACCGCTTCGGGTCCCGGGACGACGGGCTGCGCACGGTGCTGCCTTATCTGCGTTATCACCGGCTGGTTCCTGACCGGATTATTATCAGCCATGATCACCGCGATCATACCGGCGGTCTGGGCTCTCTGCGCCGTGCTTATCCTGCCGCCGTGGTCAAAGGCAACATCCCGCAGGCAGATACCCCCTGCCGTCGCGGGGAGCGCTGGGTATGGCAGTCATTGTACTTTGAGGTGCTATGGCCGGATGAGAAATATCAGCTGAGTAAAAATGACGGCTCTTGTGTTATCCGCATCAGTGACGGGAAATATCAGGTTTTGCTGACCGGAGATATTGAAAAGCAGGCAGAAAAACAGCTGATGAAGTATAGCGATGAACTGTCGGCCACCGTCCTGCAAGTTCCGCACCATGGCAGCAAAACCTCATCATCAGAATTTTTTATTCGTGCGGTAAATCCCGCTTTCGCACTGGTTTCTGTTGCGCGCTATAGCCCGTGGCGTCTGCCTTCTGATAAAGTACGCCGTCGTTATCATCATCTCGGCGTGCAGTGGCATGACACCGCGCACAGCGGCCAGATTACGGTCCGTTTTTTTGCCGGAAAGATATCCGTTGTGACATACCGTTTTCACCTCTCTGCCCGCTGGTTCAGCGCATGGTTTGGAGATCAGGCGGTAAACGGGTAATATAGGCAGCTAATTTTTGGTATTGGTAAACGCAATAATGAAAGATATTGATATTTCAACCCGGCAAACATTCCGCCGGTTATGGCCGACAATCGCTCCGTTTAAAACAGGTATCATCGTGGCGGCTATTGCGTTAGTCATCAATGCGGGCGGTGATGCGTTTATGCTGTCACTGCTGAAACCGTTGCTTGATGAAGGTTTCGGCACAGCGGAGAGTGATTTTCTCCGTATTATGCCGCTGATTATCCTGGGGCTGATGCTGCTGCGCGGTATCTCCAGTTTTGTCTCCAGCTACTGCCTTTCCTGGGTTTCCGGTAAAGTGGTTATGACCATGCGCCGTAACCTGTTCCGCCATATGATGGGTATGCCGGTTTCCTTCTTTGATCAGCAATCCACCGGGACACTGCTTTCCCGTATCACTTACGATTCTGAACAGGTGGCTTCCTCTTCCTCCGGCGCACTGGTAACCGTTGTCCGTGAAGGCTCGTATATTATCGCGCTGTTCGGCATTATGTTTTTTAACAGCTGGCAGTTGTCGCTGATTCTGATTGTCATCGCCCCGATTGTGGCATTTGTTATCCGCAGAGTGTCTGTACGTTTCCGTGAGATCAGCAAAAACATGCAGAGCGGCATGGGGCAGGTTACCGCCAGTGCCGAGCAGATGCTGAAAGGCCATAAAGAAGTCCTGATTTTCGGCGGTCAGAAAGTGGAAAATGATCGCTTTGATAAAGTCAGCAACCACATGCGCCGCCAGGGAATGAAACTGGTTACCGCCTCTTCTGTTGCTGATCCGATTATCCAGGTTATCGCCTCATTTGCGCTGGCATTTGTCCTGTTTGCCGCCAGTTTCCCTGAAATTAAAGATGCACTGACACCCGGTTCCATCACGCTGGTCTTCTCCTCAATGATTGCCCTGATGCGTCCGCTGAAATCACTCACTAACGTGAATGCCCAGTTTCAGCGCGGGATGGCTGCGTGTCAGACACTGTTTGTTCTGCTTGATATGGAGCAGGAAAAGGATACCGGTACTAAAGTACTGAAAGATGCCAAAGGTGATGTGGCATTTGAGAATGTGACGTTCCGTTATCAGGGGAAAGAGAACTCGGCGCTGAAAAATGTGTCGTTTACTATCCCGTCAGGCAAAACCGTGGCACTGGTCGGCCGCTCTGGTTCCGGGAAATCCACCATTGCTAATCTGATCACCCGTTTCTATGAAATCGAAAGCGGGCATATTACGATCGACGGCAATGATATCCGCGACTACACACTGGCATCGCTGCGCAGTCAGGTGGCGCTGGTATCGCAGAATGTTCACCTTTTCAATGATACGGTCGCGAATAATATCGCCTATGCCACAGAAGGGAAGTACACCCGCGAACAGGTTGAAAAAGCCGCTGAAATGGCGTACGCCATGGACTTTATCAACAAGATGGACAAAGGGCTGGATACTGAAATCGGTGAAAACGGCGTTCTGCTCTCCGGTGGTCAGCGTCAGCGTATTGCGATTGCCCGTGCACTGCTGCGCGATGCACCGATCCTGATCCTCGACGAAGCAACGTCCGCACTGGATACCGAATCTGAACGTGCGATTCAGGCTGCACTGGATGAGTTACAGAAAAACCGTACCTGTCTGGTGATCGCGCACCGCTTATCCACGATTGAGAAAGCCGATGAGATCCTCGTGGTACAGGATGGTGAAGTACAGGAGCGCGGTACGCATGATGAACTGGTGAAACAGCCGGGGATCTATGCGCAGCTCTATAATATGCAGTTTGGTCACTAAGCGGCTCTGCTGATGATTGAAAAGATTTGGTCCGGCCGCTCAAAGCTTTACTGGCTACTTCTGCCGCTCTCGTTTCTGTATGGGGCGGTGAGTGGTCTGCGGCGCTGGTTATTCCGCTCAGGGCTGAAAAAATCCCGCCGCATGCCGGTACCGGTGGTGGTGGTCGGTAATCTGACTGCCGGCGGTAACGGCAAAACCCCGGTGGTTATCTGGCTGACAGAGCAACTGCTGGCCCGGGGCTATCGTCCGGGCGTGGTTTCCCGCGGTTACGGCGGCAAATCGGATCATTACCCGCTGCTTATCACCGGAGAAACCACAACGGCACAGGCTGGTGATGAGCCGGTGCTGATTGCCCGCCGTACCGGTGTGCCGGTTGCGGTTGCCCCGGATCGTGCCGCCGCAGTGGACGCTATCTTGCAGCACTCGCCGGTGGATGTGATTATCACTGATGATGGTTTGCAGCATTACGCGTTGCAACGTGATATGGAAATCGTGGTGATTGACGGTGAACGCCGTTTCGGTAACGGCTGGTGGCTGCCCGCCGGGCCGATGCGGGAACGGGCCGGACGTCTGAAACAGGTGGATGCGGTGATCGTGAACGGCGGCACCGCACAGCCCGGTGAAACCGCTATGCAGCTGGTGCCGGGTGAGGCCGTTAATCTGTCAGACGGGACACGCAAACCGGTGACGGAGCTCGGTGAGTGTGTGGCAATGGCCGGTATCGGACACCCGCCGCGCTTTTTTGCCACTCTGAATTCACTGGGTGTGACACCGGTACACTGTGTCGCATTTCCTGATCACCAGTCTTACAGCCCGGAGCAGCTTTCCGCACTGATAAAACCGGGTCAGTCACTGCTGATGACAGAGAAAGATGCAGTGAAATGTTTTGCCTTTTCTGAAACTGACTGGTGGTATTTACCGGTCAGCGCTGCGGTTTCTGCAGAATCCGCCAATTTAATTCTGGATAAAGTCATATTCCTCATAAAAAATGCATAAAGGGGCTTGTGCTTTTTATCTGAATGTGGCTTAATCAAAAAGTTGTATTTCTGTGATGTATTTCATATCTCACTGTGCAACCAATCCGTGTGTCACTCATAATTCTGATCCCGCTGTCATAATTTTTTCACACCACCTTGTTAATCTTGTGGTGCGGATGACCGGATCCCGCGGATAAACGGTATGTTTTGCAGATGGTGTCTGACCGGCTGCAAATCAGAATAAAAAATAATAACTATAATGTTTTGCTCATTACCGGGTGGCTGTTCGCAAAGAGAGCACCCGTGTTGCCCGGCCGGAGCAGACATAACCTGTGATGGGGTGTATTCCATTACCGGTGATATAAAAGGAGTTAATACTATGTCTAAACAATTACAACTTGGCCGCGTTAAATGGTATGACGCGAAAGAAGGTTACGGTTTCATCTCCCCGGTTAACGGCGGCGACGATATCTGGGTAACCCGTAACGGGATAGCCAATTCCCGTAACAAATTACTGTGCGAAGGGCAGGAAGTGGAATTTTCACTGACCCGCGGCAGTTATGGTATTGCAGCGAACGATGTGATCGCGCTGTAAGCAGTAAAAAACGCGATTATCTCAGTGATATCGCAACAACAGAGTTAACGGTGAGACCGGGCTTATGTTATTCTGAGCCAACGTTTTTATCTCATTGGGGGACGTATGGATCACCGTTTACTCGAAATCGTGGCCTGCCCGGTTTGCCACGGCAAACTCAGCTACGACAAGCAAAATCTTGAACTCATCTGCAAAGGCTGCCGTCTGGCCTATCCCGTCCGCGACGATATCCCTGTCTTATTAGAGAATGAAGCCCGCGAATTACCGGCCTCAGAAGGATAATCTCCATGTTTACCGTTATCATTCCCGCGCGCTATGCGTCCACGCGTCTGCCCGGTAAGCCGCTGGCCGATATCTGCGGCAAACCGATGATTGTCCGTGTGATGGAGCAGGCAAAGCGTTCCGGTGCCGCAAGAGTCATTGTCGCCACAGATACTCAGGCCGTATTTGATGCCGTAATCGCAGAGGGCGGCGAAGCCTGTATGACGCGCGAAGATCATCAGTCCGGGACAGAGCGCCTGGCGGAAGTGATTGATCACTATCAGTTTGCTGATGATGAGATTATCGTGAATGTCCAGGGCGATGAACCGTTAATCCCTGACAGTATTATTGCGCAGGTTGCTGAAAATCTGGCAGCCAGCGAAGCCGGTATGGCAACCCTGGCGGTAAAAATTACCACCGCGGAAGAAGCGTTTAACCCGAATGCGGTTAAAGTGGTGATGAATAAACAGGGTTATGCACTCTATTTCTCCCGCGCCACTATTCCGTGGGATCGCGAGCGCTTTATGCACAGCCGTGACAGTGCAGGTGATAATTTCCTGCGTCATATCGGCATTTACGCTTACCGTGCCGGGTTTATCCGCCGTTATATTCAGTGGGAAACCAGCCCGCTGGAGAAAATTGAGATGCTCGAGCAGCTGCGTGTGCTCTGGTACGGCGAAAAGATCCATGTCGCGGAGGCATCAGAAGCGCCGGGCACCGGTGTTGATACTCCGGAAGATCTTGAAACTGTGCGCAGATTGTTTGCTGCCCGCTGAGCGGTATCAGTTATAAACAAAAACGCGGGTCACTTCACTGAACCCGCGTTTTTGTTGTCTTCTATTCCTGTTCGTCATTATCTGACGTTTTCACCGCCTGCCAGATACGCCCGAGCCCCTCATACCAGACCCGTTCGCTGTGTGATAAATAATACGCGGATGGAATCGTCTTTTCCCAGCTGTGAAGCGGTGTGGTGATAGCCAGCTGATTGGCCGGAGCCGGAACCGGATGCAGGCCGCGTGCCTCAAAGAAAGCTTTGGCGCGGGTCATATGACTGGCGGAAGTCACCAGCAGGAACGGCGCGTTACCCACGATTTTTTCCACTTCTTCCGCTTCTTCTTCGGTATCTTTCGGCAGTACCAGCGGCAGTGTGCGTTCAGCCGGAATTCCCAGTGACTGTGCAACCTCTGCCGCGACTTCCGCGCTGCTGATACTGTTTGCACCCGGCCCGCCGGTGAAAATCAGCGTTGCCTGCGGGTAGCGCAGTGCAAGGCGCACACCTTCCGCCACGCGCGGCAGGCTGTTGCTGATCAGATTGGCGGATGGCGCCCATTCCGGGTTATAGGTAAAGCCGCCGCCGAGTACCACGATATAGCGCAGATCCTGCTGCTGAACCTCCGCCGGGGTGATGAGCTCATAGCGTTTATCATACGGTTTTTCTGCTGTCAGCAGCAGAGCATCTGCCACCGGTTGCAGGCTGAGCAGCACCAGCCCCAGCCAGCCCGCAGTGATCAGGGTTTTGCCGGTTTTCTGCCGGGAGGAAAACCACAGCAGCAATAATCCGGCAAGCATCAGCAGAAGCATAAACGGCAGCGGCAGCAAAAAACCGCCGAGGTATTTTTTCAGGGCAAACAGCATGAGCGCACCTTAAATATGATTGATTTATCACCGGTTAACGGCAGGAGCCTGCACAAATCGGGTGACATTAAACACGTCTGTGACACAATAGTTACCGACTTTGCATATTGCACTGCTCTGCCCGGCAATACAATTGAAGATAGCCGGATCGCGCGGGAAACCGCCGCAAACTGACCCGAAATATCCCCCGGAACTGATACAGGTTTTCATGGTTGATCGTAATTTTGACGATATCGCGGAAAAATTCACCCGCAATATCTATGGCACAACAAAAGGGCAAATCCGCGAAGCGGTGGTCTGGCAGGATCTGGACGCCTTACTGACACGGCTGAAGCCGGGTCCGCTGCGTATTCTTGATGCGGGCGGCGGTGACGGTTTTTTCTCCCGCCGTCTGGCTGCGCTGGGGCATCAGGTGGTATTGTGCGACCTGTCAGAAGAGATGATTGCCCGTGCACAGCAGGCCGCGCAGGATGATGGCGTGGCAGAAAATATGTCCTTTATTCATTGTGCGGCACAGGATATCGCACTTCACACTGAGGGGGCGTTTGATCTGGTATTATTTCATGCCGTTTTGGAGTGGATCACAGATCAAAAAGGTGCAATTGAAGCACTGACCGCTATAATAGCGGGCGGTGGTGCATTATCGTTAATGTTTTACAATGCGAACGGACTTGTGATGCGAAATGCGATATTAGGCAATTTTCATCTGGCAACTCCGGAAATTCAGCGCCGCCGCAAGCGTTCGTTATCGCCGCAGAATCCCCTTGTGCCGGAACAGGTTTATCAGTGGCTGGATGATTGCTGTCTGACTATTGAGGCAAAAACCGGTGTGCGGGTTTTCCATGATTATCTGCAGAGCCGCCAGTTACAAAACCGTGATTTCCCGGCGCTGCTGGCACTGGAGCAACGCTATTGCCGTCAGGAGCCTTATATCAGCTTAGGCCGCTATATTCACGTTATGGCACGAAAACCGATCAGAAGGATGGACAATGAGTGAGTTTACCCAAACAGTCCCGGAGCTCGTGGCATGGGCGCGAAAAAATGATTTCTCTATCGCACTGCCGCCGGAACGGCTGGCTTTTTTACTGTCTGTTGCCGTGCTCAACAGTGAGCGCATCGACGGTGAAATGAGCGAAGGGGAACTGGTGGATGCCTTCCGTGAAGTCTGCAAAGGCTTTGAACAGACCACCGAATCTGTCGCGGTGCGTGCAAACAATGCCATCAATGATATGGTGCGCCAGAAAATATTTAACCGTTTTACCAGCGATTTATTTGAAGGTAATGCGATTTACCGTCTGACCCCGCTCGGGATCGGCATCAGTGATTATTATATCCGTCAGCGTGAATTTTCCTCACTGCGTTTATCCATGCAGCTTTCCATTGTGGCCGGTGAACTGAGCCGCGCGGCAGATGCCGCCGAAGAGGGCGGAGATGAATATCACTGGCACCGTAATGTGTTTGCCCCGCTGAAATATTCAGTGGCGGAGATTTTCGACAGTATTGATATGTCGCAGCGCATTATGGATGAGCAGCAAAACGGCGTGAAAGACGATATCGCCAAACTCCTGAACCAGGACTGGCAGGCGGCGATTGCCAACTGTGAGCAGTTGTTATCCGAAACCTCTCTGACACTGCGGGAATTGCAGGATACCCTCGAAGCCGCCGGTGACAAATTACAGGCAAACCTGCTGCGCATCCAGGATGCCAATATGAATACCACCACCGGCTCCGAGCTGGTGGATAAGCTGATTTTTGATTTGCAGGCCAAGCTTGACCGTATTATCAGCTGGGGCCAGCAGTCTATCGATTTGTGGATCGGCTATGACCGCCATGTCCATAAATTTATCCGTACCGCCATCGATATGGATAAAAACCGTATTTTCTCGCAGCGTCTGCGCCATTCTGTTCAGCACTATTTTGATTCGCCGTGGGCACTGAATGTCGCCAATGCGGATCGTCTGCTGGATATGCGTGATGAGGAGATGGCACTGCGTGATGACGAAGTGACCGGGGAATTACCGCCGGATCTGGAATATGAAGAGTTCAGCGAGGTCAACGAAGAACTTGCGGCCATGATGGAAAGCGCGCTGGCGGTGTATAAAGCACAGGCGAAGCCGCTGGATCTGGGCGCGGTTCTGCGGGATTACCTCGCGAAATATCCGCGGAGCCGTCAGTTTGATGTGGCACGGATTATCGTGGATCAGGCCGTCCGCCTCGGGGTCGCCGATGCCGACTTCTCGGGCATCCCGGCGGAATGGTCAGCAATTAATGAATACGGAGCAAAGGTGCAGGCACATGTCATCGACACATATTGAACAATTTATGTCAGCAAAGCTGGCTCAGGCACTTGCCAACAACCTTTTTCCGGAACTTGACAGCCAGTTACGCGCCGGCCGCCATATCGGCGTGGATGATCTGGATAATCACGCCTTTCTGATGGATTTCCAGGATGAACTGGAAGGTTTTTACGCCCGCTATAATGTGGAAATGGTTCGTGCACCGGAAGGGTTCTTCTATCTGCGTCCGCGTTCCACCACGCTGATCCCGCGCTCTGTCTTATCCGAACTGGAAATGCTGGTCGGGAAAGTGCTGTGCTACCTGTACCTCAGCCCGGAGCGCCTGGCCAACCAGGGGATTTTCTCCACGGCAGAACTCTATGAGGAACTGCTGTCACTGGCCGATGAAGCCAAATTGCTGAAAGTGGTGAATAACCGCTCCACCGGGTCTGACCTGGACAAACAAAAATTACTGGAAAAAACCCGTGGTGCGCTGAACCGTCTGCGCCGCCTGGGTATGATCACATTTGTTGCCGCGGATAACAGCCAGTTTGTGATTGCCGAGTCAGTTTTCCGCTTCGGTGCGGATGTCCGCAGCGGGGATGACCCGCGTGAGGCACAACTGCGTCTCATCCGCGACGGTGAGGCTCAGTCTCTTGCGGAAGAAGAAAAACACCCGCGCCCTGAGGATCAGGACGATGATACTGAAGAATCTGATAATGACAACGCGACGGATGAAGCGGAGGATGAAGAATGATTGAACGTGGTAAATTCCGCTCGCTCACGTTAGTCAACTGGAACGGCTTTTTTGCGCGCACTTTTGATCTGGATGAGCTGGTCACCACCTTATCCGGCGGTAACGGTGCCGGTAAATCCACCACTATGGCGGCATTTATTACTGCCATGATCCCGGATTTGACCCTGCTGCACTTCCGTAACACCACCGAAGCCGGTGCAACATCCGGTTCCCGTGATAAAGGTCTGCACGGTAAACTGCGTCCGGGCGTGTGCTATGCCATGCTGGATGTGGTGAACTCCCGCCATCAGCGTGTGCTGGTGGGGGTGCGTCTTCAGCAGATTGCCGGACGTGATAAAAAAGTCGATATCAAATCCTTTATGATTCAGGGATTGCCGACGCAATACTCCCCGACACAGATTGTCAGCGAACAACTGGCTGAACGTCAGGTGCGGGTACTGCCGCTGAATGATCTGAAAGCACGCCTCGAGGATATCGAAGGTGTGCAATTCAAACAGTTTAACTCGATTACGGATTACCACTCGGTTCTGTTTGAACTGGGGGTTATCCCGAAACGTCTGCGTTCTGCGGGTGACCGCAGCAAATTCTACCGCCTGATTGAGGCCTCTCTTTACGGCGGTATCTCCAGTGCCATTACCCGTTCTCTGCGCGACTATTTACTGCCGGAGAACAGCGGGGTGCGCAAAGCCTTCCAGGATATGGAAGGGGCACTGCGCGAAAACCGTATCACACTGGAAGCTATCCGCGTTACCCAGTCTGACCGCGACCTGTTCAAACACCTGATCACCGAAGCGACCGCGTATGTTTCCGCGGATTATATGCGTCACGCCAATGAGCGCCGTGTGCATATTGATCAGGCGCTGAATGTGCGCCGTGAACTGCTCGGCAGCCGTAAACAGCTGATCAGCGAACAATTCCGCCAGGTGGAAATGTCCCGCGAACTGGCAGAGCAGACAGCGTCATCGGCTGATCTGGAAACCGATTACCAGGCGGCGAGTGATCACCTGTCTCTGGTACAGACAGCGATGCGCCAGCAGGAAAAAATTGACCGCTATCAGGCAGATGTTGAAGAGCTGACATTCCGTCTGGAAGAACAGACTGAAGTGGCGGAAGAAGCGGCAGAACAGCTGGCGGAATATGAAGAACGTAACCATGTTGCGGAAGAGGAAGTGGATGAGCTGAAAAGCCAGCTGGCCGATTACCAGCAGGCCCTGGACGTTCAGCAGACCCGCGCCATTCAGTATCAGCAGGCATTGCAGGCGCTGGAGCGTGCGAAAGCGGTGTGTCAGCTGCCGCAGCTGGATATTGATTCACTGGATGAATGGCTGGAAACCTTCCGCGCCCGCGAAGAGCAGGCAACAGAATCCCTGTTAGGGCTTGAGCAGAAAATGAGTGTGGCACAGGCTGCACACAGTCAGTTCTCTCAGGCGTATGAGCTGGTGAAATCCGTTGTGGGTGAAGTCAGCCGCAGCGAAGCATACCAGACCGCCCGCGAATTACTGCGTGACCTGCCGTCACAGCAGATGATGGCTGACCGCGTACAACCGCTGCGTCAGCAGTTATCAGAACTCGAACAGCGCCTGCACAGTCAGCACAATGCACAGAAATCGCTGGATGATTTCTGCAAGCGCATCGGGCAGCAGATTGAGGCGGACGGGCTGGATGACATGCTGATGACCCTTGAGGCGCAGCAGGAAAGCCTGAGTGTCAGTGTCAGTGAAAGCGGTGAGCGCCGTATGGAAATGCGTCAGCAGGCAGAACAGCTGAAGCAGCAGATCCAGTCGCTGACCGTCAAAGCGCCGGCCTGGCTGGCGGCACAGGAAGCACTGACACAACTGTGTGAACAGTCACATGAAACGTTCACCAGCACCAACGATGTTACCGAATATATGCAGCAGTTGCTGGAGCGTGAGCGCGAAGTCACTGTTGAGCGTGATGAAATCGCGCTGAAAAAAGCACAGCTGGAAAAAGACATTGAGCGGCTCAGTCAGCCGAGCGGTGCGGAAGACGGCCGTATGCTGGGACTGGCGGAGCGTTTCGGCGGTATATTGCTGTCCGAAATCTATGATGACATCACCATTGATGACGCACCGTATTTCTCCGCCCTGTACGGTCCGGCACGCCATGCGATTGTGGTACCTGACCTCAGTGCAGTACGCCCGATGCTGGATGCACTCGATGATTGCCCGGAAGATCTCTATCTGATTGAAGGGGACCCGCAATCCTTTGATGACAGTGTTTTTACCACCGAAGAGCTGGAACGTGCGGTACTGGTGCGCAGCACCGATCGTCAGTGGCGTTATTCCCGCTTCCCGTCTGTACCGCTGTTCGGCCGTGCGGCGCGGGAAAATCAGCTGGCAGTGCTGGAACATGAACGGGATGAGCTGGCAGAACGTCTGGCAACGCTCTCCTTTGATGTCCAGAAAATGCAGCGTGCCTATCAGGCATTCAGCCGTTTTGTCGGTAAAAATATCTCTGTGGCCTTTGAGGCTGACCCCGAAGCAGAAATCCGCACACTGAATCAGCGCCGCAATGAGCTGGAGCGGGAACTGGCGCAGTTTGAGGATCAGACTGCCGTTGCCCGTCAGCAGTACGCGCAGGTCAAAGAAAACCTGAGCATCCTGAACCGTCTGATCCCGAATACGGCTCTGCTGCTTGATGAAACACTGGCGGATCGTGCGGATGAGATCCGCGATGCACTGATCGATGCACAGGAGTCTGCCCGCCATATCCAGCAATACGGCACAGCACTGCGCAAGCTGGAGCCGATGGTTGCTGTTCTCCAGAGTGATCCGGAGCAGCACGAAGCCCTGATCCGCGATTATGAAAACGCGAAACAGGTTCAGCAGCAGGCACGTCAGCAGGCGTTTGCCCTGGAAGAGGTCGCACAGCGCCGTCAGCACTTTAATTACGGCGAATCTGCCGGCATGCTGACAGAAAATGCTGATCTCAACGACAAACTGCGTCAGCGTCTGGAACACGCGGAATCTGATCGTACCCGCAGCCGTGAAATGCTGCGCCAGCAGCAGACCAAATGTGCGGAATTCAATCAGGTACTGGCCTCACTGCGCAGTTCGTATGAAACCAAATCAGACATGCTGCGCGAACTTGAGCGTGAGATGAGCGAGATTGGTGTTCAGGCGGATGCTAATGCGGAAGAGCGTGCCCGCGTACGCCGTGATGAACTGTACAATCAGGTCAGCCATAACCGTGCCCGTATCAATCAGCTGGAAAAACAGCTGGGGATCGGGGAATCGGAAATGGACAACCTGCAAAAACGTCTGCGTAAAGCGGAACGCGATTACCAGCAAATCCGTGAACAGGTGGTTACCGCCAAAGCGGGCTGGTGTGCCGTGATGCGGATGGTGAAAGAGAGTGGTGTTGAGCGCCGCCTCCACCGCCGTGAACTGGCCTATGAAGATGCCGATACACTGCGTTCTATGTCGGATAAAGCCCTCGGGGCACTGCGCCAGGCGGTGGCGGATAACGAGCATCTGCGTGATGCGCTGCGTCTGTCCGAAGATCCGAAGCGTCCGGAACGCAAGGTGCAGTTCTTTATCGAAGTGTACCGCCATCTGCGCGAACGTATCCGTCAGGATATTATCAAAACGGATGATCCGATCGACGCCATCGAACAGATGGAAATCGAGCTGGCCCGTCTGACTGACGAACTGACCGCCCGTGAACAGAAACTGGCGATCAGCTCGAAAAGTGTGGCCAATATCATCCGTAAAACCATTCAGCGTGAACAGAACCGTATCCGCATGCTCAACCAGGGGTTGCAGGCAGTGGCGTTCGGTCAGGTCAAAGGTGTGCGTCTGAATGTCAATATCCGTGAAAGTCACGCAATCCTGCTGGATGTCTTATCCGAAGAGCACGAGCAGCATCAGGACTTGTTCGCCAGCCAGCGTCTGACCTTCTCGGAAGCGATGGCGAAACTTTATCAGCGCCTGAACCCGCAGGTGGATATGGGGCAGCGTCTGCCGCAGACCATCGGTGAGGAACTGCTGGATTACCGTAACTACCTCGAACTGGAAGTGGAAGTCAACCGTGGTTCAGACGGCTGGCTGAAAGCCGAGAGCGGGGCGTTATCCACCGGTGAGGCGATTGGTACCGGTATGTCGATTCTGGTGATGGTGGTGCAGAGCTGGGAAGAAGAATCCCGCCGTCTGCGCAGCAAAGATATTTCACCGTGCCGTCTGCTGTTCCTGGATGAAGCCGCGCGTCTGGATGCGAAATCTATTGCCACGCTGTTTGAGCTGTGCGATCGCTTACAGATGCAGCTGATTATCGCAGCCCCGGAAAATATCAGTCCGGAGAAAGGCACAACGTACAAACTGGTGCGTAAAGTCTTCAATAATCAGGAACATGTGCATGTGGTGGGACTGCGCGGCTTCGGCCAGCCGGAACCAGCGCCGGCACCGGAAGCATTGCCTGAGCCGGTGACAGAAGATGAGAACGACGGGGAAAACGGGGAAGAAGAGCAGGATTAATTCTTTCCTCCGGGGTTTTCTCTGAAACGGATGAGCACATTGTTGTGCTCATCCGTTTTTTATATCAGCGCTGTGAATCTAAAACTTCGTTGTTATTAACAACATCCTGCGCTTTGGTGTAGCTCTCAATCAGTAACTGATAAGCCGGGAAAATCTGCGTGTAAGCCTGCGCCCATTCTGCCGCATCGGCGCGGTTCCAGGTTTTTTGCAGCTCAGAAGCGACCGCGGCGGTATCCATCGGTACAACACCCGCCTGAACAACGCGTGCCAGCGTAATTTCCTGTGCCATTTTGGTATAGGTGCCGGAAGCATCAATCACCGCAAATACCTGATAGCCGTCAGCCACGGCACTGATAGCCGGGAATGCCATACAAACGCTGGTGATTGTACCGGCAATAATTAACTGTTTTTTACCTGATGCCTTCACCGCCGCCACAAATTCCGGGTTATCCCAGGCATTAATTTCACCTTTACGCGCAATATACTGAGCATGCGGCGCATTCTGATGAATTTCCGGGATCAGCGGGCCATTCGGACCCTGCGGAACGGAGGCGGTGGTGATCACCGGGATATTGGCGAGTGTTGCCATTTTTGCCAGCACGGCGGCTCTGGCGCGTAATTCCGTCATCGGCATATCGCCGACAGTCTGGAACAGTCCGCTCTGATGATCGATTAACAGCATCAGGGCATCATCAGGATTAATAACAGGACGCTGACCATTAAAGTTTGCCGGAATACTCATTTTAAGACCCTCATTTATGATAATTTGAACGTTATTTTTGTTTAAACAGGGTGTTTACCAGACTCCCTGTTGTGCGGATTAAAATTAATGCATAAGCGAAAGTCTGAGTAGTGCGGATATTGATAAACAATGTTCTGAATTCAGAACAATCAGGCGGGGATCTGATGCTATCAGGCGGCAGGATTCCTTACAGTGTGATCTGAATAACGTTAATATGAAACAGGAATGGTTAGATTTTCACTCCGCGTGATCGACACAGAAAATTAAGGATACACAATGCGTAAACTGACCCTCACCCTGAGTGCTCTGGCACTCGCTCTGAGCCTCAACAGTGTGGCTGATGCCAAAGTATACATGCCGGAAAAAGTCAGTGACGGCGTGACAGCGGCTCAGCTGGCACAGCAGCATGCCATTCACTGGATTTCGGTTGAACAGATTGAAGTGAGTCTGAAAGGGCAGCCGCCGATGGCGGTGGGCTTTGATATTGATGACACCGTCTTATTTTCAAGCCCGGGCTTTTACCGCGGTAAACTGGAATACTCCCCGAACGATTTCAGTTATCTGAAAAACCCGGAATTCTGGGAAAAAATGAATAATGAGTGGGATAAATTCAGCATGCCGAAAAAATCCGGTATGGATCTGGTGCAAATGCATCTGAAACGTGGCGACACCGTGTATTTCATCACCGGACGCAGCAAAACCAAAACAGAAACAGTGACTAAATATGTGCAGGAAGGGCTGCGTATCCCGGCAGATAAAATGAATCCGGTTATTTTTGCCGGTGATGAAGAAGGGCAGAATAATAAAGTCAGCTGGATGCGTGATCACAAACTGAAAATTTATTACGGTGATGCGGATGCGGATATTGCTGCTGCCCGTGAACTGAACATCCGGGGTATCCGGGTATTACGTGCATCAAATTCCTCTTATCAGCCACTGCCGAAAGCCGGTCAGTTCGGCGAAGAAGTGGTTATTAATTCCGAATATTAATTATCATCTTCCGGTCATATAACAACGCCGCCGGAGTGCGGCGTTGTTTGTCTCTGTTTATCTGTACAAAAAACAGCGAATGAGATGTATTTCAGATATTCTGCAACAGCTGTTTATGTAAATAGTGCAGTGTATTCATCTTAAAAAGGCGTATTTGCGCCTTTTTTCTACGATTTTTTCGTTATCCTATTTTCAATTATTCTCTGACAGGTAAAATCAGCAGGGAAGTCATTTACACGATGTATTTACTATACTGATCATAAGTATTAACAATTGTCCGGAACAGACATAATAAAAAAATAAGAGAGGGATGTTATGGTGACGGGAGTTAAAAAAGTTGTTCCCATTTACGCCATGATAGGAACACTGTTACTGACGCCGGTTTCGTGGGCTTCAACAGCTCCGGTAACGCATCTGACAGAAGCAGATGCCAAAGTGGAAAATCTGAAAGTATTTTCACAATCGCCTGAAAATACAGAAACGCAGCCCGCAGAACCGGTGGCCGGTGTGACTGCACTGCCCCTGAACGATGTCGCTGACAGTATCCGCCGTGAAGTCCCGGCGGCAACACCATTACTTTATACCGATACACTGACAAACATTTATGCGGAACATCAGCTGAAGCCGCTGTGGACCGATGAAAAAGCACGTCTGTCTCTGGAAAATCAGCTGGCGGAAGCCGCCCTTGCCGGATTTCAGCCGCAGTTTACTGCCTGGCTGAATGCACTGGCACAGCCGGATCTGACCCCGCTGGCACGGGATATGATTTTAACCGATGCCGCGCTGGGTTATCTCTATTACCTGGACAATGTCGGCACCAAAGGCGATAAATGGCTGTACGGCGCCCGGCCATTCACATTTTCGGCTGTCAGTGAACCATCACTGGCGCGGCTGAATACGGCGGCACATAACGGCACGCTGGCCGCATTTACCGACACGCTGCTGCCGGCGAATAAGATGTATCAGCCGATGCGTAAAGCGATGCTGGCGCAACTGGCCGACACCGCGCCGTGGCCGGAAATGGTGATTAACCGGACACTGCGCCCGGGCGAAAGTCATGAATCTGTCGGCGCACTGCGGGAAATCCTGCACCGTTTTAATCTGATCTCAGCCAATGACATGATGAGCGCCGGTGCAGCGTATGATAAAACGCTGGTGGCGGCGGTTAAGGAGTTTCAGTTACAGCACGGGCTGGAAGCCGATGGTGTCATCGGTAAACAGACCCGCGAATGGCTGAATAAGACACCGCAGATGCGGGCGGCAATAATGGCGGTGAATATTCAGCGTCTGCGTATCACGCCTGACAATCAGCCGACAGCTATCCTGGTGAATATTCCGGATTTCTCACTGTATTTCTATGTGGATAATAACCTGATTCTGGAATCCAGAACGATTGTCGGCCGTGCAGAACGCAAAACGCCGATTATGTCCAGCGCGCTGAATAATGTGGTGATCAATCCGCCGTGGACAGTACCGCCGACCATGAGCCGTCAGGATATTGTGCCGCGCGGCAGGGCTGACCCAAGCTATTTCAGCAGCCGGGGTTATACCATTTATAACGGATGGAGTAATAACGCGTCGGTGATCGACCCGTACAGTATTGACTGGAGTGTTATTACACCGTCAAACTTCCCGTACCGGATCACTCAGGCACCGGGGCCGTCCAACTCACTGGGCCGCTATAAATTCAATATGCCGAACTCAGAGGCGATTTATCTGCACGACACGCCGAATCACAGCCTGTTTAATAAAAATATGCGGGCTATCAGTTCCGGTTGCGTCCGGGTGAATAAAGCCAAAGATCTCGCGGCGATCCTTCTTGGTGATGCCGGCTGGAACGAAACCCGTGTGGATGGTGCACTGAAAGCGGGCAGTACCCGTTATGTCTCTATCCCGAACCGGATTCCGGTTTATCTCTATTATCAGACTGCCTGGGTCAATGCGGAGAATATCCCGCAATATCGTGCGGATATTTACCGCTACGATGACAGCAGTCTGAAAGGTATTGATAAATTAACGGATATCACACCGTTCCTGATAAAAAGCTGATCATATTAAGCCGCTTGTTTATTATCAATAAGCGGCTTTTTTCTTATATTAATATAATTAAAAATTAATGATCATTCGGTTTAAATAATTTCATGTATAACGTTGTACCTCCCATACTATTAATTAACTGAAAGTGATGACAGGGCATCGCCCGGCAAAGGCTTGCTGCGTGTGACATGGCGGATGTACACCTCTGATGTTCATAAATGTCGTCCGGATTTACTTTCTGAGTAAAAATATGCTTTTTTATTTGACTCCGGCGGTATGAATCGGTAAAAAATAGATGGTCAGTTTTGTTTATTGCTGTTTTTTCCCATTTCGACATAAATATTGAAATAACCTGACGGAAATTTACAGAAATAGACAAAACCGATCCGCTGCGGGTCTGAACGGTGAACACAATTATCGCTGTCCGGCCATGTTATATTTAATCAGATAAAGAGTGATTACCGTCAATGGATATAATTGATAACGACCGCCGTAAATGGCTGGGATTTGGTGCGGCGGCGCTGGGACTGGCTTTATTACCGAATCACGCTTTTGCATCCCTGACTACACCCCGGCCGAAGATTTTACGTTTTGAAAACCTCAATACCGGTGAATTTTTAAAAGCAGAATTTTTTGACGGTAAACGTTATAACCGCTCTGAACTGGCCCGCCTGAACAAACTGTTCCGCGATCACCGCAGCAATAAAGTCAAAACCATTGATCCGCATCTGTTTGACCAGATGTATCTGTTACAGGTCATGATGAACATTAATAAACCAATCCAGCTGGTTTCCGGGTATCGCTCACTGGTGACCAATAACCAGCTGCGTAAAACCACCTCCGGTGTGGCGAAGAAAAGCTATCACACCCGCGGCCAGGCGATGGATTTCCGCATTCCCGGTATTCAGTTAAGTCAGGTCCGCAAAGCGGCTATGAAAATGCGGGCAGGCGGTGTGGGATATTATCCGTCCAGTAATTTTGTTCATATGGATACAGGACCGGTCAGAACGTGGTAATCTGTTGTTATTACCCGCATTAACCGGAGTTTTGTGTCATGCAATATCATATTATTCCTGTCACCGGCTTTATGCAGAATTGCACCCTGATTTGGTGCGATGAAACAAAAGCCGCTGCCATTGTCGATCCCGGCGGTGAAGCACCGCGTCTCATCCGTGAAATTGAACAACGCGGCCTTAAACTGGAAAAAATTCTCCTGACGCACGGTCATTTTGATCATGTCGGCGCAACCGCTGATGTGGCAGAGCACTTTAATGTGCCGATCGTCGGTCCGCAAAAGGAAGATGCATTCTGGATCGACGGGCTGACTCAGCAGAGCCAGATGTTTGGTGTGGAGCCATGCCGTGCATTTACACCGGATCAGTGGCTGGAAGAGGGCGATAAAGTCACTGTCGGTAATATTGAACTGGATGTGCTGCATTGTCCCGGCCATACTCCCGGTCACGTGGTCTTTGTTGATAAGCAGGATAAACTGATTTCAATGGGGGATGTGCTGTTCAGAGGTGGTGTCGGCCGCAGTGACTTCCCGCGTGGTAATCATCAGGATCTGATCAGTTCGATTAAAGATAAAATTCTGCCGCTGGGCGATGAATACCGCTTTATTCCCGGTCACGGGCCGATGTCCACAGTCGGGGAAGAGCGTCGTACCAATCCGTTCTTACAGGACGAACCGCCGGTCTGGTGAGTAACATCATAGTAAAGATGAAAGGTGCCTGACGTTGTCAGGCATTTTTTATGAGCCGGGTTTCAGATAGCCATCAAAATACACTGCTGCTTTTTCAGCATCAATGCTGAGATTACCTTTCCAGCCCGCCCAGGGCATTTCCATATCCGAGCGGCCTTTTGTATTCTTCAGCTGATTCTCTGCGATAGTTATATCACCGAAGTCAGTCCACTGACTGAGAGACAGCGCCAGGAACTGATTCGGGATCACACCTGTTAATGCCAGTGACTGTAAGATCCCCCGCAGGGTATAGCGATCACCGGCTATCAGTTTCGATGTTTTAAGCCGCTTTTCGAACTGGCCGGGCGTTTCATCCTCCGGCGCGCTGCGCAGCATATCCAGTAACTGTCTGAATACCGCTTTATCCTGCTCTGTCGGCATGACCGGCTCTGTGGTCAGCAGATGACTCAGATTCAGATAAGCATACAGTGCGGTACTGCTGTATGCGTTTCCGTAATACAGGCAATACTGAAAATAGCTGTCATTAATATATTTGGCGGTATCGTGATCACTGCAAACCCAGCAACAGGCATATTGCGGTTTTTCAAGATAAGCATGTGCGGGCAGGGTATGCAGCTTATGGAAAGCACTTAATACTGAGCGTCCCCGCAGATAACTGCCGCCGACACCGGCAATAAACGCGGAGATACACCGTTCCCGGGTTAATGCTGTGTTGTTTTTCAGGCTGTGCAGACGGGCGATAATGTCATCATGGCTGCTGAAACTAACGATATTGTTCGCCTGCCAGCCGGATTGTGATAAAAGCGCCTGATCTTTTTCAGATAATGTCTGTGTATCATAAACAGAAACCTGCCGTTCGCCGTCATAACGGCCATTTTCATATTTATACAGCTTGCGTAAAACCCGCATTATTTTCTGCACAGGCAACCTTATATTATCAGGAACAGATAAAACAAAGCCCCCGGCCGGAAGCCGGGGGCTTTATCAGAAGCAGAATGTCTGCTGAGAAATTACAGTACCGCGACGATGGCTTCGCACAGCGGAACCATATTTTCCAGGGTCAGACCGGCAACGTTGATACGACCGGAGCTGACGGCATACACCGCATATTCATCACGCAGGCGTGCAACCTGTTCTTTGGTCAGGCCGCTGAAAGAGAACATACCGTTCTGGCGGATAATAAAGCTGAAGTCCTGCTTCGCGCCTTTTTCCTGAAGTGTGTTCACAAAGAGCTGGCGCATACGCTTGATACGCTCGCGCATGGTGGTCAGTTCCTGAATCCACTCTTCTTTCAGCTCCGGATCAGACAACACGGTTGTCACAACGGCACCACCGTGTGACGGCGGGTTAGAGTAGTTGGTACGGATCACAATTTTGATCTGGCTGAACGCACGATCTGCGGTATCCGGATCAGTCGCAACCAGGGTACAGGCACCGACACGCTCATTGTACATGCCGAAGTTTTTAGAATAAGAGCTGGCGACCAGCATCTCAGGATGGGATTTTGCGAAAATACGCAGCCCCTGAGCATCTTCATCCAGACCGGCGGCAAAGCCCTGATAAGCAAAGTCGAAGACCGGCAGAAGACCTTTTTCTTTTACCAGAACAGATAACTGAGCCCATTGTTCAGCAGTCGGGTCAATACCGGTCGGGTTATGGCAGCAGCCGTGCAGGAGGATCACATCACCGGCCTGTGCAGCTTCCAGGCTTGCCAGCATGCCACCGAAATCAAGTGCATGATTTTCGGCGTCATAGTAATCGTAACTGCAGATTTCCAGACCGGCACCGGCGAAGATACCGTTGTGGTTAGGCCAGGTCGGGTTGCTGATCCAGACACGTTTTGCGCTGGTCTGTTTAGCAATAAAATCAGCCGCGATACGCAGTGCACCTGTACCACCCGGTGCCTGTGCGGTACGGGCGCGTTTGGCGGTGATGATGTCACTGTTATCGCCAAACAGCAGTGCCTGGGTCACTGTACCGAATTCAGGTATCCCGGTGATAGGCAGGTAGTTTTTTGTGGTTTCATTATCCAGCAGATACTTTTCCGCTTTTTTAACACAGCTCAGTACCGGTGTTTTACCGGTTTCATCTTTATAAACACCAATACCTAAATTGATTTTGTTTTCACGTGGGTCCTGACGGAAGCTGTCAGCCAGACCTAAGATCGGGTCGGCAGGCGCGGCAGTAATATTCTCAAACATAGTTGTTGATCCCAATAGTATCTGATAGTGCGGATAAGAGGACTGTCACAAGGTTATCAGGTTAACTCCCTGTAAATCATTTGCCAACTGTTTACAGAAAAAAGACGAAGATCTTGTGAAGTGGGTGACGTCCTGTTGAGGTTTGCATGAAAATGCATCACAAAACGCGTTAAACAGATAACAAAAAACCCACGGCAAGCCGTGGGTTTTGGTATTCATATTCAGCGTAAAGCTAAATCAGAACTGGTAAGTCAGACCTAAACCAACAACATCACCGGTATTGATTTTGTTGCTGCGGGTGAAGTCGTCGTTGTCCAGCAGGTTGATTTTATAATCAATGACTGCAGACATGTTTTTGTTGAAGTAGTAGTAAGCACCCAGGTCGATGTATTTAACCAGGTCTTCGCTGCCTTTTGAACCGTTTTCCAGGTCTTTACCTTTAGACTGCAGGTAAGCGATGGATGGACGCAGACCGAAGTCGAACTGGTACTGTGCTACTAATTCGAAGTTCTGAGTTTTGTTAGCGATGGTGTTTGCTGAACCGTATTTGGTCATGTTACGGGTTTCACCGTACAGAGCGGCCAGGTATACGTTGTTAGCGTCGTATTTAGCACCGAAATCCCATGCTTCAGCACGTTTACCTTCAGCACCGAACAGGCCTTGCTGCTGTGGAATAGTACGTGCAGAGTTAGAGTAACCACCACCCAGAGTCACGCCCCAGCCCAGGTCGTAAGCGGTAGAGAAACCGTAACCGTCGCCGTTAGATTTAGCGCCATCTTGTTTTTCGATTGAGTTTTCGTCGTTAGCACCCTGGTACTGCAGAGCGAAGCTCAGGCCATCAACGTAACCGAACATATCGCTGTTGCGGTAAGTCAGCAGGTTGTGGTTACGACCGGTCATGAATACGTCGGTCTGTGCCATGGTGTCGCCACCGAACAGTGGCAGAACGTCGGTCCATGCTGCAGTGTCATATACCACACCGTAGTTACGGCCGTAGTCGATTGAACCGAATTCAGCGAATTTGAAACCAGCGTAAGCTAAACGTACTTTGTTTTTGTTTTCGCCTTCAGTACCGTTGGTTTTGATTTCGTTTTCGAAACGACCGAAACCGGTCAGTTGGTCAGTGATCTGAGTTTCACCTTTGATACCGAAACGAACGCGTGAATCGTCGCCATCTTCTTTGTCGCCGTTGTCATCAGACTTAGCGAACATGTGACGAACGTCAACTTTACCGTACAGGTCTACTTTGTTGCCGTCTTTGTTGTAGATTTCAGCCGCGTTTGCTGCACCAGCAACTAACAGAGCCGGGATAACCACTGCAAGAATATTGCGTTTCATTATTATTACCCTCATTGGTGTTATTCGGACACCTGCCACTGCCAGAAATAGTTCTGAAAAAAATTTGGAACTATTTATGAGAGTTTAGTGTCGTCTGTGTCGGCGACCAGTGTTCCATTGGTAAAATATTTTATCTACCCTGAAAGTGCTACAAAAACGAAGAATCTGTAACAAATGGAAAAAAAGTATTTCAAAATGTAAATAATTGGGAACTTTTTGAACAGTCAGAACCACAGGCATAAAAAAAACCGGCCTGATGGCCGGCTTTTTACATTCAATATTTTTGATGGAAATCAGAATGTGGCGCTGCGCGGGGTCCGCGGGAACGGGATGGTTTCACGGATATTTGAGACGCCCGTCACATATGACACCAGACGCTCAAAACCCAGACCGAAACCGGCGTGCGGCACAGTGCCGTAGCGGCGCAGATCACGGTACCACCAGTAATCTTCTTTGTTCATACCCAGTTCATCAAAGCGGGCATCGAGTTTGTCCAGACGCTCTTCACGCTGTGAACCCCCGATAATTTCACCGATTCCCGGTGCCAGGACGTCCATCGCGGCAACGGTTTTGCCATCTTCGTTTTCGCGCATATAGAATGCTTTGATCGCTTTCGGGTAGTTTTTAACGACCACAGGCGCTTTAAAGTGCTCTTCCGCCAGGTAGCGCTCGTGCTCAGAGGACATATCCACGCCCCAGTACACGTCGTTTTCAAAGGTTTTGCCGCAGTTTTCCAGGATTTTGATCGCGTCGGTGTAATCAACCTGTGCAAAATCGGAAGTGACAAAACGCTCCAGGCGTTCGATGGCTTCTTTATTAATACGCTCAGCAAAGAATTCGAGATCATCGCGGCGTTCTTCCAGAACGGCTTTGAAGACAAATTTCAGCATGGCTTCGGCCAGACCGGCCACGTCATCCAGGTTTGCAAATGCCACTTCCGGCTCAACCATCCAGAATTCCGCCAGGTGGCGGCTGGTGTTGGAGTTTTCCGCACGGAACGTCGGGCCGAAGGTGTAGATTTTGCTCAGTGCAGAGGCATAAGCTTCACCGTTCAGCTGACCGGATACGGTCAGGAATGCTTCCTGGCCGAAAAAGTCTTCACTGAAATCCACTTCGCCTTTATCGTTGCGCGGCAGATTGTGGAAATCCAGCGTGGAGACACGGAACATTTCACCGGCACCTTCGGTGTCAGAGGTGGTGATAAGCGGGGTGGATACCCAGAAGAAACCCTGCTCGTCGAAGAAACGGTGTAATGCCTGGGATAAAGTATGACGGACACGGGTAACCGCGCCAATCAGGTTGGTGCGCGGACGCAGGTGCGCCACTTCACGCAGGTACTCGACAGAGTGACGTTTTGCCGCCATCGGGTAGGTATCCGGATCATCAACCATACCGACAACACGAACCTGTGTGGCATGGATTTCAAAACTTTGTCCCTGACCCGGGGAAGCAACCACTTTCCCGGTAACTTCAACAGAACAGCCCGCCGTTAAATGAAGCACTTCATCATTATAATTAGGTAAATTATTTTCGATGACGGCCTGTACCGGATTAAAGCAGGAACCGTCGTAGACGGCGAGGAATGAGATCCCGGCTTTTGAATCTCTCCTTGTACGGACCCAACCCTGTACTGTGACTTCGCTGTCAACAGGTACACGGCCTTGCAGTACATCGACCACAGGCGCTATGCTCATAGTTGAAACTCTCTCTTCTTATATATAGGTCTGTTACACGCGTTACCCGCCATCTTCTGAGATGTGAGTAACAGAATAGTCATCAGTTGCCGTCAAACGGGCAATCTCACTATGTTACTTGCTCACTGTCAGGAAACAAGCAGAAATTGGGGGTCAGAAGCCCGAAAAACAGAAAAAATAACCGTCTTTTTCTGTTCTCCGGGGGTAACTGTATAAAAGAAAGGATCAGCAGGCGCGCTGAACGTGGGGAATATCAAAAGCGCGGCGCAATTTATCGACAAACTCATCATCTTCACAGATGGTTTTGCCGGGGCTGTCAGAGAGTTTGGCGACCGGTTTCCCGTTACATTCCACCAGCTTGATAACAATATTCAGCGGCTCGACATCCGGGATATTGCAGGTCAGGCGGGTGCCGATACCGAACACCAGGTTGATCCGGTCACAGAAATGGGCATAGAGCGCGAGGGCTTTGCGGAAATCCAGGTTATCGGAGAAGACCAGCGTTTTGCTCATCGGATCGATACCCAGCTTTTCATAGTGAGCAATCGCTTTTTCACCCCATTCAACCGGATCCCCGGAATCGTGGCGCAGACCCTGATAAGCACGGGCAAACGGGACATCGAAATCGCGCAGGAAGGCATCCATGGTGATGCAGTCTGTCAGTGCAACACCCAGCTGATCCGGATATTCATCAAGCCAGGTCTGGAGAGCGGCGCGCTGGCTGTTGGCCAGTTCCGCACTGATCTGCTGATGTGCCTGGAACCATTCGTGTGCCTGGGTACCGACCGGCTCCAGATCGAGTTTTTCTGCCAGCAGGTAATTACTGGTGCCGACCAGATACGGGAAATGTTGTTTCAGTTCCGTGACAATCGCTTTCTGGACATCATAAGAGAAACGGCGGCGGGTGCCGAAGTCCATCAGTTTAAAGCGGCTGAGGTCGATCCCTGCCTGTTCCGCATCCTGATAAAAGCGTGTCACCAGTTCGCGCAGACGGATAACGGCATCTTCCGGTGTTACCTGCGGTGATTCATGGCGGTGAACGAGTTCACTGATCAGCGCCAGCAGCGGGACTTCCCACAGGATAACCTCCACCCACGGGCCGCTGATACGGATAGCCAGCTGACCGTTGCTGTCACAGCGGATATTCACCTGTGACGGATCAAACCGGAACTGACGGAACCAGGCCAGGTAATCTGCCGAAAAGAACGGCAGGCGGGCCAGATAGTTGTACTCGTCATCACTGACTGACAGCTCTGCCATCATTGCCACCCGCCGGCGCAGTTCATCTGCGTACTGTCCCAGCAGTTTGTTGCTCCGGCAGCGGAATTCCGCGACAACCGGAATTGAGCGGTAATGATGGAACACTGCCTGCTGCATGTGCAGCTTATACGCATCGGTATCCAGCAGTGATGTGATAATTGGGGTTGCTTCTGAATTCATGGCGCTTTCAGCATCCTCACGGAGCAATCAACCTAAACAGGTTATAGCTTACTATTATCTGCGTATAGTAACACGTTATTTCCCCTGTGCGCGATGTTCAGCGGGGAATCACATTATTTGTTAACATTTTATTCATATTTGAGGTTGTACCACCCCGCGGGGAAATAAGGGCGTATCACAAACTGCTAAAATTTCGTTTACCACGGCGCCTGAATTATGAGAGCCTAAGAACAGCGTAATTGTAATCATTTAATAAAACAGTGAAGAGAAAACCATGACACAACAGCGGCAGGCGAAGTATCGTCAGGACTATCAGGCTCCTGACTATACCATTACCCATATTGATCTTGATTTTGCGCTCGACCCGCAGACGACAGTGGTGACTGCCGTCAGTCAGGTGAAGCGCCTGAATGACAGTGCCTCAGAGCTGGTTCTTGCCGGTGAGGGGCTGACACTGAAGCAGCTGACCATTGACGGCAAAGTCTGGTCAGATTACCGCGAAGCGTCCGGTTCGCTGCACATTCAGAATGTGCCTGAACAATTTACTCTGCAAATCATTAATGAAATCAGCCCGGCGGAAAATACCGCTCTTGAGGGGCTGTATGTGTCCGGTGACGCACTCTGCACACAGTGCGAGGCAGAAGGCTTCCGTCATATTACGTATTACCTTGACCGCCCGGATGTGCTGGCGCGTTACAGCACCCGTATCACGGCGGATAAAGCCCGCTATCCGTATCTGTTATCCAACGGTAACCGGATTGATGCCGGGGAATCCGGGGATAAACACTGGGTAAAATGGGAAGATCCGTTCCCGAAACCAAGCTATCTGTTCGCCCTGGTGGCCGGTGATTTTGACGTGCTGCGCGATACCTTTATCACCCGCAGCGGCCGTGATGTGGCGCTGGAACTGTTTGTCGATAAAGGCAACCTTGATCGCGCCGGCTGGGCGATGACCTCCCTGAAAAATGCCATGAAATGGGACGAGGAGCGCTTTGGTTTCGAGTATGACCTCGATATCTATATGATTGTGGCGGTTGATTTCTTTAATATGGGCGCTATGGAGAACAAAGGGCTGAACGTCTTTAACTCCAAATATGTGCTGGCGAAGAATGAAACGGCGACAGACAAAGACTATCTCGGGATTGAATCTGTTATCGGTCATGAATATTTCCATAACTGGACCGGTAACCGCATCACCTGTCGTGACTGGTTCCAGCTCAGCCTGAAAGAGGGGCTGACCGTTTTCCGTGATCAGGAGTTCAGTTCTGATCTCGGTTCGCGTCCGGTTAACCGGATCAATAATGTCCGTGTTATGCGCGCGGCGCAGTTTGCCGAGGATGCCGGTCCGATGGCGCACCCGATCCGTCCGGACAAAGTCATTGAGATGAATAACTTCTATACACTGACCGTGTATGAGAAGGGTTCTGAAGTGATCCGCATGATCCACACCCTGCTCGGTGAAGAGCAGTTCCAGGCCGGGATGCAGCTTTATGTCCACCGTCATGACGGCAGCGCCGCGACCTGCGATGATTTTGTGCAGGCGATGGAAGATGCATCGAATGTCGATCTCACTCTGTTCCGCCGCTGGTACAGCCAGTCCGGCACACCGCTGGTGACTGTACGTAACAGTTATGATGCGGATAAAAAACAGTATCAGCTGCATGTGACCCAGATGACCCCGCCGACACCGGATCAGCAGGACAAACAGCCGCTGCACATTCCGTTTGATATTGAACTGTACGGCCGCAACGGTGATGTGATCCCGCTGCGCCATGAAGGGGAGCCGGTTCATTCAGTACTGAATATTACCCGTGATGAACAAACCTTCACGTTTGATGATGTCAGTGAAAAACCGGTGCCGTCGCTGTTCCGCGAATTTTCCGCGCCGGTGAAAGTGGATTATCCGTATACGGATGCACAACTGGCATTCCTGATGCAGCATGCCCGCAATGAATTTGCCCGCTGGGATGCCGCACAGTCTCTGCTGGCATTACATATAAAGGAAAACATCCGCCGTTATCAGGCCGGTGAAGACTTACAGTTACCGGAAGCGGTGACAGACGCTTTCCGCGCGGTACTGCTGGATGAGCAGATTGATCCGGCACTGGCGGCTCAGATTCTGACACTGCCGTCAGAAACCGAGGTTGCGGAGTGGTTCCCGGTCGCGGACCCGGATGCGGTCAATGCCGTCATGACCTTTATCGCAGATACATTTGCCCGTGAACTGGCAGACGAACTGTATGCGGTGTATGTCAGCATGAAAACCGGGGCATACAAAATCGACCATGCGGATATTGCAAAACGCGATCTGCGTAATGTCTGCCTGGGCTATCTGGCGCTGGATGAAGACGCCGCGCAGGCGGATAAGCTTGTGTCACAGCAGTATACACAGGCCGATAATATGACCGATTCCCTGGCTGCACTGACGGCGGCCGTGAAAGCGGCGCTGCCGTGCCGCGATAAACTGCTGGCGGATTATGACAACAAATGGCACCGGGATGGTCTGGTGATGGATAAGTGGTTTATTCTTCAGGCCACCCGTCCGGATGCGGATGTGCTGGATAATGTGAAATCACTGCTCAGCCACCGTTCCTTTACCATGGCGAACCCGAACCGGGTGCGTTCACTGGTTGGTGCATTTGTGATGAATAACCCGAAAGCGTTCCATGATAAGTCAGGTAAAGGTTATGAATTCCTGGCGGAGATCCTCTGTGATCTGAACAGCCGTAACCCGCAGGTGGCATCACGTCTGATCGAGCCGCTGATCCGCCTGAAACGTTATGACGATAACCGTCAGAGCAAAATGCGTGATGCACTGCTGCGTCTGAAAGGGCTGGATAATCTGTCCGGTGATCTGTTTGAGAAAATCACCAAAGCACTGGATGAGAACTGATCGGTGAGATGTCTCCGGGGAAATTTTTTACCCCGGGGAAGATCCGGATAACGGGCAAAATAAAAAGACGCTGTAAATATGTCCCTATACGCTCAGGCGCGTCATCCATGACGCGCATGCTTTTTATTTCTCTGCCCGCCATCCGGATGATTGCATCGGCATTGCTACAGACAAAACACCTCTCCGGAGGTGTTTTTTTTTGCACTGCAATACATTGTCACAGTAACAGAGCGTTATTTTTAACCATATACGGTAAACTCAGATTAATTGACGACCTGTATATAAAAGAAAGGATTTCGGGATGAGAAATAACATAAACCGGTTCAGTGGCTGGTTACAGGGAGTATTCTCCCTGTTTTTGTTGCTTTTTGCGGTAACAGCGGTTGCTCAGACGGAGACATTTCCCCGCATGCAGGGTGCGGTCACTGATACCGCCGGGTTACTGACAGCCGGTGAACGCAGCAGCATTGAACAGAAACTGAATTCCCTGCGGGAACGGACCGGTGCTCAGATTGCAGTACTGACCGTGAAGACGACCGGATCACGTGATATTGAAAGCTACGCAGAGAAAGTCTTTAACCAGTGGCGGCTGGGGCGTATCAGTATTGATGATGGTATTTTATTGCTGGTGGCTGCGGATGATCGCGCGATGCGGATTGAGGTCGGGTACGGGCTGGAAGGAGCGGTCAGTGATGCGGCGGCAAACCGTATCCTTAATGATTATTTCATTCCCAATTTTAAAATGGGAAATTATGCCGGTGGTATTAATGATACCGTTGATGCCCTGATTGCCAAAGTCCGTAATGAACCGCTGCCACCAGTCACCACTCCGGCATTCTTTATCGCCAAACAGGCAGAGCCCGTCGGCTGGATCGATATTGTCCTCGGTGTGGTACTGGCGGCGAGTGCGTATCTGTGGGTGGCTTTCCTGTATGGCATGGTGAAGCGTTTTAAACTGAAAGCCGCGATCCCGATCGCCATTATTCTTTATCTGACCTGGTACGCCGGCGGCTTTAATAACCCGGCCGGAAACGGTATCCATTTCGGGGAAGATTTTCTCTACACAGAATTACCGCGCTGGAGTCAGTTCCTGTTCCTGAAAATTCTGCCGTTCTGGCTGGTTATCGTCCTCACTTTCACGATGTTTATCGCAGTCGTTTTCCTGTTTCTGCTCTGCCTGGGCGGGGCAATCTGGCTGATCGGAAAAGTGGTGAAAACACCGAAAATGCGTATGGCCATCGGCTTCGGTGCTTTCGGTACGCTTTTCGGGTTTATTTTCGGTTTGTCATTCGGCGGAAGCCTGATTTTTGCGCTGCTGTGCGGGGGCGGATTAGGTCTGTTTATGGGCATCGGCAACTATCTCGGCATTGTTAAATCCGGTGGTGGCGGAGGTGGTCGTGGTGGTCGCGGCGGTGGCGGTGGTTACAGCGGCAGCAGCAGTCGCTCCTCATCCGGTGGCGGCGGACGCAGCGGCGGCGGCGGGGCATCCGGGCGCTGGTAGTCTGAGAATCAATGACGCACAGAAAATGTGCGTCATTTACTGCGTAAAAAAGCCGTGCAGAACGGACGCATTTCACCTATTATAGCCGCCTGAGATAGGCTCCCGCTGTTTCAGCTATGATTCACGACCTATTTTGTTACAGAGAAATTGCCCGGTACGGCGTGTTGTGCCGAAAACACATATCTATAGCAAAAGGTATTTAAGATGTATTATCCGCTAGTCAGGAAGGCCCTGTTCCGCCTTGATCCGGAACGCGCCCACGAGTTCACCTTTCACCAGCTTAAACGTCTTTCCCGCTCTCCTTTCCGTTTTCTTATTCAGCAGCATGTCGCCACCAAACCCGTTCAGTGCATGGGACTCTCATTTAAAAACCCGCTCGGATTAGCCGCCGGTCTTGATAAAGATGGTGAATGTATTGAAGTGTTCGATGCAATGGGTTTTGGTTTTGTTGAGGTCGGTACGGTCACACCAAAACCACAGCCGGGGAATGATAAACCACGTCTGTTCCGTATTGTGGAAGCTGAGGGGTTAATTAACCGGATGGGATTTAATAATCTCGGGGTTGATAACCTGGTTGAGAATATTAAACAGGCCCGTTTCGGGGGCATCCTGGGCATTAATATCGGTAAAAATAAAGATACGCCGGTTGAGCAGGGTAAAGATGACTATCTGATTTGTATGGATAAAGTATATACCCACGCCGGGTATATCGCAGTTAATATCTCATCACCGAATACACCGGGATTACGGACACTGCAATACGGCGATATGCTGGATGATCTGTTGTCAGCAATAAAAATAAAGCAGCAGGAGTTGCATCAGAAGCACGGAAAATATGTGCCGGTCGCGGTAAAAATTGCCCCTGATTTAACAGAAGAAGAATTAATTCAGGTTGCTGACAGCCTGGTTCGTCATAATATTGATGGTGTGATTGCCACGAATACCACATTGGATCGCTCATTAGTGCAGGGATTAAATCACTGTAATGAAACCGGCGGATTAAGCGGTCGTCCGGTACAGAATAAGAGCACCGAAATTATTCGTTTATTATCGAAAGAGCTTAACGGTAAATTACCGGTTATCGGTGTCGGCGGAATTGATTCCCTCGTTGCTGCCCGGGAAAAAATGGAAGCGGGTGCATCATTAATCCAAATCTATTCAGGATTTATCTACCACGGGCCCAAATTAATTAAAAATATTGTAAATTACCTGTAATTTTCACTATTATTCCTGTCAGGGGGTTTATTTTTCCCCCTGTTTCTTCTATATTTTCAGATGTTGCCTGAGAAATTGTCACCGGCAGGCAATGCACGTTAAAGCAAAAAATCATTTTTAATTATTTTATTTAATGTGTAGTGAAAATATGAATCGCTAATCAGGTATTAGCCGGGAATGTGATCAGATGAAAATAAAACCTGACGATCAATGGCAGTGGTATTACGATGATACGCATGAGCGTATTATGCTGGATCTTGCCAACGGAATGGTATTCCGCTCCCATTTTGCACCACGCCTGCTGGCACCGTATGCCCGGTGTCACAGCCCGTTTTCTGTTGATGATGCCGCGTTATTTTTTATCTTTGAAGAACAGATTAAAAAATTAAATATTCCGGCACAGCAGTGTGCTGAATTAACACTGAATGCGTTAATTGCGTCGCGTTTTTTAAAGCCGCAAATGCCGAAGAGCTGGTATTTTTCATTGTTTTGCGCAATGACGAAACCGGAACAAGGGCAGCTGGTTGAAGTGGTGGCGGATAACAACCGTCAGCGCAGTAACTTTATTGTGGCGGAAGCAGGGGACAGTGCCAGTTTATGTCTGCTGGTTGATCCGGTACTTGAATTACACGATCGGAACATGTGTTTTTGTGATCCGATAAAGATCATGAATGATCGTTTATTACCGAGAACCCCGGTAACACGGAGTTTATTAATGGGCAGAGCAGTTTGATCCTGCCACGGTAAATGATCATTATCAGGATCGGTTGACGTTATATAACTCCCGGATGATCCTTATTATTAATACGTGATCGATTCAGTCACCGGACGTTATAAACAGATTACGCCAAAAAAATACCCCCGGTGGTTTATCTGCCGGGGGTATTTTTTACCGGTTATCTGTGACGGCCGGTTATCTGTGGCGGTCGGTTATCCGTGACGGTCGGTTATCCGTGACGAATAGTAATATTGGTTTTCGGAATGCAACTGCACGCCAGAATCTCCCCGTTCTCTTTTACCGCTCCTGCTTTCAGCGGCGTAACCTCACCGGAGACCAGCGTGACCCTGCAGCAGCCGCAGACACCGGCACGGCATGAATAAGGGATACTGACCTGATGACCTTCCAGCTGCTCCAGCAGGACATGCTGATTATTCACCGGATATAATTTTCCGTTAAACGTCAGTTCAAGCTCAGCTTCCGGTTGTGCGGGAACGGCCTGTACTTTCTCAACGTCCTGTTCCTGATACTGACGCGGTTCCTGTGTTTCCAGGATGGTTACCGTATCACCTGTCTGAATCACCCCGGTATTGCGGGCAATGGCATTCATACCGAAATCGACATCATCATTATCCGCGGCCTTCCGGAAGGTTTGCAGGGTATGGAACGGTTCCATTTCCGGATGTTTAATCCCTTTATCGGTACTGACGGTAGTGAGAATGCAGCGGCTGCACGGCTTTTTCAGATCAAACACCACATCGCCGACCTGAATGGTTTTCCAGCGATCTTCCGCAAATGCTTCTGCGCCGGTGACAATAATGTTGCCGCGGAACTGCTCAATTTTAATACCGGCACCGCAGCGGCGCTGTACCTCGCGGAAAGAGGCTTCGTTAACCACCAGGTAAGGATAACCGTCGGCAAACGACACCGCCGTATCCGGGAATTTTTTCACCCGGCGGGTGGACTGCGGGCTGAGCCAGCGCAACTGTACCGGGATATCAAAGAACTGACACAGCCACTGATTGATTTTTTCCGGTGCGAGCAGCGAGGTGAAATGATTTCCCCAGACTTCGCACGGCAGGTGATCGGGACGGAAATCCTCAAACAAAATGGTGGCACTGCTGCCGTCAGGGCTGCGCAGGCAGATCCCGTTACTCAGCAGTACCGGGGTAAACAGCACCATCTGCGGATAACGGCGGGCGGTGATAAATTTTCCGGTTTCATCCGTTATCATAAAATTGCGGTCAAAGCTCAGACCAGTTTCCCCGGCATGGCTTTGTGACTGGCGGATGCCCTTCATTGACTTCACAGGAAAGGTATATAAACGGGAAAGTGTGATAGGTGTTGTCGTCATTGTTATCCGTTCTTTTCGTTATTATCAGTAATACCACAATGGCATCCCGGTTTATCCGGAAAAAGGTGAGCGTCAATTTTATGATTTACCGCCCGGATCCGCTATAATGCGCTCCAATTTTTTATTTCAACGGTAAACCATGATGAACGCGTATTTTGCCAGCACCGCCCGCGGGCTCGAAGAACTCTTAAAAAATGAATTAGCGACACTGGGCGCTGAGGATCTCAGTATTACGCAGGGTGGCGTTCACTTCCGGGCGCAGCCGCGTACGATGTACACGTGTCTGATGTGGAGTCGTCTGGCATCCCGTATTTTATTACCGCTGAATGAGTTTAATGTCTATAGTGACATGGATCTTTATCTCGCGGTGCAGTCCATTGACTGGCCTTCAGTATTCTCCGCTGACAAGACATTTGCCGTGCATTTCAACGGTACCAATGATGAGATCCGCAACAGTCAGTACGGCGCACTGAAAGTCAAAGATGCTATCGTTGACAGCTTTACCCGCAAAACCGGCACGCGTCCGGATGTGGCAAAACAGCAGCCGGATATCCGCATCAACGTCTATCTCAATAAAGAGAAAGTCTCGCTGGCGATCGATCTGAGCGGGGATTCCCTGCATATCCGCGGTTACCGCGAACTCGCCGGTCAGGCGCCGCTGAAAGAGAACCTGGCGGCGGCGATTATTCTGCGCTCCGGCTGGCAGAAAGAGACACCGATGGTCGATCCGATGTGCGGCTCAGGAACCCTGCTGATTGAGGCGGCAATGATAGCCTCCGATTGTGCGCCGGGCCTGAACCGTCACCACTGGGGCTTTGAAGCCTGGGGCAACCATGACAGAGCAGTCTGGGAATCTGTCCGTGCCGAAGCACGCGAACGCGCCAATGCCGGCCTGGTCAGTGCAACCGCCCGTTTCTTCGGTTCTGATACTGATAAACGTGTGCTGGATATGGCCCGCGCTAACGCCCGCCGCGCCGGTGTCGATAAACTGATCACTTTCCAGCAGAAAGATGCCACCAAACTGGAAAATCCGCTGCCGGACGGCCCGAAAGGCACCATTATTTCCAACCCTCCGTACGGCGAGCGTCTGGAGAGTGAACCGGCTCTGATTGCCCTGCACAGTGTGTTCGGCCGGGTGGTGAAAACCCGTTTCCCGGGCTGGCGTCTGTCATTATTCAGTGCCTCTCCGGAACTGCTCAGCAGCCTGCAACTGCGTGCAGAACGTGAATTTAAGGCGAAAAACGGCCCGCTGGACTGTGTGCAGAAAAACTATCAGTTAAGTGAAACACCACCGGCAACAGCGCAGGATATCGGGGCGGATTTCGCTAACCGTCTGCGCAAGAATGAAAAGAAATTAGCAAAATGGGCGAAGCAGGAAGGCGTTGACTGTTATCGCCTTTATGATGCCGATCTGCCTGAGTATAATGTCGCGGTTGACCGTTATGCGGATTATGTGGTGGTGCAGGAATATGCGCCGCCGAAAACGGTTGATCCGAACAAAGCACGTCAGCGCCTGTTTGATGTGATCAGCGCGACACTGGCCGTGCTGGAGTTACCGGCGCACAAGCTGATTCTGAAAACCCGCCAGCGCCAGAAAGGCAAACAGCAGTATGAAAAACTGGCGGAGAAGCAGAACAGCTTTCTGGTGAAAGAGTATAACGCACAGTTATGGGTTAACCTGACTGATTACCTGGATACCGGCCTGTTCCTTGATCACCGTCTTGCCCGCAAAATGCTGGGACAGATGAGCAAAGGCAAAGACTTCCTCAATCTGTTTGCCTACACCGGCTCGGCAACGGTTCACGCCGGTCTCGGCGGTGCGCGCACCACTACGTCTGTGGATATGTCACGTACCTATCTGGAGTGGGCGGAGCGCAATCTGCAGAGCAACGGCCTGAGCGGCAGACAGCACCGCTTAATTCAGGCTGATTGCCTGAGCTGGCTGGCACAGACACCGGAACAGTTTGATCTGATCTTTATCGATCCGCCGACGTTCTCCAACTCCAAACGGATGGAGGACACCTTTGATGTGCAGCGTGATCACATCGACCTGATGAAACATCTGAAACGTATGCTGCGCCGCGGCGGCACCCTGATGTTCTCCAACAACAAACGCGGCTTTAAATTAGATCAGGACGGTATGGATGCACTGGGGCTGGTTGCTCAGGAAATCACCGCCAAAACACAGTCACAGGATTTTGCCCGTAACCGTCAGATCCATAACTGCTGGCTTATCCGCCATGCAGGCGAGGAATAACAGAAATTATGTCGTTGATTAATATGGCGGGCGCCTGGCTCGCATTCAGTGATGCTCCGCTGCTGGAAAATGCGGAGATGCATATCGAAGAAAATGAGCGTGTCTGTCTGGTCGGCCGCAACGGCGCGGGGAAATCCACGCTGATGCGGGTACTGACCAAAGAACAGCCGCTGGATGATGGTACGGTTATTTATGAGCAGGATCTGATTGTTGCCCGTCTGCAGCAGGACCCGCCGCGTGACGTGGAAGGCACTGTATTTGACTTTGTCGCCGAAGGGGTGGCAGAGCAGGCTCAGCATATCAAAGCATATCATCAGATCTCAAAACTGGTGGAAAGTGATCCGAGTGATAAAAATCTGTCAAAAATGGCAGAATTACAGGAGATCCTGGACACACAAAACTTATGGCTTCTCGACAGCCGGATCGCCGATGTGATTGCCCATCTGGAATTACCGGCGGATGAAAAACTGTCCGCACTTTCCGGCGGCTGGCTGCGTAAGGCAGCACTCGGACGCGCACTGGTCAGCGGGCCGAAAGTACTGTTTCTGGATGAACCGACCAACCACCTGGATATCGAAACTATCCAGTGGCTGGAAGGGTTTCTGAAAAATTTCAGCGGCAGTATCGTCTTTATTTCCCATGACCGTTCATTCATCCGCAATATGGCGACACGGATTATCGATCTGGATCGCGGAAAATTAGCCTCCTGGCCGGGCAGCTATGATGATTATCTGGTGGCCAAAGAGGAAGCGCTGCGCGTCGAAGAGATGCAGAACGCGGAATTCGACCGTAAACTGGCGCAGGAAGAAGTGTGGATACGTCAGGGTATCAAAGCCCGCCGTACCCGCAACGAAGGACGCGTCCGCGCCCTGAAAGCACTGCGCAATGAACGTGCGGAACGCCGCGAAGTGATGGGCAAAGCGAAAATGCAGGTGGAAGAGGCGACCCGCTCCGGCAAAATCGTCTTTGAAATTGATGATATCAGCTATGGTATTGACGGTAAGAATCTGGTCAGCCATTTCAGTGCTCAGGTGAACCGGGGAGACAAAATTGCTCTCGTCGGCCCGAACGGCTGCGGTAAAACCACACTGCTGAAACTGATGCTCGGCGATTTACAGCCGGACGACGGCAGTGTGCATATCGGTACCAAACTGGAAGTTGCCTATTTCGACCAGCACCGTGCGGCGCTGGATCCGGACAAAACGGTGATGGATAACCTGGCGGAAGGCAAACAGGAAGTGCTGGTTAACGGCAAACCGCGTCATGTACTCGGCTATCTGCAGGAGTTCCTGTTCCATCCGAAACGCGCGAGAACCCCGGTACGGGCACTGTCCGGCGGGGAGCGTAACCGTCTGCTGCTGGCCAGATTGTTCCTGAAACCGAGCAACCTGCTGATCCTCGATGAACCGACCAACGACCTTGATGTCGAAACACTGGAACTGCTGGAAGAGCTGGTGGATAACTATCAGGGCACTGTTCTGCTGGTCAGCCATGACCGTCAGTTTGTTGATAACTGTGTAACCGAATGCTGGATTTTTGAAGGCGACGGTAATATCGGACGTTATGTCGGCGGCTACTTTGATGCACAGCAGCAGCGCGCACAGGTTCAGTCGCTGAAAGCGCCGGCGGAAAAAACGGTAAAACCGCAGGCGGCGGAAGAAAAACGTAAAGATAACATTAAAAAAGCAAATACATCTGCAAAATTAAGTTATAAATTACAGCGGGAACTTGAACAATTACCGTCATTGCTGGAATCCCTCGATGAGGACATTCAGCAACTGCAAAGTCAGGTCAGTGCGCCTGATTTCTTTAATAAGCCGCATGATGAAACAGACAGCGTACTGAAACAGCTGGCAGAAAAAGAGCATGCGCTGGAAGAGGCGTTTGAGCGCTGGCAGACGCTGGAAGCAATGCAGAGCGGGAACTGATCCCGCCTGTGATTTTGGAGAAATAACGAAACAGTGTGCGCTCATCATTCACATGATTCAGTCACGGTGCTGTGTCCGCAGTGCGACCTCGTAGTGGAAATCCCGGAGCTGGAACGGGGAACCAAGGCAGAGTGTCCGCGCTGTCATACACACCTGGCCGCCCGCTGGCGTGAACCGCGCCGCCAGCCGCTGATGTATGCACTCAGCGGCCTGGTGATGTTTGTGCTCGCCGGGATGTTTCCGTTTGTCTCGATGAAAGTGGCGGGTATCGAAAGCGAAATCACGCTTTATCAGATACCGGCTGTGATGTTCGGGGATAACTACGGCGAACTGGCACTGTTTTTTATGGGATTTGTGCTGGCGGTTCCGGCATTCTGCCTGTTTGCCATTACATTACTGTGCAGCGGTATCCGCCTGCCGCGCCAGCTGGCCATTCCGGTCACGCGGTTGCTGTTCCGGCTGCGGGCCTGGTGTATGGCGGAGATTTTTCTTGCCGGTGTGCTGGTCAGTTTTGTCAAACTGATGGCTTACGGGGACATCGGGCTGGGTGTCAGTTTCCTGCCTTACTGTCTGTTCTGTGTGATGCAGGTGCGGGCATTCCAGTGCCTGGATAAACACTGGGTCTGGCAGCGCATTGCACCGCGTCCGCCGCTGCCGGTTGCGCTGGAAGCCGGAAAAGGCGGATTGTGTCAGGGTGTGCGGTTGTGCGGCACCTGCCAGGCGATTCTGCCGGCAGATATGCATCAGTGCCCGCGCTGCAGCAGCCGGGGTCATGCCCGCCGGCCAAACAGCTTACAACTGACCCTGGCACTGTTGTTTACCTCCGTGATTTTATATATTCCGGCAAATCTGCTGCCTATCATGATCACCGAATCGCTCGGCAGTGATTTCGGCTCGACCATTATGGCCGGGGTGATTCTCCTGTGGGGGGATGGCTCTTATCCGGTGGCGATGGTGATTTTTATCGCCAGTATTATGGTGCCGAGCCTGAAAATGCTGGCTATCGGCTGGCTGTGTCTGGATGCCAAAGGCCACGGCTGGCGTGATCCCGGCCGGATGCACTTTATTTATGAAATCGTGGAATTTGTCGGACGCTGGTCCATGATTGATGTGTTTGTGATAGCCGTACTGGCAGCACTGGTGCGGATGGGGCGTCTGATGAGCATCTATCCGGATATTGGTGTGATTTTATTTGCGATGGTGGTCATTCTGACAATGATTGCCGCCGAAATGTTCGACCCGCGTCTGACGTGGGATCGGCTTGAAAAAAAACGGGCGGAGAGTGCTAAGGAGCCTCAGGTTGAACGATAAAACTGATGATTTGACAGAAGCGAAGGTCAGCAAACTGAAAAGCTGGTCACCGGTCTGGATAATTCCCATCGTCACGGTACTGATTGGTGCCTGGATTCTTATCAGCCACTTTCGCGGACAGGGACCGGAAATTACCCTGATCACCTATAACGCCGAAGGGGTCGAAGCCGGTAAAACCAAAATTAAAAGCCGCAGCGTGGATGTCGGTGTGGTCGAAAGCGTTATGCTGGATCAGAGCTACAGCCGCGTGATTATCAAGGCGCGTCTGAATGCTGAGATGAAAGATGTTCTGCGTAAAGATACTGTTTTCTGGGTGGTGAAACCGACAGTCGGCCGTGAAGGTGTTTCCGGACTGGGAACACTGCTGTCAGGGGCTTATATCCAGGTACAGCCTGCCAATACCGGCGGCGAACGTCATGAATTTGAATTGCTCGACTCACCGCCGCTGGCCTCTCCGGATGCCAAAGGTATTCGCGTGATATTAACCAGTCAGCAGGCCGGACAGCTGAATCCGGGGGATGCGGTGCTGTTCCGCGGCTACCGTGTCGGTTCCGTGGAAACGGCAGAGTTTAATCTTGATGAACGCGAGATGCAGTATGAACTCTTTATCAACGCGCCTTATGACAAACTGGTGACCACTAACGCCCGCTTCTGGAAAGACAGCGGCATTGCCTTTGATATGTCCTCACAGGGCGTGAGTGTCCAGGTCGGTTCGCTCTCCACGCTGTTCAGCGGCGGTGTCAGCTTTGACGTACCGGAAGGCTGGCAGCCGGGTGAGGAAGTAAATCCGAAAACCCTGTTTAAGCTGTTTGATAATCAGAAGAGCACACAAAACTCACTGTATACCCAGTATAAAAGTTATCTGCTGTTCTTCTCTGACTCCGTACGCGGCCTGTCTCCGGGCGCGCCGGTGGAATTCCGTGGTATCCGTCTCGGGACAGTGGCACAGGTTCCGTTTTATGCCAAAGGGCTGGGACAGTCATTTGATCAGGATTTCCGTATCCCTGTACTGATCCATATCGAACCTGAGCGTTTTGAGAAAGACGTGGGTAAAAATTTCAAACTGACACAGGAACTGGAAACGGCATTACAGCAGGGCCTGCGGGCCTCACTGAAATCCGGCAATTTACTGACCGGGGCACTGTATGTCGACCTGGATTTCTATCCTGATCAGCCGGCCTGGAAAGCACCGATGACGGTTGCGGATTATGAAGTCCTGCCGACCACCAGCGGCGGCCTGGTGCAGTTGCAGCAGAAAGTGCTGGCAGCGCTGGATAAAATCAACGGTATGCCGATTGAACCGATGATGAAACAGGCGACGGAAACACTGCGCGCCAGCGAAAAAACCATCGCGGAAGCACAGAAAACGCTGTCTGAGCTGAATGTGCTGCTCGGCAGCAAAGAGTTCAAAGCTCTGCCGAAAGATATGCAGGCAACACTGCGTGAACTGAACCGCAGCATGCAGGGCATCCAGCCGGGCTCACCGGCGTACAATAAACTGGTGGATGATATGCAGCGCCTGGATCAGGTTCTGCGTGAGTTGCAGCCGGTATTGCGTACCCTGAATAATAAGAGCAACGCACTGGTCTTTGAAGCCGCGCCGCAGGCGGACCCGCAACCTAAGAAGGCGAAGAATTAAGATGAAAAAACTGACAAAAGCACTGGCATTTCTGGGCGTTTTTGTACTGGCGGGGTGCAGCAGCACCCCGGTAAAACAGTATTATCAGTTGCCGGTGGCGGCGGCTGCTGACAGCAGCAGTACGCAGACGGGCTTCCGCAGTACCGGCAGTGACAACCGCCATCCGCAGTTATGGATTCAGCGCATCACGCTCGGGGACGTTCTGGGAAATGCCGGGATTGTCTATCAGACCAGTGATGTGGAATACAACATCGGCAGCACCAACCTGTGGGCCGGGCCGCTGGAACAGCAGTTGCTGGAGGCGATGACAGCGCAGCTCAGCCAGGCACTGCCGGACCGGCTGGTCTCCGTACAGCCGCTGGAAACCAAACCGGATACCCTGACCGTTACGGTGACCGGGTTCCACGGCCGCTATGACGGCAAAGTGATTGTGGCGGGCAGCTGGATTTATACCCACGGAGATGCGGTGATCCGCCATCCGTTTAATCTGGTACTGGAACAGGCCGAAAACGGCTATCCGGCGCTGGTACGTACGCTGGGTGAGGGCTGGGCACAGGTATCACAGTCTGTGGCTGACGAATTGCGTAAGTAATCTGTTATTCACTCTCTGCACAGGTCGTGCAGAGAGTGAATTATCATCAAAATGACAAATTTGTGACACATGCCACATTACTCCGGTTAATCTGCTGATCGCAAAAATGATTTTTTTCCCGCCTGATAGATCCTTCTGACCGCCTTTACTGTCCGCAGAAAACTAATAATCTGATTACGCAGGTAAAATAACAGCCCTGTTTTTATTGTGTATTTTTATGCAAAGCGGGACTGACACGCCCTGAATCTTCTTTACTTGCAAACTCAGCCCCGAAAGCGTATTCCTGTTATGGGTTGAATGAAAATCAACCTGTTTACAGCACTGAATAACATGAGGGAAGTAACGGCATGAAAAGACAAAAGCGTGATCGTTTAGCCAGAGCATTAACCAAAGGTTATCAGGCGGGTATTTTAGGACGTTCTAAAGAGAGTTGCCCGTATCTTAAAATTGACGAACGTTCTCATTGGTTGGGAGGCTGGCGCGAGGCCATCGATAAAAGGGCGGTCATTGCGTAACCGGGTTTAAAGGATAAAAAACTGCATCGGTTACGATGCAGTTTCAGGTCGTTGACAAACCCGCAGGGGGTGGCGACGACCGACAGAGGTTGTAAAAATAAACCAGGAAAATCAATTTATTGATTTTCGGCTGATAACACAAAGCAGGAAAAACCACGTTTTATCCTGCTTTGTCAGCAATCTCAAACCTCCGCATGCGGAGGTTTTTTACGGATAACACCACGGAAAGAAAGATTAAAACGCGCTGGTGTCTTTGAAAAGACCCACTTTCAATTCTGATGCGGTGTAAATCAGTTTATCATCAACAAAGACTTCACCGTCACCGATACCCATGATCAGCTTACGGTTGATCACACGCTTGAGGTGGATGCGGTAGGTGACCTTTTTCGAAGTCGGCAGAACCTGGCCGGTAAATTTCACTTCACCCACGCCCAGTGCACGGCCTTTGCCTTCACCGCCCAGCCAGCCGAGATAGAAACCGACTAACTGCCACATGGCATCGAGACCCAGACAGCCCGGCATTACCGGGTCGTTGACGAAATGGCAACCGAAAAACCACAGCTCAGGTTTGATATCCAGCTCAGCTTCGATATAGCCTTTATCAAAATGACCACCGGTTTCGCTCATTTTAATGACGCGATCCATCATCAGCATATTGCCGGACGGCAGTGGTGGTCCGTTTTCACCAAAGAGTTCACCCCGTCCTGAGGCTTCAAGTTCTTGCTTTGTGTAGGATTCTTGTTTTGCGACCATAACTCAATCTTTGCCTTGTTTAACAGATAGGCTACACAATAGCTTACACTTGTACGCTGAACAAGTCCGATCAGATAAAAAATGTGCTATTTCCACCAGCGGGAAAACCACGAACTTCTCGGTTTATCCTGATTATTTGCCAGGAAAATCCGATCCTGAATTATAGCTAACAAGTGTTCTCCGGACGGATTACTTTCTTCTTCATAATACGGCATATTCATCAGGTGTGAGGCTGCCTGTGAAACATGAGCTGCCGTCCATATATGGAATTCACCCTGACGTACCGCATTAACCACATCATCTGCCAGCACCAGATGACGCTCATTTGAGGACGGGATAATCACACCCTGCTTACCGGTCAGCCCTCTGGCCTGACACAGACGGAAGAAGCCTTCGATTTTCTCATTCACGCCGCCGATGGCCTGCACAAACCCGAACTGATCGACAGAGCCGGTTACTGCAATCTGCTGGTCAACCGGCTGCCAGGAGAGGGCACTGATCAGCGCGCACAGTTCCGCCAGTGAGGCACTGTCACCATCCACTTCGCCATAGGATTGTTCAAACACCACGGAGGTGGAGAACGGGAACGGCTGCTCCAGTTTGAGTTCGGCAATCAGATAAGCCTGCATAATCATCATGCCTTTGGCGTGAATATTGCCGCCAAGCTCTGATTTACGTTCGACATCAACAAACTCACCATCACCGATATGTGCCACACAAGTGATACGCGAAGGTTCACCGGTCGCGTCCGGGTGTCCCGGATACTGGAGAACGGATAAACCGTTGATCTGGCCGACAGTACTGCCCTGGGTCTGGATATAAACCTGACCCTGAAGAATTTCATCCAGCCCGCGGTCGGCCAGATAGCCGTGCCGCCAGCTGCGGTTATCTTTAATTTTGCGCAGAGCTTCCGCGGTGATGGTCTCTGCGGGCAGCAGAGTCGCGGCATCGCGCAGCAGAGTCGTCAGCCATGTCAGGTCGAGCGGCAAGGCTTTTTTATCTTCCTGAAAACGCATGCCCTGACAGAGCAGCTCATACCAGCCGTCAGCACTGAGCGGCGGCAGCTGATTCTGTTTCAGCAGGCCGTTGATAAACTGACACCAGGTAGTCAGCTGATCCGTTTCTTCCAGCTGATAATCAAATTCATATTCACCATAAAGGGCTTCTTCGCTCAGTTCCGGTTCGGACAGCATAAACTCATCCAGGCTCAGGCGATCACCAACCACGATGACACGCAGGTCGAGCGGCATACTGTCAGCCGGGAACGGCAGCGGATGTTGTTCTGAGTGTGCAAGCCAGTCAAAGCGCTGTGCGCAGACCATCTGCTTTAAGCGCAGCCACATCAGCGGCTGTGCGAGCAGACTGCGCAGTGACATGATCAGAAAGCCGCCATTGACCTGATGAATAATGCCGGGCTGCAACTGAACGTGCTGGTGATGGGTATAGACCTGGCCGAACAATTGCTCAGGCTCTGTCCAGTCACAGACAGCAAACGGCTGTACAGCACTGAAATGGCCGTTATCCGCAGGGGTAAAGACAAACCTGTGATTATCAAAGTGGTATTCACCGCCCATGGTGTGTTTCTGCCGGACTTTGACTTCCGGCGGCAGTAACTGCGCTATCGTATCCAGATAGCACTCACTTTCGTCACTTTTCACCAGCATAAAACGGCGTTTTGCCGCCGGATGACTGAAAAGTGACAAACTTTCCTGTAAGCGCGGCTGCACGATATCCGCCTGCCGGGCAGGCAGTTCAGATGCGGTTTCCAGGAGGGTGCGGTAACTGTTTTCATCAGGCAGTAATGCCTGCCAGGTCAACTGTTTAATATTCACTCGGTATTGTCTGCTTTTTGATAATGTCGGATTTAATTGTTGCGGCAGGATCTGGTGCTCTCCGCAGTGTGCGGTTATCAGCACCGCCTTTGAATAGTAACGAAAATAGCGGGACATTGTAGCGCGTAAGCAGGCCGGATAGCTATCCTCGCGGCGTTTATTTTTACCCGTGCTGACAGGAAAGAATTGTGCCGGGGGGCGGTTTTTTACAGGGAATATTGCTATGCTTATGTCAGTGTTACCCTGTCACCGAGAAAAATCATGAAATATCAGCAACTAGAGAATCTTGAATGTGGCTGGAAGTGGGCTTATCTGGTCAAAAAATACCGTGAAGGTGAAGCGATTACCCGTTATACGGAAAAAAGCCGGGAAGAGGAGGTGGTGGCGCAGTTACTGAAACTGGAATCACATCCGGCGAAAGTCACCGGCTGGATACAAAAGCATATGTCTCCGGCACTGGTGAACAGAATGAGCCAGACTATCCGTGCGCGGCGCAAGCGTCATTTTAATGCTGAACAGCAGCATACCCGTAAAAAATCGGTTGATCTGGAATTTCTGGTCTGGCAGCGGTTGTCTGCCTTATCACAGCGGCGGGGCAGTACGCTGTCGGAAACGATTGTGCAGTTACTGGAAGATGCGGAGCGCAAAGAAAAGTACGCGACGAAGATGACATCGCTGAAAGAAGATTTGCAAAGCCTGCTGGGAACGGACAAAAAATAAACCCCATCCGGAGATGGGGTTTATATAATTCATTGCATTGTGCAAACGAATCGCATCATGCAACCGAATCAGAACTTACTGAGCAGGCTGAGAAACTTGTTCAGTTACACCCTGGATTTCGATTTCAACACGACGGTCTGGTGCCAGACATTCGATCAGAGCAGCGCGCTGTTTGATGTTGTCACATTTGTTGCCAGTGACAGGATCTTCTTTACCGCGGCCTTCTGCACGGATGCTGCCGGCAGGGATGCCTTTAGCTACCAGGTAATCTACAACGCTCTGTGCACGTTTCTGAGACAGTGGCAGGTTGTAGTTCTGTGAACCGATGCGGTCAGTGTAACCGATAACCAGGACGTTGCCCTGAGTCGGATCGATTGACGCCAGTTCGTTGAACAGCTGGTTCAGAGCTTCCTGACCTTCAGCTTTCAGAGTAGATTTGTTGAAGTTGAACAGAACGTCTGAACGCAGGGTGAAACGTTTGTTCTCAACAACTGGTGCAACAACCGGAGCTGGTTCTGCAACTGGTGCAGCAACTTCATCCTGGCCGAAACGGTAAGCAACACCAACGCTCAGCATGCCGTTATCCGGACGTGCCATAGTTGATTCAACATCACCGATGTTGTTGATCCACTGATACTCTAAACGAGCTGCGATATCACGGGTGATTGCATACTCAGTACCCAGTGCGAACAGCGGGGAAACACCGGTATCGTTGTCTTTATAACGAACACCGTTGTGAGATGCTGTTGCATCTGCGCGCCATACCATTGCACCCAGACGGGTATAAACGTCTAAGTCATCCATTACCGGATAGCTCAGTTTGGTAGTCAGCTGAACACCCTGTGCTTTGAATGCGCCGTTGTTACCGTCGCCTTTGTAAGGCATACGACCTAACCAGTCATAACCTAATTCAAAGCCCATGTACTGGTTATGCTGGAAACCAACATATGCACCAGCGCCGAGCTGATCTTTATGAGTAGGACCAGTATTACCTAAGTTTTCACCACCGAAAACGTTACCGGTACCGGTATTCTGATACTGGGACCAACCTAATTTACCACCGGCATACCAGGTATTGTCTTTTGGAGCTGCCTGCGCAACGCTTGCGAAAGCTGCCACTGCCACTGCTACTGCGATAGCTGTCTTTTTCATTTTACGCCTCGTTATCATCCAAATTGGCTCTGGCTTAAATAGCCTTATTTTTGCCTTTGGTTTTTAAAAATAGTCAGGGATTATGTGCACTATTTAGCAAATAGCTCCCAACAGGGAATTTTAAGCACTACCTTAACGGTGTAAAGTCTACAGCGAACTTTAAAAGTTACAAGCCTGTCCGGCAGAATTCGACTAAAAAAATGTAAAAAACTGTACTGATTCATAAACATACAAAATAGTCAATTTCTTTGGATATTTGACTTAACGCGTTGAAATAGTGCAATTTTATTAATGAAGCAGAGCAAATGATACGGGCTTGTAAAAAAGACTGAGAATATTCTTAATTTTCCTCAATGATAAGGGAAAGAATGAATTTGTAAGGTATTCAGTTGTCGTGCGACAGGGGTATTCGCATGATGCCATTCCCGGGGACGCATAATAAAGCCGAGACAACTGCCCTGTTCCGCAGCGCGCTGTAACCGGATATTTTCCTGCTCAGTCAGCACCGGCAGCCAGCCCAGAACCACACTGTAATTACCGCTGGCCAGTGCTTTCTCCATTGCGGCAACACTGTTGATTTCCTGAATACGGGACAACTGCATTACTTTATCACCCGGCAGATGGTTCTGGGATAACCAGCTGCGGTTAAGTTTTGCCCCCGGTGAGAGCCATAACAGCCAGCGGGATTCCCCGGCAAGCTGACGTAATAAAGGAAGCAGAATATGAGTCAGAACGATATCATTATTGCGATAAACCAGTTCGCTGACCATTCCGTCCTGACGGCTTTCCCCCGCAGGAGCGGGTGACACGGATGCCGGTGTTACAGGGAAGTATTCCCGGGTTGCCTGCTGGCGCATAGTTAACCTCACATAGTGATACTGTATATGTATACAGTATAATCCAATTTCGCTCAGATCAAGTAAATTTTTTCCATACAACTCGCAAAATTCAGGTTTGCCGGACACAAATACGAATTTATCGTTGGCAATCGGGGAAACATTCCTTATTTTGTGGCGACAGCTGAGCTCAGTCAGGGAATGACACAACGATACGTTTAACCTGCTTTCAAAGGACTGATAATATGAAGGATTATTTGAAATTGTCAGATGTTCAGTTTGATCGTCTTCAACACAGCACACAACCGTTCGGCCGTATACGTCTGAAATCACAATTCGGGTGTATGGGATTATCCATCGACCGGGTCACTTTCGCGCTGATAGCCAACAGCCAGCTCTGGCTGAAAAGTACAGAAGCCACCCGGGAATTATTCTGCCGGCTGGATCTGAGCGACCGGTTCACTTATCCCAAGCGGATCCTGCCGATGCGGATTAATTATTACCGTGTACCGGATGCGGTATGGCAGTGTCCCCAGCAGTGTGAGTTCCTTTTTTACCAGACCTACCTGCATGCCCGGGCGCATGCACAGTCACGGCAGCAGTTGCCGTCACGGATTAAAGATCTGCCTAATGTGGACAGGGCCCTGGAACGCCGCTTGTGGCAGGCGGGTATCCGCCGGGTGGATGATCTCTATCTGCTGGGGGCCAAAGCCAGTTTCCTGAAGGTCAAAGCCCGGCCGCAGAATGAGCTGAAATTACTGTTCGCCATCGCGGGGGCGATTGAGGGGTGTCACAGTGCAGTATTGCCGAAGGCACTGCGTGAGGATCTTATCCACTGGCACGGCAGGCTGAATTAACCGGTATGGCCATCCCGGGGAATGTTACCGTCCCCGGGCCGGGATTATCCGTTCTGCGTATCATCCGCCGCAATGTTTTTTTTGCGGCGGAACCGTCCGGTGGCCGGCGGCAGAGCTTGCTCTTTGTCATTTATCTGCCGGATAAGCCCGGTAATGTCCGGTGTCAGACCGAGTAACAGACGGATTTGTTCCAGTACCAACTGCTCGGTACTGTGGTTATCACCGGTACATTTATCCAGACGCTGTGCCAGTGCATCCGCAATCGCCTGAATCCGCAACTCTTCCCGGTGTCCTTTTTGCAGAGCTGTCTCGATATAACGGATGGCGTCGTTCAGCAGACGCAGAATAGTGTCATCCGTGAGTTTGGTCCGGTGGGCACCGAGAGCGGAAATATAACTGAGCAGCGTATGGTTCAGGCAGAGCAGGCGGAATGCTTCATCCTGTGATGTGCGGTAGCTGCTCGGCTCTGAGGATATATTGGCCACAACAGAGGCAAATTCCCCGTCGCTGATATGCGCATCGCGGCGGGCAACCCGGTATTCCAGGCTGTCACTTTTGCCGTTGTAATACTGTTGCAGTATTTGTTCCAGATAGCGGCCGTTTGCCTGCATGGTACGGTCAATGACCAGCGGGAGCTGACGGTATTTCCAGTCCGGCCAGATATAACTGACCGCAAACCAGGCGAGCCCGCAACCGATTATGGTATCAATAATGCGGTGAATCGCGATATCAAACCCCTCGCCCAGCAGGTTGAAACTGAACAGCACCAGCAGGGTGATAAATATCGTTGCCTGGGCATACTGACTGGTACGGAACACAAAGAACATCAGTCCGGACAGTACCATCAGAATAAGCTGTCCTTCATAAGAAGGCACAAAATACATGACCGGCAGGCCGATCAGTATCCCCGCCAGTGTCCCGGTGATACGCAGCATCAGGCGGCGTCGTGTGGCGCTGTAGTTAGGCTGGCAGACAAACAGACTGGTCAGCATAATCCAATAACCGCGGGTTAAATCAAAGGTCAGAATGATAGCGTAACCGGCACACAGCAGCAGTGACATCCGGATGGCGTGGCGGAACAGGGCTGAACGCGGTGTCAGGTTCTGCCGGACACGTGCCCAGATATCACGCAGTCCCTGTAAGTTTTCGTTGGACAGCCGGGCATCTTCCTGCATCTTTTCAGCCGGCAACTGAGTCTGCTCCGCAGTCAGACCTTTCAGCTGGGAATCGACCCCGCGCAGGTTGGTCAGCAGATGGCGCAGTGCCATGACACTGCTGTTGCCGGGTTTTTGCTGTTCCAGCAGATTCAGGGAGTTTTCCAGATAAGAGAACGTCCGTTCAAAGCGCGGATTATGATGATATTTTCGGCGCTGCAAAATGGCCTGTGCCACCGCGGCGCAGGCATGTCCCTGCATTGTCATCAGCCGCTGGAAACGGAACATGATATCGCTGTAGCGCAGTTCGTTACTTAAATTCTGATACTGGATATGGGATGAACTCGCCCGCTCATGAATATCCTGGGCGACAAAGTAATAATGAAGCGCATGGCGGGTACTGCGCTGCCCGCGATCGCCTTTGAGACGGGAGAACAGCGTGGTTTTCGCCTGATGCATGGCGTCGGTCAGCGCACTGTTTGCCATGGCCAGTTCAAAAACAGATTGCTGATAATCTTCTTCGATATCCGGATCAAACAGGTTGGCTTTTGCCTCCAGATAGCCGGAGAGCTGCATATAATAGCGGGCAAGGTTATCCTGAAGGGGGCGGACAGGAAAAAACAGATGCCCGGTCAGGGTCAGCAGGTTGTACCAGACCGCCCCTGTCAGCAGTAACAGCGGTTGCTGATACCAGTCATCAAACAGGTTTTTTCCCAGCATCGTGTAAATGGCGATCAGCAGTGCCCCGAAAGCAATGGTGGCGTAACGCTGACCGAGCGCTCCCAGCAGAATAAACCCGCTGGTTGATACGGCCAGCCCGGCCATAAACAGGAGATGGTGGTCATACAGCAGTTCAATTGACGCAGAGGCGACAAAGAAAGAGATCAGCGTGATAAACAGATTACGCAGGCGTCCGGCAAGCCGGTCATCGAGGTCTGTCAGTGCGGCGGCCACCATCCCGAGCGTCAGGGCGATAGTGACTTTCGGCGGCATGTGCAGCAGCCACGGCACCAGAGTGGTACCGGTCAGCGCAATCAGAATGCGGAAATAGTAAAGAAAATTACTGTTATAAATATACCGGCTGAAGCCGGAAAACGCTGCAAGCACAATAACCTCAATGAGTCAGAATACCCTTAACGGGAATTTGGCAGTAAACTAATGACATCTTTACTGTAATATGGCAATGGTATGGCGCTGGCATACGTTTTACCACATCTGGTTTTATCACATATTGATTTCAATCTTGTAACGGTGCGGAACACATGGAATTAAAATCAACACAAATGGGGCAGACACTGGCCCGGCATCCTTACAACCGCGTGCGGTTACTCAACGCAGGTATCGAAGTCAGCGGGGCAAAACACCGGTATGTTATTCCTTTCAATGAGTTAATCAATATCCAATGTAAACGCGGCATTGTCTGGGGTGAACTGGAGTTTGAACTGCCGGATGAGCAGGTTGTGCGTCTGCATGGTACTCAGTGGCAGGAAACTCAGGCGTTTTATCAGTATGTTACTGATATCTGGTCGCGCTGGAGTGACGAAATGAGTGTGGTCAGCGCAGGCGTGCTGGATAAACAGGTCAGTGAAATTAACGCGGTTATTCAGGCCGATCGCTGGCTGACACAGCCGGAAAGTCAGAAACTGCATGACAGTATTCTGCGTACCTTTGCGGCACTGCCGCTGCCCCGTGCCCGTCTGACCGGTTTTGATAACTGCGCGCCGTCATATCAGTTTTGTCTGGACTGGCTCACTCATACAGATGAAAAACGCCGTCAGCGTAACCGGGAATGGACAGAACAATGCCTCGAAACGTATGCGGATTTCTTTGCCAATATTGAATCCTCCCCGCTGAATACCTCGCAGTGTGAGGCGGTGGTCAACGGTGAACCATCCGTGCTGGTGCTGGCCGGAGCAGGGAGCGGCAAAACATCGGTGCTGGTGGCGCGGGCGGGCTGGCTGCTGCGCCGTCAGCAGGCGTTACCGGAACAGATCCTGATGCTGGCTTTCGGGCGGCAGGCGGCGGATGAAATGAATGAGCGTATTCAGCGCTGTCTGCATACGGAAGATATCCGCAGCAAAACGTTTCATGCTCTGGCGCTGCATATTATCCGCGAGGCATCCAATAAATCGCCGGTGATCAGTGAGCTGGAAAGCGATACGGCTGCCCGTCATGAACTGATTAAATCGGTCTGGCAGACTCAGTGCCGTGAGAAAAAAGCGCAGGCAAAAGGCTGGTGTGAACTTATCACCGGCAGTATGAACTGGCGGGTGGATGAGGGCGAATACTGGGAAGATGACAGCCTGTGCCGCCGCATCGTGCCGAGAATTGATCGCTGGCTGAGCCTGATGCGCATGAACGGCGGCAGCCAGAAAGTGATGATTGAATCCGCACCGCCGGATATCGCTGCGGAATTCACAAAGCAAATCAAACTGATGGCTCCGTTTTTAAAAGCCTGGAAAACGGCTCTGAAAGAAGAGGGAGCGACAGACTTCTCCGGGCTTATCCATCAGGCGGTGAATCTGATTGAGAAAGGGCGGTTTATTTCGCCGTGGAAAGCAGTGCTGGTGGATGAATTCCAGGATATCTCTCCGCTGCGGGCAAAACTGATCCACGCGTTGCGGGCCCAGAATCCGCAAACCACATTATTTGCTGTCGGTGATGACTGGCAGGCGATTTACCGTTTCAGTGGCGCGGAACTGACGCTGACCACCGATTTCAGTGCTGTTTTCGGCGATGGCGGCCGGTGTGCGCTGGATACCACATACCGGTTTAACAGCCGTATCGGTGAAATCGCCAACGGCTTTATTCAGTGCAATCCGCAACAACTGAATAAACCGCTTAACAGCCTGACGAAAGGGGATAAGAAAGCCGTTCTGTTACTGCCGGACAATCAGCTGGAGGCACTGCTGAATAAAATGAGCGGCTATGTGACAGAAGCGGAAACGATCCTGATTCTGGCACGTTATCACCATCTGAAACCGGATATTCTGTCGCTGGCCGCAACCCGCTGGCCGCATCTTACTATCCGCTTTATGACTATACATGCCTCAAAAGGGCAGCAGGCGGATTATGTCATTATTACCGGGCTGACGGATGAACGGGACGGTTTCCCCGCAGCTGCGCGGGAATCGGTGATTGAACAGGGACTGCTGCCGCGGGAAGAGGAATTTATGCACGCCGAGGAGCGCCGCCTGATGTATGTGGCACTGACACGGGCGAAAAAACAGGTCTGGCTGCTGTATGACAAAGACTCGCCGTCCTGTTTTGCGGAAGAACTGGCGGATATGGGTGTCAGCCGGGTGAAAAAGCCCTGAACGGGGAAGATGCGGCGGGGGAGGTTCACCGCCGCCACACGCGGTTACTGAGTCCGCTCACTTAAATAGCGGTTGTAATCCGGAATAACAATATCCACATCATTATCGAAATCCGGTGAGTGAATAATAAAATCGGCGGTGGACATATTGGTCGCCACCGGGATATTCCAGACGGTCGCCAGACGCAGCAGGGCTTTTACATCCGGATCATGCGGTACCGCATTGAGCGGATCCCAGAAGAAAATCAGCACATCAATTTTCCCTTCCGCAATCATTGACCCTATCTGCTGATCCCCGCCCATCGGGCCGCTCAGCATACCGGTGATTTCAAGTCCTGTTTCGCGGCTGATAAGCTTGCCGGTCGTACCGGTGGCGAACAGTTCGTGGCTCTCTAATTTAGCCTGATTGCGCTTAACCCAGTCCAGTAATTTGGATTTATAGTGATCGTGTGCCACAAGGGCGATTTTTTTATGCCTGGTCAGTACTCGGGTGGTTGATTCCATAACGCTCTCTTTTCCGGCGAATAAAATGTTATTCAATAACATAAGCGAAAAAAAAGGTTCCGCCAACAGGTGATTTTCAATTCAGTATGCTATAACTCAGATTGTTGTGCAGGATGACAAAAGAGGCTTATATGAATGACGCATTTCTGACCGGTATTCTTCAGCAGGTAAAAACGATTGCCGTGGCCGGTGCGAGTGATAAACCGGACCGCCCTGTTTATCATGTGATGGAATATCTGCTGGGGCAGGGATACCGGGTAATTCCGGTGAATCCGAAACTGGCGGGAAAAACGCTGATAGGTCAGCTGGTCTATGCCACGCTGGCTGATATTCCGGAGCCGGTGGATATGGTGGATGTTTTTCGTAACGCAGATGCGGCGCCGGGTATTGCAGAGGAAGCGATCGCGGTGAAAGCAAAAGTGCTGTGGCTGCAGCAGGGAATCGTCAGCAGTGAGGCGAAAACACTGGCGGAAAACGCCGGGCTGCTGTTTGTTGAGGATCGTTGTCCGAAAATTGAGATCCCGCGTCTGGGGCTGGAAAAATAAGCAAAAATAAAGCCCCGGCATGTGAGTGGCGGGGCTCTTCGTGTATTAATTGCGCAACCGGGGAGACTGTAACTGGTTGCGGATGGACTCAGCCAGCTCATCCATAGTGATGTTATCAGGGTGGTCTTCATCCATCTCATAAGTGATCTGGGCTTCTGCCAGATAGCTATGGATAGGTTCACCGTTATCGTCTTCCATCACGACGTGGTACCAGGGCGCAGAGCGCAGGTTCATATTGGATGCGATATCGTCCTCTTCCGGCTGATCCAGTGAGTATTCAGCATCAATATCAACAATCACGCCCAGGTAGCCAAGCAGCTTATGGCGGACTTGTTGTCCGATACCGAACTTACTTGAAATCATCATAATCACCTCCGAAGAAACTTGCTCTGTTACTAATATGGGGGGTACTGATGACAGATTCAATCCCTTAACAGATTGTTGTTTCCTATCACTGCAATCAGCAACAGCTGACAATTTCAGGTTATCGGGGTGCAGGGAAAATTACAACCGGCGGACAGCGATACAGATTAAAATAGTGCTATTTTCAGAAAAAGGAGCGATATCATGAAGACAGGACGACATTTTACCGTATACGGACGCGTTCAGGGCGTGGGTTTTCGCTATCAAACGTTTTATTGGGCAAAACGCCACGATGTGACCGGTTTTGTCCGTAACCGTCAGGACGGCAGCGTGGAAATTGAAGCGTATGGCGATGAAAGTGTGCTTGACGCGATGACCGCGTGGCTGGAGGCAGGCGGGCCGCCGGGGGCGAAAGTCACGGATATTATCGCAACCCCCTGTGATTACAGGGAAGTTGCAGTATTCCGTGTCCGCCACGAATAAACGGCGGTCAGATACACTTCACCGGTTTCGGCAGTCCGGCCAGTTTTGTCGCCTGTTTGGCGGGGCCTTTCGGAAACAGGCGGTACAGATAACGGCTGTTCCCGCGCTCCTCGCCATACTTCTGTGTGATCGCTTTTACCAGCATACGGATAGCCGGTGAGGTATTAAATTCCAGATAAAAATCCCGCACAAAGCGGATAACTTCCCAGTGCTGTTCTGTCAGGATAATCTCTTCCTGTTCAGCCAGCAGCGGCACCATCGACTCCTGCCAGTCCTGTACATTGAGTAAATAGCCGTGGGGATCAGTGGCGATTTCACGCCCTTCAAACACAAACATAATCTGAACCTGCTGAAAATGAGAATGAAAATGTAGCAAAAATCTGCGGCTACCCCAAGCACCAGAAGAAAGAAACCGGCGGTTGTGATGATAAAATCAGCTAACACATTGAGAAATGACTAAATTTCCGTCATTCGGACTATCCGGGACTTTACAAGGCGCCGGGAGGAGACTATAGTGCTCGTCATTGCGGAGGGGTGGCCGAGCGGCTTAAGGCAGCGGTCTTGAAAACCGCCGACGGGAAACCGTCCGAGAGTTCGAATCTCTCCTCCTCCGCCATCTCCACTTTCTGTAATCCCCCCCTGAAATCTTTTAATCCCTGATAAATCAAGTCTTACAAGAAAATCGCTTTCTTCTGAACGCTGTTGTTATCTTTCTGTATCTTTATAATCAGCCTGTTATTTTGTCTGTTTCTGTTAACGAACAACGATAATCTGAATATAGCCTTTATTCGCGATGAGGCTGGTTTAATTGAATTTAAGGGTATATTCAACAGATCCTTTAAATGCACCGGGGGTGATATCTCTGGTCAGCTTATAAAGGCGCGCAACCAGCTGAGGCTCAAAATGATTCGTCATATCGCCCAGTTCTGTTTCAGTCTGATGTGTTATTTGCTGTCCGTTACTGAAGAGCATAAATCCTATCCCCGGGTTATCCGATGCGATTATTGATTGTCCGGGATCAGCATAGTCACTGGTACTGTTTAATTTCATCGTTACAGTTTTATTTATCCTGCTGTCTGTGCAGCTCAGTGATAACGTATTATCAGCTGAGAACGAGGTTAATCCTGTATTGGCGGGTAACTCACTGGTATCTATTGCACTGAATTTAAAATAAACATTTTTATTATTGATAACGCAGTTGTCTGCTGGATCAATATTGGCTGACAGCGTCAGTCTCATGACAGTTTCATTGTGGCTGTTTTTTATACTGCCGATTTGTGCAGAGGATAATGATAATGGCCGTGGATTATCTGTTGCTGCATAAATAGTAATCACTGAACCGGGCAACTGCCCCGGTTGTCCGGTAACGGATAATTTTTTACCCTGTGCAGTAAAGCTGACATTTTTATCTGACTGAATTGAGTACGCATATTCATCGTTCAGATAATATGCCGGAACACCATTGATATCTTTAAAGTGGCGCGCCGGTGCATTGCTGCGTGGTTCATTAGCCATTAATATAAAATCACCGGCTTGCGGATTATCACAAACAGATATTTTTTCGCCCTGAAAAATCTGAGTACCCAATACTTTATTTACTGTGATTTTTTCTTCAGTTCGTATCTGTATATGAGCGCTTTTGTCTATATCAGTCTTTGATTTTATATCACATTCATTTGCACTGACCGGTAATGTGAAAAAGAGAATGGCAGGGAAAATACAACAATAAGTCATCTTAAACATGATAATAACCTTCTTATATTCAGAGGTAATGTACGGAGTAAACAGCCGATACGTTACCGGCATGTTTCATCAAAAATATAAAGACCATTCACTTTCTTTTTACTGCTTATGTCATAAGTAAACCGGCACTGATATTGATTTTTATTACCCCAGACTACCTGTATTTCATCTGATTCCGGCGCACCGGATAAATAAACACGACCGTAGTTACTGACATAATACCGTTCCTCACTTCCGTTCAGCGTGGCATATGCACCAAACGGTAATGTATTTCCGGCAGTATCATGCAGAGTGACCAGCATCTTTTGACCAATCTGAGTTGAATAATCCGCCAGAACAATAGCGCCGCGTGTCGGATAAACTTCTTTCAGCGGGGTATCCACTTCTGCATTATCCGGCAGTGAATATTGATTCAGGCGTATGATATTGCTGCGGTACGGAATAAGATTGGGTGTAACCGCCAGACCAAAATAGTTTGTTCGGGCTCCTGATTCATTTTCTGTGGTGATCCCCTGCGCCCCCGGCGTATATATCAGAGCATTTGTTTCCCCCAGCGGACGGGTTGCTGCGATACCATATTCACTCATGATCAGAGAACCGCTGGCGCCGTAACTGTACTGACGGTTATCTTTCTGATATGAGTAGCCGGCATTTAAATCACCGTATGCGTGTTTGTAGGTACCGTATGCGCTGCCATAATTTCCGTGTCCGCGATTACCGTATCCCTGTTGTACATTCCATGACAAACTGCGGTCGTCAAATGCCAGGCCACCAACCCCTGCGTAATTATCTGTATCTCCGTTTTTGTTAGTGGACATACCATAGTTTATCCAGTTTTCTTTATATTTCCCTGTAAGAGGTATACTGATATTCATTGATAATACGTGATCGTTATTTTTATCCCGGATATTATTGTCAGTATAGTTATTTAGTGTGTTTTTATAAAAGGTATAGTTCATATTCAGGCTGAAATAACGGAATGAATTGCTGTATCCTATATTATAGGATTCAACTTTCTGTTCATTATTATCGTAACTATGATACGTCTGATATGAACTGGTTGCACTAATTTGTCCCGCAGATGCCGGTAATTGCTGTGTTAATGTAACATCAAACTGATTTTTCCGGCGCGAATAAGATTGGTTATCCGGTGTATTCCGGCAGAAATCAAACATATCCTGCATAGTGAGATAGTCGCCGCGCATATAGCGATACCCCAGAAATGTAATATTGGTGCCGTATGAATTCAGTCCTTTCGAATAACGGAGGCGGAATGCCTGTCCGTTCAGGGCGCTGGTGTGTTCTGGTGTTGCATGTGTCGCGGTAACATCAGCACTGACTGCGCCTAAATCAGGTATATTAATCCCCGCCCCCATATCATATGCCCGGTAACGGGAGGAAGCCTGAATACCGCCGAATAGCGTAATATTGTCGGTCAGGCCATAAAAAGCATCTGTCTGTAAAAAATGATGCTTATTATTATCTTTATTTTTTTCTGACGGACGATACTGTCCGCCGGTTAAGCTGTATTCGAGGTGTCCTTTGCGCTTAAGAAAATCAAGGACAGAAAACGGAACAATAAAACGCTGAATACTGCCGTCAATTCCTGTCTGTAAAACATCCAGGTTATCACCGTTATTTAACGGGACAACATCAGTAATCTCATAAGGGCCTGCCGGAACATTGGTCCGGTAGATAACCCTGCCGTTCTGGGAAACTTCAATCGCGGAATCAACGGATGCTGTACCGGAAATGGCGGGAGCATAAACGCCGGCATAATCCGGGTACATCTGATTATCAGACCACATCTTTACCCCGCGGAAAGGTATGGCTTCAAATACCTGTGAATCTGAGTAATTATCACCAAATAAAAGGCGGCTTTTGAGTGTCCGTAACGGACGTTCAATATAATTAAGTTGTGTTTCCCAATGCTGACTGCCGTCAGATTCCCTGTTCCATATCCCGTAATTACGGTAGCGCCAGGCACCGGCATTAATCCCGGAACGAAGATTCAGATAAAGCGTATTATCAGTCTGATTATATTTGGTGTTTTTCTGGTTCCGGCCGGATAAATTATAATCAGCAAATCCCGCAGAGATCCCGTCATCCCACCGCTGTTCAATGAGTTTATCCAATATCTGATTATCAAGGGCAATCTGCGGAACTGACACAATAAGCCGGTTTTCAGATGGTATGAAGCGGTATGAGGTGTCAGGGATATTACCCGGGGCATAACACTGTCCGCTGTGATTATCGCTGAGATAGTTATCTGCTTTTATACCGTACTGAATCAACAGAGTATCAGGTAAACAGGGGACTAATTCTTCTGAGTTATCATCTGACGCTGTAAAAACTATGTCCCTGGTGTCGACATAATTGTCATTAATAAAAATATCAACATGGTAAGTTCCCGGCAGGTAAGCGGATTTCCTGAAAGGTGTTAAATCAACAGAAAGGCGTTTACCTGACGGATCGGTCACGAATGCCGGTTCAAAATAATCTTCTGCGTAAACAAGATCTGCGGAAGATAAAAGTGATAACAATATCAGGACAGAAAGGTGGTTGTGTTTGGCAGAAGCTGGCATAACATTATCCCTGTATTCAATATACTCTGTGATTCTCAGGTATCAGATGATGACTGAAAACGTATTTAATTTTCCAAGGTCATCAATTAATATATATTCAAGATTTCCGTTTTTATTATTTCCCGGTAAATCAAGAGATACCTCAGTCTCTGGTTCGATATAACCCGGATTTTTAATGTTTTTATTATTTATTGATATTTTACTAATGTTAATGAAGTATTTTGTCGGGTTTTTTATTTTAAGTGCGTTACCTGATTTTTTTATGATTATTTTTTCGAATGCCTGATTGATTGATTCTCCGGACAGTGATTCCGGTCTGTAAATAATTTTAATCCTGTTGTTTAAAGCAAAACTCAGTGAGTTATTATCAAGATTGCTTTTTTTAACGGAAGGAATAAATTTCACATTAAGCCAGTAAAGCGTTTCTCTGTCCTGAGGTAAGTCTTTCGTGATTACAATACGTAATGCGTTGGATGTGTTTGCATTCAGTTTGAACAGCGGTGGCGTTAATGCAATATCGTCTGTAGGTACTTCAGATTTATCCAGAACCCAGCTTTGAATAAGATAATTATTATCTTCTCTGTTATGCACATTCACGGAGCCTTCGTTACGGCCATTTTCTATAACAACGCGGGTAGAGCCAAGTAAAATACCTGCATATGAAAACTGTGATAATGATATGAAAATCATGATGATTATTAATTTAATGTGTTTCATCATATACCTGCTATTTGTATAAAACAGGGTGAATGAATATTCACCCCGGAATTAACTTTATGAATATGTGATTGTATAAGTCAATGTACCGTCAGCTTTACCTTCTGTGACTTTATTTTCTTTCTGAAGATAATAAGTCATGAATTTAAAAGTAGCGGAACCATCCCGGCCAACTTGTAAATCATAATTATCAGAACCATCTAAATTAAAATAACGGCCGGGATCATTATCACGTTTTAATGCGATACCAACACCGGAGGCAGAACCTGTCTGTTCTTTAAGTGCGAGAACACTTTTATCGCCACCGGCATGTTTTTCACCAATCAAACGTAACTGAGCATTGCCTGAACAGTTAGTTAAAGTCAGGTTAACATCGTTATCACCTTTAACCGCTGTACCGGTGCCGGTAAATTTTGAAACCTCATGACGACCCAGATAAACATTTAAATCTTTGCCGCCATTGACTTCACATGTTGCAGCACCAATAAAACCGGTAAAGTTAATTGTCCCTGTTGATTGTTGTGGTGCAGCCATTGCACCGGATGTTAATAACAGAGCACTCAGAGATGGTAATAATATCTTTGTTAATTTCATATTACATTCCTTTCGTAGTTGATAGTGAAGTTGATAAATACGAAAGCATAATTCTGCTATATAAAAATATATAAACAGAATGCGACAAAATATCCCGGATAAAAATATCTGGCATTGTTTTTAAATAAGTATTTTTAAATAACTATTTTTAATAGCAGAAATATTTAATGTGTACGTATTTATCGTTAGCAATTATAGCGCTGTAAAATGATGTAATGCAATAATAAAAGATTTTGTTTTGGTGTTTGATTCTGATTATTGGCTTTATAGTGGGTGTTTTTATCTGAAAAATGGCATGTAAATGGTGGAAGTATCTACTGATAAGTACTGTGGTGGGTTTATGTCCCGATGGGTGGTGTGCTGTTTTTTTCATGAATACAGAATGCGGGTTTTTTCCTGATTTTAGTATTATATATAAAAATTGATGTGAAATCAGAGATAAAATATCAATAAAACAGAATGTAAATACTACTTTTAAGGGTAGGTGTTTGTACTGAGGTGAAAAATAAATTGATATTATTTTTCATAAAAAACAGACTGATGAAAAAATAATGCATATATCGGGGATATCTGACTTATTTGGGACGGGAAACAAGAACAGTGTGATGATGTTTCTGTTGTCATCACAGACACTGCTCTTATCAGATTAAAGTCCCGGAATCCGTTCCGGGGGTTAAAAATAATAGTTGAGTGATAACTGCCAGCGCTGTTCCGGCGTGATTTCATACCCTTTTTTTTCATTCAGTGAATAGGTTTTCTGCCACTGCAAAGCAACATCTGCCGGTCCCATATGATGGCGGACTTCAGCGAAACCTATATTTTTACTTTTCTGCAAATCCCGTTGCAGGATCAGATTAAGATCATATTGGTCAATGATATCTTTATGATAAGCCTGAAATAATACCGATCGTTTTGATGCCATCACATCCTGCATATTACTGCTCAGGCCGGATTGTGCTATCGCAGCCGGAGGCAGGCGGGAGAGCTTTTGAGATGCCTTTTCATTATCTGCGCTGCCGTCATAATGTCCTTCCAGACGCAGTGTCAGATTACTGTCAGAACTCCAGGTTATACCGGCAGCTGTGCGATTACGCCATTTATCTTCCTGCTGACCGTCCGGTAATGCATTTTGCCATGTCAGCGGCTGCCGCCCGCCGGCCCACTCGGCGTATACCAGTGTTGAGCGGCTGAGGACGCGGGAAATATTCAGGCCGAACTGAGGCGAGCGTCCGGATTCCTGAAAATATAAAATCTGCGGATTAAAATTTTCCCCGAATTTGTAGCTCGCGGATAACAACAAGCGATCCCGCGGGTTACCGGCAGCCCAGTCCGGGCTGAAAGCGGCATTATTTGGCTTATCTCCCAGTTTCGGGGCGATGATAGCGGTGACAGATGCTTTATCCCAGCCTTGCTGGAGGCGTATCATGACGTTACCCAGTCTGTTTGTCCGCAGACTTTCAGGATCAGCGGAAACGACAGAACGTACGGTATTTTTGCCCAGAAAATCAGTCGGGTTATACCCCAGAGCAACCCCGTAGCGGGTATTGATACGACCGGTTTCCACAATGGTATCCGAGGCTGCTTTGTAGCTGATATAGGCTTCACGAAGCGTATTTACATTACCGCTATGGCCCAGCGCGCCGTAAAAGCGGGCATCAGTCCGGTTGGATACGACAACCCTGGCCTTATCTGAAAAGACCGGGGTATCCAGACGCATATCCAGTGACAGGCGCTGAATATTTTTACCTGCTTCATTGATGGTTCCGGCTATTTCAGCCGCCATGGACAGTGTATGGCTTTTGACTTCCTCAAATACCGTATTATCAGCGATTTCCAGTGCCTGAAGGACGGAGTCTTCCATAGCGGCGGCCGGACTGGCCCGTAAAAGGCTATATCCGGCCAGGCAGAATATACCGGCAATTCTGCAAGCAGAGCGGTTCAGCATGAATCAGTTATCCCGGATATGAGGTAAAAAATCACGCTGGAACCAGGATGCAGGAACATCACTCCATTCAAATTGCTGGTTGCGGATCACGGTCACCAGCTGTGAATTAATACCGTCAATAATCACCGCTTCAGTCGGTCTTTCCCCGTCTAATACCGAATCATAACGGCGATAATACGTGGTTTTCAGCAGACTTCCGTTTAAGGCGTAAAATTCGGCTTTATGGCTTTTAAAGCTGGTTTTATCTACCCATAATTCCATGGCAGGATAAGCGGCGTCAGGGTTTGTTGCCGTTAAATGAAGACGGTAGCAGTCACGATCCTGTTTATCACCATCTTTGATGGTTTCCTCCGCGACCAGAGACGCACTGTAATCCGCAGCCCAGTTTGCCGTCACCACATCACCGTTAGAGGCCTGACCCAATAATCTCTGCTGCGGGGAAATAGGAACACTGGCCTTACTGTTAGGATCATACATCCACAGGTCACGCCCGCTTTTTAATGTTAATTTTCCGGCATCACGCTGCGGGCTGATAAAACGTAATAAACTGTGATACTGCCCGCCGTTTTCATCCGGACGCGAATACAGTTTCAGCTCACTTTTTTCATGCTGCTGGCCGTTTTTATAGCTGATCAGCGTTGTCACCAGACTGAACGCGCGGGGCGGATTCCGGACATCGTCACTTTTTTTCAAAATATCCTGAGCATTTGTTTCAGCCATTGCCGGGGCTGTCTCTGATAATATGCATAACGCACACAGCGATATTAACCATGTTTTTTTAACTGTCATTTTTAGTTACGTCCTGTTAGCTGATTTATGATGGCGGTTATATGTATCGTAATGCCTCAACAATTGAGACATTGGCGGCTCTCCGTGACGGCCACCAGGAAGATACGACGGCGGCCACCATCAGTGTTCCCACCACACTGGCTATCATGACGAATTCTCCCCATATTTTTATCCGGACAGGAATCGGCGCTATAACTCCCGGCGGCTGCCATGTCAGGCCGGAAATATTGATAACAGCAGCCACGAGCAGTGCAGAAGCTACACCCGCCACCGAGCCGATAACCCCCAGCAATATTCCTTCATTAAGAAAAAGATTCCGGATATCACGCTGTTTTAACCCGACGGCCCTCAGAGTGCCGATTTCAGTTGTTCTTTCGAGTACGGCCATACTCATGGTATTTCCGATAGTAAACAACGTAATACAGAGAATAATGACGAGCAGAAAATTGAATAACTTTCCGAACATAGCCAGAATCTGGTTATACAGCGGCTGTAACTGCATGAAGTCGAGTATGGCCAGCGGCACATCCGCAGATGTGAGTGCCGGTAATTGCTGTAATCGTTCTCTGGCTTCATCCATCTGATCAGAATGGTTCAGTTGCAGAACAATGGCTGTCACCCCGTGGTCGCCGTTACCGTATAAAAGCTGTTGTGCCTGATTTAAATGCACATTCACATAATTGTCGTCCAGCTCACGGGCTGCCTGCGGCTGAATACCGGTGACTTTCATCCTCACGATATTCGGGGCTCCGCCTGCGGATGCCGCCAGTAACTCGATATATTTTCCGGAATCCGGTTTACGTTCTGACCGGGTATCCTGTACCAGCTGAGCGAGATCATCCGGGAGTGATTCTGCTTCGTTATTCACCCGGCTGTTATCTGCGGATACGGTATCTTCCGGTTCATCCAGTTTCAGCAGGCGGCTTAGTCCCTTTCCTGTTAATCCTGCATCCGGCACTGATTTATCCGGAATATTACGGATATTGATACCTTTACCCAATTGGTATTCATCCCACTGACCTAATATTTTCTGGCTGTCAGACTCTGTTCCGTATATTAAAACCGGTCTTGATGTTCCGGCAGAATAATTACTGGCAATACCATTTATCAGAAGAATGGGCGCACTGATGTTAATCATTTTGCTTAACTCAGGATCAGCCGAAATGGCATCAATAATTTCCTGGTAATTATGAATACTGTATTTTTGAGGATTCGCCATTCCCTCACTGAAATAATCTCTGTGCTGAATCTGAAGATGACCGATATCACGGACAAAGGTTGTTCTCAGGCTGTATTCAATAGAATGATTATAGCCCCCGAATAACAGAATACTGATTGCACCAATAATAATGGCACACAATGTGGAACAGGTCCGCCGCCGGTTACGGAGAAGATTACGCAAAGCAAGTTTGAATGTTTGCATCAGCCGCTGACTCCCGGCTTGCTGGTAACTATTCCGTCACTGATCAGAAAAATATTATCGGCCTGCTCAATGACCATCGGGTCATGAGAGGAAAAAACAACGGATGTTTTATATTCTGTCTGTAACGTTCTCAGTAACTGCAAAACTGACTCGCTTGTTTTACTGTCCAGGTTTGCTGTCGGTTCATCGGCAAGAACCAGTTTCGGCTGATGAATCAGTGCCCGTGCAATTGCCACGCGCTGACGCTGACCGCCGGAAAGCTGGTTGGGCAATGAATTTAATTTACTGTCCATTCCGATACATTCCAGCATATGTGTTACTTCACGGCGGCGTTGTGCTGGTGGCATACGGCGGAGGATCAACGGAATTTCAATGTTTTCATACGCTGTTAATACAGGGATCAGGTTAAAATTCTGAAAAATGAACCCCAGATTTTGCTGTCTGAATGTACTTCTCTGATTATCATTCATATTATTCATTTTTTGTCCGGAGATGATTATTTCTCCGTTATCCGGTGTATCCAGCCCGCCGATAAGATTCAGCAATGTGGTTTTTCCGCTGCCTGATTTTCCGGACAAAACAGTAAAACATTGTGGTGATATATTAATGTTAATATCTCTGAGAGCGGTTTCACGAATTTTCCCCAGGTAATAACTTTTATTAACATCTTTTATTTTTACTGCGTACATTTACAAATATCCCTGTAATATCAAACTGTAAAATTTAATCTGCGATAAGGTATCTCACATTGTAAATACCAAATACTGGAATGTTCTTATAATGAACCGCGTAGCAATACGTAATAATAGTGATAAGGTAAAAATACGATATATAAAATAATATATTGGTATATTTATCTATATGCAGAATTAATTAAATAAACCTGAACAAATGATGTTATAAGCCACCAGGTTCAGCAGATAGCTTTTGAGAAAACCATATATTTGTTTCTGTTATTCAGCCGGAATAGCGTTAAGCGGAAATTATCCGGTCTCCGGTGTCATCCGGGTTTTCCTGCGTGCTATGAAAGCGTAACCGGCATCGGTCAGGCTTACAGGCTGCGGCCTTATGTAACGTGAGAGTCAATACACGATTTTTTTGTTTTGTTGCGCCTGTTTTGCTGACAGGTACACGTACGGTATTGAACCGGTTCCGTATAATAATGAGATTCAAATAAAAACAGCAGGAGTCAGTTTTGGTTACCGGACCTTTTATTAATGCCGCCGCGGTACTGATTGGCGGAATTGCCGGAGCAGGGTTAAGCCACCGGCTGCCGGAACGTATCCGGACATCGATGCCGTCAGTATTCGGGCTGGCATCACTCGGGATTGGGGTTTTACTGATTATCAAATGTGCCAATATGCCGGTGATGGTGTTATCGGTGCTGCTCGGGGCGGTTATCGGTGAGCTGTGTTGTCTGGAAAATAAAATCAATACCGTCGCCGGTAAAGTAAAAATGTGGCTTCCGGCGCGGGGCGGAGCACAGGAAAGTTTTATTGAAAACTATGTGGTGCTGATTTTTCTGTTCTGTGTCAGCGGTACCGGAATTTTCGGGGCGATGCATGAAGGAATGACCGGTGACCCGACCGTGTTATTGACCAAAGCCTTTATGGACTTTTTCACAGCGATGATATTTGCCTGTTCACTGGGTATTGCGGTGTCGGTTATAGCTGCGCCGATGCTGATTATTCAGCTTATGCTGGCGGGCGGAGGCGTATTATTAATGCCGTTTACCACACCGGCAATGATGGCGGATTTCACTGCGGCGGGCGGGGTATTATTAATTGCGACCGGGCTTCGGATCTGCGGTATTAAACTGTTTGCGGTGATTAATCTGCTTCCGGCACTGGTATTGGTGATGCCAATGTCGCTGCTCTGGTCATATTTCTGAATAATGTGATAAATCAGCCGGATCGAAACAGCGGGTAACCGCATACTGTCATACAGGGTTATTATTTGGTCATTCATCCCGCAGGATGACGTCCGGCTGAAAAAAATATCCGAAAATACAGGATTGGATATATTTATCTGCTTTATTTGAGATAATCCGAGAAATTGAATTACTTCTGAAGTATCAGGGTTATAATCCGGAAAACCTATTCCGTTATTTTCTGTATTCATTTCATGGATGTTATCAGTATTATCATTTCAGCGGGTAAAGCATCCGTTGATGTCGCGCTTTATACCTTATTACCGATTATGGTCGTCATGCTGATCATAATGAAATATCTCTCTGTCAGGGGCGTACTCGATGTGATTGTCCGCTGGCTGGCACCGCTGCTTAAACCCTTCGGCTTAACCGGGATGAGTGCATTTGCACTGATCCAGATAAATTTTGTCAGTTTTGCCGCGCCGCTGGCGACACTCGCGATTATGGATAAACGGGGTGTATCTGATCGCCATATGGCCGCAACGCTGGCGATGTGTTTTGCCATGGGGCAGGGGAATGTGTTTTATCCGCTGATGCCGTTCGGCCTGCACTGGACAACCTCTATTATTATTTCGATCGCCGGAGGATTGTGTGCGGCAGCGTTTACCTGGTATGTCACCGGGCGGCGTTTATCGGCGGCAGAGACTGCCGGTTCAGAACCGCTGCCGGATGCGGAGCAGAATAATCAGGGGATTCTGGCAGTGATCAACAGCGCGGGGGCGGATGCTATCCGTCTGGCACTCGGCGCCATTCCGATGCTGATCCTGTCATTATCCATTGTAGGATTAATGCAGGCCGCCGGGGTCATTGAATGGCTGCATCATATTCTGATGCCGGTGCTCAATATTCTGCATATTCCGGACAGCTTTGTTCTGCCTGCTCTGGTGAAATGTGTGGCCGGGGGAACCGCGTATTTCGGGGTGATTTCTGACCTGGTACAACAGGGCGCGGTAACTGCCAACCAGATTAATGCGTCTGCCGGATTACTGATCCAGACATTTGATTTACCGGGCATCGGAATCTTCCTCGGTATCAGTTCGCGGTTTGTCCGTTTATTTCGTTATGTGATCCCGGCAGCACTGATCGGTATTCTCATCCGCTCGGTTTTGCATATAGTATTATTTTAAGCCGGAGGAGATAAGTGATGGATATTCGTGAAGATGAAACCAGTTTTTATATTCTTTCTGAGGACGGCAAACGCCGGATAGCGGAGATTACCTTTGTGTATACCGGGGATAATCTGGCGATTATTGACCATACCATGGTCGATGACAGTCTGCGCGGGCAGAAAGTCGGTAATAAGCTGGTCGCGGCAGTGGTTGAGAAAATGCGCCGTGAAAACCGGAAAATTATTCCGCTTTGTCCGTTTGCCAAAAGTGTATTTGATAAAACCAGAGAGTATGACGATATCCGCCACGCCGGGTAATACGCTCTTCGTGAGGGGAAACCGCTTTCCCCTCACAGAACGGATAAACGCTTACCATCCGCAGATATTGGTTTCTTCATCCATATCATAGCCGCGGATAATATTAATCAGATCTTTGACGATTTGCGCTGCATTTTCCGGGTCGGCCAGCACCGCGGCGGAATCCACGTCTTTATCCACTGAAACACCATTATTGCTATTGGTCATGGTGACCATCAGTGCCGCATCATTAATTTTTTCTTTACCCTCTAATTCACTGACCAGCAATGCAATTTCTTCTGCTGCAATCTCAGGAATATATAATTTTTTCGGATTAAGAAAGCGTTTTTCCGCTGTCAGATGATTACGTTCATTACTCAGTGTTAATAAAAAGCCTTTATTTTCGTCGTTCATGATTGTGTTACTCCTCGGTCAGAATCTCTGGGGCGACATAAAAATCGACATTAAACACAGTATCGTCAGTAGCTGCTTCTATCCGGTGCCAGGTTTCCGGCGGAAAGACACCGAACTGTCCGGCTTCGATCACCAGGGTATCGGCCGGCTCAGGGCTGGTTTCATCCGCATAGGAATAGTAAATAATCGTGCCCTGCATAACAGAGAGTTTAGGGTAAACGCCCTGACGTGTTCCTTTATCGAGATGCCTTTGCCAGATAGACTTCGGTGCTGTTTCTTTGGTCCAGAGCGGAGTGCTCCGGACATGGATGTAGTTTGTCGGGATAATGATGCGATCCATCTGTGCTCTCCTGAAACCAAACAAATGATTAAGATATAATCTTAAAATATTTTTCAAATTTTAAAAGGTATTTTAGATGCAACTTTGATAAAAAGCACAAATTACCCGTTGGCGATAAAAAATCCGGCGGGGAGCTATGTTTGCCAATGTCATGTCCGCCAATGCTATGTCCACCAATGCCATACCTGCCAATACCGTGCCCGTAATACCATACCTGTTAATTACACATGTTGATTACATGGTTATTAGTGTGTTTGCATTCCAGCCCGGGGATGGTGGCACGGGAATAATACATATTAGCGGCGCAGATAAATTTTACGTTGTATTAGTATTATTAATTATTAAAACAATGTGAATCATATTGGTTAATTATTGTGATGCTATTAAGTGAAAAATAAAAAAGTATAAATCTGCGTGATGAGACTTATTCTTAATTAAAATACGATTATATCTGACGCAAAAACAGATATATTACTCAATATCTAATCTCACCCGGACAAAATAACAACAATAAAGGATATAATTACATATTATGAATAAATTGATTAAAAAATATCAGTGTGAATAATATTTTATGTTGCGTATCGGTTATCGCATGGTTTTATTTATCTAATTTAAATCAGGAACAAACAATATTGAAATAATTAATTGTTAATTGCTATTTTTCAGGATGTAAAATCTGTTATCTCTTAAATTTATAGTTTTAACACTTGTAAGCAAATGTTTCAGTTTGTGTTTTGGGTGTTTTTTTAACTATATGATATTAAAAGACTAATTATGGCTTTATTGATTTTAGATAATTATTAGTTATTGGATTAATACAATTCAATAGACAAAAACTATCAGTTGTGGGCATTAAAGGCGTAAATAACTATTGGATTAAAATGTTTGAATCTCAGTATTATTAGTCGCAGGTAAATAAAAAATGCATCATCGCATTTACTAACATGGGTATTTACAGAATTTATATTATCTAAAGCACAAGGTATTTTTATGCAATCATTAGACACTGTGCGATTTTTTGTCGAATATGACGCCAACCGCTATTTGGGGGCTTTGTTACGACTGAGAAGGAAAGAATTAGGTATAAGCGGACAGGAATTATCCGCAACACTCAACATCAGTCAACAGCAAATATCACGTTATGAGAACGGACTGACAAATTTTAACATCGTTATCCTTTTTCGATTTTTTTCTTCACTAAAAATGAGTCCGGAAGAAGTTGTCAGGATATTTAATGAACTGGGATTGTTTTACTCTGATTTGAATATGAGTAAATACCACCGATTAAAAACAAAGGAGGAAGGCCGGTAATATAACAATATGGAGCAAATAATTCTTTTGCAGGCTAAGTCACCTGCCTGTCGTCAATAATAATATTTTAATAGTAAATAAAATTAACAATGAGGAATAAAGCGTATGTTGAATAAACAACGTTTAGTTATGTCTGTGGTTGCTCTCACCGTATTATCAGCAAGTCAGTTCAGCATGGCGGCGACAACGGTTACCGGCGGCACTGTTCACTTTACCGGACGAATTGTGAACGCGGCATGTGCTGTCAGTGCTGACTCTACCGATCAGACGGTCAATATGGGGCAGTACCGCACTGCATTTTTTGATGCCAAGGGGAAAAAATCCGGTGATGTACCGTTTTCTATTAAATTAGAAGACTGTGATACCAGTGTATCAACCAAGGCATCTGTTTCATTTTCCGGATTATCTTCCGCAGATGATCCGACGGCATTGCAGACCAGTAATATCGGCGGAGGTTCAGCCGGGGCCGCCAAAGGTGTTGGTATTCAGATCGCAGACCATCTGGGACAGGTGCTGAAACCGGACGGTTCTGTTTTCTCAACGGCACAAAATTTAGTGGATGGCGTGAGTGTCCTGAATTTTTCCGCAAACTATATTTCAACGCAGGCCTCAGTAACACCGGGCGGCGCGGATGCGGATGCTACTTTCACAATGCAGTACCAATAAAACCGCCTTTTATTGCCGAACCCGTTAGCGCGTTATCAGTGGCCCGGGTGACCGGGTCACTGTTTGCCGATTGGAGTGAGATAAATGCATAAATTAATCAGCACGGTATTTTTATTGTGCGGTTTTTCTGCCGGTGCTTATGCCGGAAATAATACCCATACCATTATTGACGGGGGAATGGTGCATTTAAGAGGCGGGTTAGTGGAAGCCGGATGTACCCTTTCAACAAACAGCGAAAATGATGTTATTGATATGGGTGAATTCAGAACCAATCAGTTTAAGGGGACCGGCAGTTATTCAGGAAATATTCCGTTTAAATTGATAATAACTAATTGCAGCACTGCGGTAAGCAGCAAAGTGGGGCTTTCTGTCTTTGGTTATATTAATGAACAAGATCCGCAAATAATTAAACTTGAAAATAGTGATGAAACGGCCAAAGGTGTGGGGATAGCTATTCTGGATAGTGACGGCGATATTATCATTCCTGATAATATACCATCAAAATGGATCAACTTTCACGAAGGTGAAAATACATTACATTTTAATGCCAGATACAGAGCAACGGATATGCAGGTAACCGGCGGAAAAGCCAATGCATCAGTATGGTTTCATTTAACATATAAATAATAATTAAATACTCTCTGCGGGGATTTAAATAATGTACAGGTCAGCATTCAATATGAGAAAAATATTATTTTCTTTTATCATCGCATTACTTTTTCCGGCGGTGGCATCGGCAGGCGGAATTGCACTGGGTGCAACCCGGATTATTTATCCGATGGAGGCAAAACAGGTGTCTCTGGCCGTCACGAATACCGATGAGAAAAACCGGTTTTTGATTCAGTCCTGGATAGATGATGCCTCTGATCAAAAAACAAAGGAATTTACGGTTACACCCCCTTTATTTGTCAGTAAACCAAAAAGTGAAAATACGATAAAAATTATTAATACAGGTGCAAATTTACCCAAAGACAGAGAGAGTTTATTCTGGCTGAACAGTAAAGCGATCCCGTCCGTCGACCGTGAACAGATAGCAGACAAAAACGTACTTCAGATAGCCGTTCTGGCCAGGATTAAAATGTTTGTCCGCCCGGAAGGTCTGCCGGTAAAGGTGGGGGATGCATATAAAATGCTTAAGTTTAATAAGGTCAGCGGGGGTATAAATGTCACTAACCCGTCACCCTATTATCTGACGGTGGTAAATATGAAAATGGCTGATCAAAAGATAGAGAGCTTTATGATCGCACCGTTCGCTGAAAAAATAATTAATACAGAAAAACCGGTTGCCGGCGGGATATCGTATCAGACCATTAATGACTATGGTGCTAATACACCGGTAATCAGCGTTAATTCATATTAATCATTATTATCTTATTTTATACGGAGCGCATTTTATGCAGAAGTTAACTCTGCTGAAAGGATTGCCATGCTTTAAATTTAACAAGATAATGTTAATGCTTTCATGTGCAATGATAACAGGCAATATAGCCATTATTAAAAGCAGCTATGCCGGTGAGTTTTTTAACCCTGCATTCTTGTCTGATAATGGTAATGAGGTTGCTGATCTGAGCCGTTTTGATAAAGGTCTGGGACAGGCCGCGGGTGAATACCGGGTTGAGGTTTTTCTCAACGGTGAGTATGTGGCAACGCAGGATATCTTATTTGTCAGTACTGAAAAAGACGGAAAAATAAAACCGGGCGGTGATGATACCGGCTTAATACCCTGTTTAACCACTGACTGGTTCAAAAAATACAATATTGATATCAGTAATGCCATATTACTGAATGACCGTTGTGTGGATTTTCAATCAACATATGATAAATCACAGGCCCGTTTTGATTTTGAAGATCAGAAACTGTATATAGAAATCCCGCAGGCGTCGTTTATTAATAATATCCGGGGATATATTCCGCCGTCAGAATGGCAGGACGGTATTAATGCTCTGTTACTGAACTATGGTTTTACCGGCAGCCACAGTAAAGATACAAAAAATGATGAGAGATATAATAACTATTTTTTAAATCTGGACAGCGGCGTTAACCTTGGCTCCTGGCAACTGAGAAACGCCAGTACCTGGAATTACACATCTGACCGGCGCACAGATAACAGTCAGTGGAATAATATCCGTACTTATGTGCAGAAAGCAATCATTCCGCTGAAAAGCCAGCTGACAATCGGTGACAGCTTTACGGAAAATGATATTTTCGACAGTGTGGGTTTCAGAGGGGTAAAACTGGCGTCTGACGATAATATGCTGCCGGACAGTATGCGGGGTTTTGCGCCGACAGTCAGAGGTGTTGCCAACAGTAATGCACAGGTTACTATCCGTCAGAATGGCTATGTTATATATCAGTCATATGTTTCACCCGGCGCGTTTGAAATAAAAGATCTGTATGCAACGTCCAGCAGCGGTAATTTAGATGTCACGGTTAAAGAAAATAACGGCACAATCACGCAGTTTACCGTGCCGTATTCTGCTGTACCGATGTTACAGCGTGAAGGCCGGACAAAATATGAAGTAACTGCCGGGGAATTCCGTTCCGGTTCATCAATGCAAAACAGTCCGGATTTCTGGCAGGGAACGATCAGCCACGGTTTATCCGAAGGTGTGACCGTTTATGGCGGAACACAGTTATCTGATAATTACCGGGCTTTCTCTGCGGGTGCCGGGAAAAACCTGGGGGAATGGGGGGCAATTTCAGCGGATATTACCCAGGCAAACAGCCGGTTACCGAATGGTGAGCATAAACAGGGACAGTCCGTCCGCTTTTTATATGCCAAATCGCTGAACGAATTGGGAACAAACTTTCAGCTGATGGGGTACCGTTATTCTACCAAAGGTTATTATACATTAAGTGAAACCAGCTACAGGCAGATGAGCGGATATAATATCAGAACCCAGGATGGTGCTGAATATAAAGATGCTGAGATTATTGATTATCATAATCTCTATTATACCAAACAGGGGCAGTATCAGGTTAATATCAGTCAGCAGTTTGACGGTTACGGATCAGTTTATATTACCGGCAGCCACCAGACATACTGGGGAACAAATGAAACGGATCAGTCACTTCAGTTTGGTTATAACGGTAACTGGGAAGATATAACCTATGGTGTTAACTGGTCACAAAATAAATCTGCCGGGTTATCGGATAAAGATAAACGGATAGCATTTAATGTTTCAGTGCCATTAAGCCGCTGGTTTGGCAGCGGGGATGCTGCAGATATTACCGGTTCCCGGAATAATGTCTATTCCACCTATACGCTGACAAGAGATGATAATAACAAAGTCTCTCAGCAGCTGGGTATTTCAGGCACATTACTTGAGGACAATAATCTTAATTATAACATTCAGCAGGGATATGCGAATAAAGGTGAGAGCGCATCCGGCAGTGCGTCTGTAAATTATCAGGGCGGCTATGGTGAGGCGGGAGCCGGTTATAACTACGGAAAGAACTGGCAGCAGGTGACTTATACCGTTCGTGGTGGTGTTCTGGCACATCAGAATGGTATTACCTTAAGTCAGCCGCTCGGACAGACCAATATATTAGTTGAAGCACCGGGTGTTAAGGATACGTCTGTTGAAAATGAAACCGGTGTTTTCACCGACTGGCGCGGCTATGCCGTTATTCCGAATGCCACCGCTTACCGGAATAACCGTGTTGCACTGGATATCACCACATTGCCGGATAATGCAGAACTGGATAATGCTGTTGATTATGTGGTTCCGGTTCAGGGCGCTATTGTGAAAGCGAATTTCAAATCCCGTATTGGTCTGAAAGCCATGGTGACGTTGTTGCAGAAAAACGGAAAAGCTGTGCCGTTCGGGGCGATTGTTACTGATGAGTATACCGGTAAAGCCAATATTGTCGGTGACGATGGTGTCGCATTTATGTCAGGTCTGCCGGAAACAGGAAAACTGAATATTGTCTGGGGAAATGGTGCAGATTCACAATGTACGGCTGAATATCGTTTAGCGGCCGGAAGTAATACCCCGATCAGCAATATCAGTGCCCGCTGTTTATAACATTAATCTGGTAAAGTGAGTTTTAATTATGCGTAAAATAATGTTATCAGGTTTACTTCTGTTTTGTGCAAACAGCTATGCGGTAACCTGTACTTCAGGATGTAATGATGTCTATCTTAAAATAGAACAAAATCTGGCATCAGGTGACAATAATGCCGGTGCTCAGATAAACAGTAATGCCATAACCACACCGGCATTAGGAATGAAAGCAATGCATAATGGTAATATTATGCAATGGGCTAAATTTAATGGTGATCCGATTCCGGTACCTCCGTTTTATTCCGCCAACTGGCAGTTTAAAAAGGTGGATGATTATATTTCGGTAGCATTATCCCGTGACAGTCCCTGTATCGGTAATACCGGTACAATTTATGTACCGTTTAATGCCAGAGCCTATGGTCCGGGTTGTGTCCCTATAGTTCAGCAGACTGGCGAGACGATGTCACTCAATCCCCGTGACTGGCAGAGCAGGCTTCGCATAGACAGAAAAATTGTCAGTGGTACCTATTCAAAAAATATCCTGATTGGCCAGTTTGGCTTTTGTCAGCCGGATAACTGTGCCTCGGCACAGGTAGTACAGAATGTCTATTTATCGCTGAATATTACCGTTCCGCAGACATGCTCAATTAATGCCGGACAAACCGTAATGGTGGATTTTGGTAATGTGTCAACCGGCGCATTTAAAGCGGCGGGTGCAAGGGCTCAGGGTGTAAATCCGAAAGAAAGTACCTTATCGGTGACCTGCGATAATATTGCTGCCGGAACAAACCTGAATATGCGTTTGCAGGCTAATAACGTCGCCGGAAATATTGTGATTTCCAACAACAGTGATGTCGGGTTTATTGTTACTGACAGCAGTGATAAAGAACTGACACCAAATAATCTGTCGAGTTTTATTCCCTTTTATCTTGACGGAAATACACGGGCGAATGCACGTATCCGGGTGTATCCGGCCAGTGTTACAGGTGTCAGACCTGATGAAGGCCCGGTAACATCACAGGCTTATTTGCGGATTGATTTCCCGTAATTCTCCGGAGGATACTGATGATGAAAAGTACAAATAATAATTTTTCCGGAGCCGGGCGCAGAAAAGGAATTCTCGCTGTTTTACTGGCGGCCATATTCAGTCCTGCCGCTGTTTCGGATATCGGCAGTATTAACTTAATTATGAAAGCCAATCTGGTTTCCAATGCCTGCACCATTACGCCGGGCACAATGAATCAGACAGTTGACCTGGGAACGTGGGCAGTAAAGCAATTTCAGGAAACGCCGCGGGGCGTGCCGCCAAAGCGGTTTACGATAAACCTGATTGATTGCGGGCCTTTGGCAGCAGGGGTAAAAGTGACATTTTCAGGTACGGCGGATTCTGTAAATAATACGCTGTTTAAACTTGATGCCGGCAGTACAGCCACAAATCTCGGGATTTCTATTCTTGACAGAAATAAGAATACTGTAAAACCCAATACAGAAACCATTGTGTATCCGCTTTATCCGGATGCAACAAATATTCCGCTGGAATTTTATGCGCAATATGTTGCCACCGGTAACCCGGTCGGTGCAGGCACTGCAAATTCTCAGGCAACCTTTACGCTGGAATATCTCTGATATTTAATTTTCAGGAATAATATAAATGATAAAGAGTAAATTACTGACAGGCGGTCTGCTGGTTCTGGCTTCCGCACACGCATTTTCCGCATCACAGCCGGGTTTTTATATTTCAGCCAAAGCCGGGGCCGGGTTATTAAAAACAACGGATAATTCATTACAGGGTTCCGGTATGACGGCGGGGGCTCTGTCCTATAATATTGAAAAAGAAAATCTGAAAAATATAACGGAGACGGTTTTTTCTCCGGGGATCGCGGCAGGGTATCAGTTCACCGGTGATACTTATCAGCCTGTCCGTGTTGAACTCGCATTTCAGCATTACGGGAAGCAGGATGATAATATGTCTTTTTCACCGTCTGTTTCCGGCTACTGGCATAATCAGAAAAATAATACCTTTCCGCTGCCGTCAGAGTCTTCGCTGTATATGAAAACGAAAGCGGATACGCTGATGGTGAATGTGTATTATGACATTCCGGTCAATAATGAGATCAGTGCTTATCTGATGGCCGGTGCCGGTGCGGCATTTATCCGCAATGAGGTTTCCTGGGATACTAATGTGGCAGGGCAGGCACTCAGTGCCGGGGCATCAAAAAGTGTGACTAATCTGGCCTGGTCTGCGGGGGCGGGAATTTCGTGGAATATTAATGACAATATTTCACTGGATACCGGTTATTCATATACGGATGCAGGATCGGCGGAAAACAGAATTACGGCACATAACGGTCTTAATACCGCAACAGGGTATACCAATACAGATGTGAAATTACATTTGTTGTACGCCGGTATCCGGTATCATTTTTAATCCGTTGTCCGTCTCTGCGGTTGTTTTGCAGAGACGGAACCCCGGGGAATATATTCTGATTAGTCGTAGGTAATCATAAAAGTGGCATCCGCATCGGCAATACCGGGTGTCGGGCGGTCAGCGGTGGCGATATAATTGGCATAAAATTGCGCCTGACCGTTACCGTTAATATCCATGGCGATTTTCGGACTTTTGGTCTCCATGGGAAGCCGCTTTTTCTGACTGTCGAGGATTTCCACCGCCACAGATCCCGCCGCACTTGCACCTTCATTTATGGCCAGCAATGAGCTGTCCGTTTTATCTTTCTTACCGCTGAAAACAAAAGTGACAGCAGAAGAGGGCGGGCAGTTCTGCAACTGAAAACTGAACGGCATTGATTGTGTTTTATCTCCGGCGGCACGGAAATTCTTCAGTGCCCAGCGCCCCAGCTCAACTTTTTTATTTGCCTGAGAGACTTCAACCCCGCAGCTGTAAGCCACAATTTCACCGGACAGCTCAATATTCACCCGGCCAAGTTCATAGGCAGCGGCGGAATGGATCAGCAGCCAGCCGGACAGCAGGGGAAACAGAGCCTGTGTTATTCTTTTTTTCATTGCCGTGCCTGTTATTCGTAGTCTACGCGTAAATATCCGCGGGATTGGAAAACACCTTCTTTCGGTTTATTTCCTGTCACACTGACAGGCCAGGCGGTAATTGCGGTACGGGCCGATCCGGCGCCATCGAGTTGGAACGGAATAACACTGCCGATATTATTCGGCGTTAATGCGTTGCCGTCTTTATCACCAACCATAAAACCGACATCCGGGTTATCAGAGACAATCATATTGCCGCTGACTTTTTCGGCTTCGATACGCAGTGTCAGATAAGCTTTGGCTTCTACGTTGGTACACTGTATTGCGATATTTTCGAGTTTTTTATTCACCGTGGCAGGTTTATTACCGGCGCCGGCCTGGCTGAATAACTGTGAGCCGATTTTACCGAAGTTAATGACCACAATATCATTAACGCCGACTTTGCATTGCTGCGGCACATTAATCACGCCGCTGTAGCTGATGGTATAAACCGGTGTGCTTAACGGGTCGTTATTCGCCGTGGTGACATATACGGTAAACAGCGTCTTTTTCGGGATCACCACCTGGTCAACAAAACGCCGGGTAACTTTCAGACGGAACGTAAAATTACTGTCCATGATGCCGAACGGCTTGCCCTTGGTAACGTTAGGGTGTGTTCCCATCAGAACATAGTCCTGAGGCGGATAAAAAGTACCGGCGGAGCTGTCAATAATACTCATCGCTCCGCGCAGGTAATCATTCAGCTGGAGGTATTTATAAGCTCCTTCCGTCTCCACTACCGGCATATTGGCGACATAGCTTCGCATTGTCCGGTTATTACCGGAGTGAACAGGGCAGATCCCTTCAACCCGTTCACTGAAGTTTTTGGTTAATACTTTTACCTGACCCACCTGGTTATTGGCGGACGTAAAGCTGTCCGTCAGATCATAATACACTTCACTGATCCCGCCGGAGGCATTACTGCACACCACTGCCAGCGCCGGAAGAGGTAAAAATGCCATTAATAACGGGATTGCATATCTCTTTTTCATCATTAACTCTCTATTTACATTCAAGCGCGGTCCGCAGTAACGGTCCTTTGATTTCCTGACGGGTAAAATCGTAGCCGGTTGTACACTGGTCACCCGGCTGATTTCCCCATTGCACCAGTAATTTTCCGGTCAGCGGCAGGCCGGTTAAATACACCCGCCCGTCATCATCAGCGATACTGCTGATCTGCGAGCCGGTTTCCTGCACCATACTGCCGAAGCGGATCGGTTTACCGTTGTGTGTCAGGGTGAGCAGCGCCCGGATACCGATACTGGTATCAAACGTGGCGCGGGCGACCGCACCGCTGATCGGCACTACGTTCTGTACGTTATTTTTTATTTCCGTATTGTCATTAAATGAGTCCGGATTCAGTGCGATACGGTTGTTCCGGTAGGCGGAGGCATAAGGAATAATGGCGTAACCGCGCCAGTCCGTTTTCACACCGGTATAGTTTTCCACCGCCACACCGGCGGCACCCGGTGCTTTGACCAGCACGGTGGTGTCATTGATTGACTGGCCGAATGTCAATCCGTTTTCATGCAGCAGCACCGCCCCGGAAGCCCGGTAGTTCAGCTGATTCTGATCCGGGTCGTAGTTATAACTGATCCCGAAATCACCGTAAGTCCCCTGATAATCCAGCCCAGCGGAGCCGTTATAGCCCTGCTGGCTGACATGCCCCTGGGATACGGAATAGCTCAGGTTTCTGTCTTCCAGCAATGTGCCGTTCACACCCACGCGGTAAGCATCCCGGCCGCCGGAGTTACTGGTGGCGGAGAACGTGGCATACGCGTTATTAAAGGCATCATTACTGCGCGCGTTACGCGATGAGAATGATGAGAACGGCACGGACACATTCACCGACAGCATGTTATCGCGCTCTTTGAGTTCCAGAGCCTTGGTGGTGCTCAGGGAAACGGAATAGTTTATCCCGTTCCGGCTGTTGGAATACCCGGCCTGATACCATTCATCCTTACCGCTGCGGTTCCAGTAAGACTGCTGGTTGCCGGATAAATAGAGCGAACCGTACTGATCAAATGACTGCGAAATATTGACCTGGAAACGCCCTTTTTTGTTATAGAGCAGATTGTGATAATTAATAATGATCGGTTTGCTGCTATCACCATCTTCGCCGTCCGGGGCATATTCATACCCGGACATCTGCTTGTAGGCGACATCATTTAAGGTATAGAAGCCTTTGGTGGAATAACGGTAACCTAATAACTGGAACGTGGTTCCGGTGGTGTTCAGGGATTTCGCATACAGGAAACGGAATGACTGCCCGCTGTGGTTTGAGCCGTCCGCCAGTTCACTGTTTGCATGGGTGATATCGAAGGAGAACGCACCAAAACGGCCGATATTCTGGCCGACACCCACCAGTACAGATTTATATTTGTCCGCCAGCTGAGTCCCGGTATAAACAGAGATATCCCGCGTCAGACCGGCGAGCAGCGTCGCCTGGACAAACTTTGGTTTATCCTGGTTGCTGTTACCGCTGCGGAATTCCCCGGCCATCACATCATATTTCACGCGGCCCTCACGCTGGAGTACCGGCAGTGTGGAGTAGGGCACAACATACTGCTGCTGAGTGCTGTCTTTCTCCTCGATGGTAACCTGTAAGTCACCACTGGAAGTGGCCGGGTTTAAGTCATTAATGACAAACGGGCCCGGCGGGACATACACCTGATAAATGACATAGCCGTTCTGGCGGATAACCACTTTGGCATCGGTTTTCGCCATACCGCGTACGGTCGGGGCATAACCCTGCTGGCTGTCCGGATACATATTATCGACAGAAAACAGCCGCACACCACGGAACCCGGCAGAGTCAAACACGCTGCCGTCCGAGTTGCCGTCACCGATAACCAGCTGACTTTTCAGGGCAATGATCGGCCGCTGAACATAGTTCATCAGGCTGCGCCACTGGCTGTTGCTGGAATTTTTACTTTTGTTGTAATTCCAGGAGCTGGACTGACGGAACTGCCATGCACCGAGGTTAAACCCTGAGTTCATGCTCACGTAGTAGCTGCTGGTATTATCCGAGTTATTATTCCCTGACGCGAAATAGTTCATAAACAGCGCCGGGATACCGGATTCCCATCTGTCCGGCGGAATATAACCGCGGGCCTGCCCGGAAAGGCTGGCCTGCGGGAAGCTGAGCATCAGCCGCTGTTTCTGAAAATCAAAGTGATATTCGGAACCGGGAATTTTTTCGGTAAACGGGAAGCACTGTTTATCCTGCGCGGTTAATTCTTCAGGCCGGGCGATATTCACCCCGAAACCCATAATAGTTTCCGCACTGAAGCAGGGGAATAAATAAGGCTCACCCTCTTTATTTTTCAGTTCGGTAAAGGTGATTTCAGAAGAGGAGACAAAATCATTATTAACGGACAGTTCAACCAGGTAATTACCGGGCGGCTGATAACCGCCCGATTCAAAGCGGGATAAATCAGAGACATCCGCATCAGACAGGTCGTCGGTTAAAAACGCGGCGTTAAAGGAAGGTTTCGCACCGGCGGTTCCCGCAGGCAAAAAACACGTCACGGCCGCAAGTACAGCAAAATAAACCGGCGTATGTGTGAAAACCTTTTTGATGTTACTCATTTCACCCTGTTCCCTGCATGACAACAATAAAATAATGAATGCCTTAATTCAGATTCACTTCGCGCTGTTTGCGCAGTCCGCCGTAATCATTAATTGTCTGATAGGTCAGTTTACGGCCGCTTTTACCGGCAATCTGATGGGTGCTGAATGGTGCAACCATGACATTATCAAGCGGACGCCCGTCTAAAATGAGATTGACGAAAGTGGTGTAATACGGTGTCGGGTTATCAATCGTAATCGCGCCGTTTTTCTGCGTGATGATAATTTTTTCGGCCGCATCTTCTGTCTGGATCGGTAAATTCACCGGTCTGACAAATAATTTAATCCGCGAAAGGATCGCCAGCTGGAGAACGTTTTTTCCTTCCAGCGAGTTTTTATCCACAGACGGAATGGCTTTTACGTTCAGCCAGAAAATGGATTCTCTGTCTTTCGGTAAATCCTGAGCCAGGTTAACAATCCGCAGAATATTTTCGCTGGCAGGCTCCATTACAAATAACGGTGGCGTGATAACAAAATCTTTCTCTTTGCCATTTTCGTTATCAACCCATGAGTTGATAAGAAAACGTTCTTTCGGGCTGTGGTTAATCACAGACAGTGAGGTTTGTTTGGCATCCTGAGGATAAATAATCCGGGTGGCACCCAGAGCTATTCCTGAGTTTTGATTTGATGCTGAATAAGCAAACCCTGACATCAGTGTGAAAAACAATATCAATGCACTATTTTTAAAATAATCAGAAATCACAAAAGTACCTCTTAATATTCTCTGTCAGAAATAACGCATAGAGTATGGTATTTCATTTTCCGTGGTGGCTTATAATACAGGTAGTGATATATAAAACTTTCTCTGCTCCCTGTTACAGGCACAATCCATCGTCAGAATTAAGAGAAAATAATTCTGTGCAGAGAAAGTTTTTATTTATTTAATTAATTACGTTCAGTAATTGATTATTCGTATTTAACAACGAAAGTGGCATCAGCATTTGCCTGACCCGGCGTGGTTGCACCTTTGGCAACATAACGGGCAGAGAAATCTAATACGTTAGTACCTTCATTCAGTGTTTTGGCTGCTGAGAATTTGCTGCCGTTTGGTGACAAAATCGCAGAGGTGCTGTCAGAAATCTGAATACCGACGTTCTCTGCAGCCGGTGCGTTTGTACCTGAATTTACAGCTAATAAGGTTGCATCACCATCCATGCTCTGACCGGCGAAAGCAACAGCTGCAGTTGCGGATACAGCCGGGTCACAGTCAACCAGTTTGATTTTGAACGGAACCGGAGTTGTCATGTCGCCTGAAGCGGCTAATTTAGCCGTACGGTACTGACCTAATTCCACAGTCTGATTACTGCTTTCGGTGCTGACTGCACATGCTGCGTTAACCAGTTCCCCGGTAAAATGAACATTACCACCGTTTACAATAACCGGATCTGCAGCAGAAGCAGCAGCGGAGAATAATAAAGCGGATACAACAGATGCACCAATGATATTTAATTTCATAATACTGAATTCCTAAAAAATAAACGCCATCTTCAAATTTTACTATCTTAAAAAAATAGTAAACCACTACATCTGAAGAATGTAATCTTCAGATACAATTTAAGTGTTGTGTGTATCAGAAATGAAAAAATGAAAAAATAATAAAATTAATATATGTAATCCCGGTTTTTATCCAGATCACCGAATAGCTTTACAAAAGGAACTTCCAGAACCTGTGAAATAGTAAACAGCATATCAAGCGGAATGTTGCATTCCCCGCGCTCATAGCGCGAAACTTGTTGCTGACTTAATTTTAATTTATCACCTAATTCTGAACCGGATAATCCCTGTTCTTTTCTGCGTGCTCTGATTTGTTCTCCAACAATTTTATTTATATTCATCATGAGTCGTACTCAAAAATTACCGGGTTTCTTATGGGAATAATATGCAAGGTATTCTGAATAACTAATCAGATAATACAGACACAGATTCTGTCGTTATAAAATATGACAGAAAGGTGTGGTTGCATTTCGCGATTAAGTATTAGCGCTTACAGATTTTAAGTAAAGTTAGTTATAACGATCAAAGGTCGATTATTGAAAGGCAAAGACTATCAATAACGATTTTTTGATCGTTGTAATCTTTTTAAAATATTAACAATTTTTATGATATTTAAAAACATATATCTTTATTTTGGGGGTGGTTTTTAATCCATTGATAATTAAAGATATTAAATCTATCTTTCACTTTTACTTGTTTAATAAGTATAAGTTACCATGTTGTATTCTTTAATACTATCTATTTATCATTAAATTATATTTAACATGTTGATACTTAATGATTAAAAAATCAATTCAATATTTAATCAAAAATGTCTCATTGTAAAAAAATAACGCAAACCATGATGAATTAAAATTAATAAACTAATATATTGTAAATATATAGATTTAAATTCTATTTTAATGGTTGGTGTTTTAACAAAAATGAAGTGTTTACATAAAAAATGAGTTGTAATGGTTAAAACTATAGGTTTGTGTATGTTTGTAAACATAAAATAAACACAATAAAAACATGTATTTCATAATGTAAAATTAAAAAAATCATTATATTTCATTGTGTTATAATGATTTAAATGCGAAGAACCTGAAATATTACAAATTATTACTACAATATGCCTGTTCACAAGTTTAAAGTGTAAATGCAAATTAACACACATTATGAGTAAATTCAGGCTGAATAGTAATTTATCCGATAAAAAAAATACAATGTATCGCTATAGATAAAAATATCATGTTAATCATGGTGTTGTCTGGCGTGATACAATGGCAGTAAAGGTTATTATCGGCTGTTATCCGGAGGACTTTAGTTTTTTCGGTGGTTACGTTATAAAAACAGGCTCTGATGAGAGCCATCATTTTCATTCTGACAGGGGAAAAATGAATGATAACGGACTATACAGAAAGCAATTTTGCCGGTATTGAACACGGCAGCGGTGTTGCGGTGATCCGTTTTCATGCACCGTGGTGTGAACCGTGCCGCCGGAGTGAGAATCAGTTTGATGAGGCTGCAACACATTTTCCCGCCGCAGTCCGGGCCGGAAAAATCAATGTAATGCAGGCTCCGGTACTGGCGGCCAAATACGCGGTATGGGGGTTACCGGTTGTTCTGATCTTTAAGGATGGTCAGGAATTTGCCCGTATTTCCGGGCCGCAGCCGGCTTCCGTATTCGGGGAAGCCGTACATAATGCATTGTTATAGCATGACCGGGATGTAGTAATTAATCTCTTCCACATACTGCATGCCATTGGCAATAAAATCGTCATGGCGGTCTGCGGACAGCAGTTTATAGTGCTCAATATCCGGGCCGCGTCTGCGGAGCAGGTTCATTTCGGCCAGTGTGCCGGAATAGGCGGCATGAATGATGTTGTGGTAATCAGCGGGCAGCTCTTTCAGTGTGGCCGGGTCAATGGTGATTCGCAGATAAGACCCGCCCGGTAAGGTCACCGGGGTCAGTGAAGCCCTGCGGAGCCCTTCAGGGGATAACACTGACGGAATAACTGCGGTCGTATAGGCATAACTGATATCGTCTGCGGTGGATTCATACGGTGCATGTACAGCATATAAATCTGCCGGGATAACATCCACTTCCTTAAAAAACAGCGTCCAGAATTCACGCCGGAACTGCCGGTTTTCTGTCTGCCAGTCTGACAGGTTTTTCCGGTGATAATGGTGTGAGCCTGCTAATTGTATTTCCGGTAATTCGGTCAGTTCAGCCTGAAAAGCAATCCGGTTTTCAGCCTGTAACGGGAAGCAAAACCCGCTGCTGTCCCAGCCCGTTTTTTTGCGGTAGGCGGATGGCGTGGTATTAAACTGTGATTTAAAGGCGCGGCAGAATGTCTGTTGTGAGTCAAAACGGTATTTCACGGAAATATCAAGAATACTGCTGCTGGTGATCCGCAATGCTTTTGCCGCACAGGATAAACGGCGGGCACGGATATATTTGCCGATAACCACCCCGGTATGCTCTTTAAATAAACGCTGTAAATGCCATTTGGAATAACCCGCCCGTGCAGCAATGATATCCAGCGATAAATCAGATTCCAGATTTTGCTCAATCCACAAAACCAGACTCTGGATAATGCTTCCGCGAAGCCCGTCTATGTTCATTCTTCTTATTACCGGTCAGGAGTGATATCGCTCAGCTCTCGGGCGATACAAAAGTTAACTTCATAATATTAAATGAATTTACCTTTTATATCCGCAAGGAGTGTAAATATCTGTATGTTTCGTGCGGTGGTTTGTATTTTTTTATCAGCAATTGTCTTTTTTTATGTGATTTTGAGACATGCAAACAGAAAAATATCTTGAAACGGCAAAAATCGCATAGCTATTAACCTGAAAAACAACAAAATTTTAAAAAATAACAAAAAATTATAACTTTTTGTTTTTTTGCCGATAACTGTAATCGTATGGCTTCGTCATACCATTTTGTCGCCCCTTAAAGGAAACTGTATGCAGTTACTTCGAAACTTATCCATCCGGTTCGTCATGCTGTCGATACTCGGTATTTTGTGTCTGACACTCGGATGTGTCAGTTTTTACAGTGACTGGTCACTGTCGAGAGTATCTGACGGCAATACGACCGATCGTCAGTTAGTCCGGCAGCTGACAGTACTGAATCAGGGAAATGACCAGTATTTTCGTTTTATCTCCCGGCTGAACCGTGAGATGCAGAAAAAAGCGGAAGGTGAAGTACCGGATTTCAAACCGTCTGCGGAAGCGATGGAGAACATGGGGCTGCATCTGGCGGAGATGAAACGTATTTCTCCGGGACCGATGGATGTGCAGATGTCAGAAAGGGTGATCGCCCGCTGGCAGGCGCTCTATGATGAGGGAGTCAAAATTCAGATGCAGCTGGCAGAGCAGGGGGATCAGGCGGGTTACCGTAAACAGTCCCACGATGTCACACCGCAGCTGAGCAAAGAGTTCGGTACTGTCAGTGTGGCGTTCACGCAGGTGGCGGAAGCGCAGATTGAACAGACCCGTACGCTGGTGGACGGCCTGATGACGACCACACGGATCGTGATTATCAGCGGCGCACTGTTTGGCCTGCTGATCCTGATTTTTGCGGATCGCTATCTGGTGACCATGATGCAGCGCCCGCTGAACAATGTCCGTCAGCATTTCCGCCGTATTGCCGGAGGTGATCTGAGTCAGCCGGTGGAAAATGATGCCGCCGGGCGTAACTGTGTCGGCAAATTATTCCCGTTACTCAGTGAAATGCAGGGCAGCCTGCGGGATGCGGTCAGTTCCATCCGTGAAGGCAGTGATACCCTGCGTGCCAGTGCCTCGGAGATTGCGCGCGGTAATACGGATCTCTCTTCCCGTACTGAGCAGCAGGCTGCCGCGCTGGAAGAAACTGCCGCCAGTATGGAAGAGATCACTGCGACGGTGAAACTGAATGCGGATCATGCGCATCATGCCAGCGAACTGGCGGAAGTGACTTCCTCAACCGCACATCAGGGGCATGAGATGATCGCCTCTGTTATCCGCACAATGGACGAAATCTCCGAGAGCTCACGGAAAATCGCGGAGATCACCAATGTGATCAACAGCATTGCATTCCAGACTAATATTCTGGCGCTGAATGCATCGATTGAAGCGGCACGGGCCGGTGTTCACGGACGCGGCTTTATGGTGGTGGCCGGTGAGGTGCGGACACTGGCCAGCAACAGTGCGGATGCGGCCAAAGAGATTGAACGGCTGATAGCCAATGCGGTCTCCCGCGTCGATCAGGGCATTAAACAGGTGGCCGGCGGCGGGGAAACGATGGAGGAGATTGTCCGCGCTTCCGGTGAAGTGACCGCTATTATGAAAGAAATTGCCATCGCGTCAGAAGAGCAGACCAAAGGTATCTTACAGGTCGGTACGGCGATTACTCAGATGGATACGGTTACCCAGCAGAATGCCTCACTGGTCAGCAGTGTTTCTGAAACCGCCGCCGGACTGGAGTTACAGACACAAGGACTGCAACGCTCAGTGCAAAAATTCCGGCTGAGTGCCGCAGACTGATATCACTCAGATGACTGCCGTGGTGAGTAAATCACGGTAGTAATCTATTTTTTTCTCCAGGTGCTGAAAATGATCATTCAGCACCGCTATTTGCTGCTGTAACACCCCGCTGTGCGCCAGCAGTAAGTCCATACGTGCCTGCGCCGTCTCCTCTCCCTGAGCCCGTAAATCCGCGTAATGCTTTATCGATTTCAGCGGCATTCCGGTTTCTTTCAGTCGTGTGATAAAGGCGACCCACTCCGCATCGCGGGCGGAGTAACTGCGGTGATTATTTGCCCGGCGCTGCGGGATCAGAATGCCTTCTTTTTCATAAAACCGCAGGGTATGGATACTGAAACCGGTTAAGGCAGAAAACGCACTGATGGAATAATGCATACAAGAAACCTCTTGACCTGGAGTGAACTCTATCTTTTACGCTCCGCAGACTAATGTCAAAGGAGGTTTGTATGAACAGTCAGAATTATGTGGTGATCACCGGGGCCAGTTCCGGAATCGGACGGGCTATTGCGGCTGCGTTTGCACGCCGGGGTAACAATGTGGTGCTGGTGGCCAGACGTGAAACGGTATTGCTGGCACTGAAAGCGGAGCTGATGCAACTGAACCCGGATATCACCGCAGAAATCCGTGTGTGTGATCTGTCAGTGCCCGGCAATGCGGCGGCACTGTATCACTCGTTGTCTGCACTGAATATTATTACATGGATTAATAATGCCGGTTTTGGCTATTACGGTCCGGTGGCAGATCAGCCGGTGGCGGAAGCGGAGAAAATGCTGGCTCTGAATGTGAATGCCCTGATGGTGTTATCCGCCCTGTATGTGCAGGATTATCAGCATACGGAAGGCGCGCAGCTGATCAATATCAGTTCGGCGGGCGGCTATACGATTGTTCCCTCGGCGGTAACCTACTGCGCGACGAAGTTTTTTGTCAGTGCCTACACGGAAGGACTGGCGCGTGAACTTATCCGCAGCGGGGCAAAATTGCGGGCAAAAGTGCTGGCACCGGCGGCCACACAGACTGAATTTGGTCAGGTGGCGAATAATACGGATTCTTATGATTATGATCGCGCTTTTGCGCGTTATCACACCAGTGAGGAAATGGCGGAATTCGCACTTGCGCTGTATGACGCTGACAGCATCACCGGCATGATTGATCGCGATGACTTCCGCTTTCAGCTGGCAGATACCCGGTTTCCGCATGCGGAAAACAGCCGGTCAAATCAGAACATTACGCCATAGAATCAGTGGTGTGCCGGGATGATTGCTGTCCCCCTGTTTTGCTGATAGTGTGAGGTAACTCTTATTTTTCAGGCTGGATACCTTTTTATGCTGCAATTACTTCCGGTTACCTCACCGGCTGACCCGGTTCGTGATGATATTCGTCCGCTGTATGAATCCGCTTTTCCGCTGCATGAACAACGCACGCGGGCAGGGCGGGATAAACTGTTTTCGCAGCCCGGATATCATCTGTATCAGATAAGGGATAATGACCGCTTTGCCGGATTTACCGGATGCTGGCAGATTGGCACGCTGTTTTATATTGAGCATATTGCCATTGCACCGGATTTGCGCGGCAGTGGTGTCGGGCAGCGTGCGCTGTCACTTTTTTGCCAGGAGAAACAGCGGGTTGTTCTGGAGATCGACCCCCTGACGGATGAGGTGGCCCGCCGTCGTCTGCGTTTTTATCAGCACTGTGGTTTTGCCGTTAATGATTACGTTCACCATCATCCGGCTTACCGCCCGGAATTCCCGCCGCACGAACTGGTGATCCTGAGTTATCCGCAGGTTATTAATCCGGAAGAATATCAGCAATTTAACGACTTTCTTATCCGCCGGATTATGCCGGAAAATCTGTTGTAGCGCCTGACTCCCCGCATGTTATGATGGCCGCTTTTCCGGCGCTCTGTCCGCCGGTCTCCGGACTGTACTCCGCTGGCAGCGATTGTCTGCGGGGACTGACTTTGCAGGGTTGTCATGAACAAGAAAAAATGTGCTGTCAGCGCGCCGCTCTGCGGTATGCCTGATCTCCCGTTTGAAACAGTTCTTCTCAGTGAATGTGATTTCACCACGGTGTCTGTGTGTCTGGTGACACCGGCGGATGCCGGCAACGGACAGCTGGCACGGATCCGGCAGCAGGGGTTCGGTCAGCCGGTTTTTATGGTGATCCGCGACGGTGAAACTGCCGTGGTACCTGACGGTATCAGCGGGGTTATCGATCTCAGCCGTGATGACAGCCGCACAGTCTGTGACACACTTCTGCGCGCAGTGCAGGCTTATGAAGAGAGCCTGCTGCCGCCGTTTTTCGGGCGCTTAAAACAGTATACTGAACAGCAGAACATCTCCTTCGCCTGTCCCGGGCACCAGGGCGGTGAGTTTTTCCGCCGTCATCCGGCCGGACAGCAGTTTACGGATTATTTCGGTGATGCCCTGTTCCGGGCTGATCTCTGCAATGCGGACACCGCACTGGGGGATCTCCTGATCCACGAGGGAGCCGCACTGGCCGCACAGCAGCACGCTGCAAAAATTTTTCATGCCGACAAAACCTGGTTTGTTCTCAACGGCACATCCTCATCCAACAAAGTGGTACTGAATGCGCTGCTGACACCGGGAGATCTGGTGTTATTCGATCGCAATAATCACAAATCCAACCACCACGGTGCACTGATTCAGGCCGGTGCCACGCCGGTTTACCTGGAAGCGGCGCGTAACCCGTTCGGGTTTATCGGCGGCATCGATGCACACTGTTTTGATGAGGATTACCTGCGGGCACTGGCGGCAGAAGCTGCACCGGAGAAAGCAGGGGATAAACGCCCGTTCCGGCTGGCGGTGATCCAGCTGGGAACGTATGACGGCACTGTGTATAACGCCCGTCAGGTGGTGGACAGTATCGGCCCGCTGTGTGATTACATTTTGTTTGATTCCGCCTGGGTCGGCTACGAGCAGTTTATTCCGGTGATGCAGATGTGCTCGCCGATGCTGCTTGAACTGAATGAAAACGATCCCGGCATTCTGGTGACGCAGTCAGTTCACAAACAGATGGCCGGTTTCTCTCAGGCTTCTCAGATCCATAAAAAAGATAAACATATCAAAGGGCAGGATCGCTATATTTCCTTCCGGCAGATGAATAATGCTTTTATGATGCATGCCTCCACCAGCCCGTTTTATCCGCTGTTTGCCGCACTGGATGTGAATGCAAAAATGCATGAGGGCGAATCCGGGAGGCGTCTGTGGGCTGAATGTGTCAGAACCGGGATTGACGCCCGTAAACTGCTGCTGAAAACCTGTCAGCATATCCGGCCCTTTATCCCGGATACCGTGGACGGCCGTCCGTGGGCAGAAGCGGAAACGGAGGTGATCGCTTCAGACCGGCGCTTTTTCAACTTTGTGCCGGGAGAGCGCTGGCACGGTTTTGAGGGCTATGCGGACGATCAGTATTTTGTCGATCCCTGCAAATTATTGCTGACCACACCGGGGGTGGATGTCAGCAGCGGGGAATATGAGGATTTCGGTGTTCCGGCAACGATCCTGGCGTATTACCTGCGGGAGAACCGGATTGTCGCGGAAAAATGCGATCTGAACTCGATCCTGTTTTTACTGACGCCGGCAGAAACGCCGGAAAAAATGCAGCGGCTGATCCGGCAGATTGCCCGGTTTGAGCAACTGCTGGACAGCGACGCAGCACTGGAAACCGTTTTACCGTCATTGTGCCGCACGTATCCGGCACGTTATGCAGGATATACACTGCGGCAGTTGTGTCAGGAGATGCATGACCTGTTTGTAAAACACAATGTCAAACAGCGTCAGAAAGAGATGTTCCGCCGCCGCTGTTTCCCGGCGGTGCGGATGTCACCGAAAGCGGCACATACCGAATTTGTCCGCGGCAATACGGAACGGGTCGCGGTGTCGGAGATTGCCGGACGTATCGCGGCGGAAGGGGCACTGCCGTATCCGCCGGGCGTATTGTGTGTGGTACCGGGTGAAGTCTGGGAAGCCCCGGTTCAGCGCTATTTTCTCGCGCTGGAAGAGACCGCCGATCGCTTTCCGGGCTTCGCGCCGGAATTGCAGGGGGCGTATATTGAACAGGATGACAGCGGACATCAGCGTGTGTATGCCTGCGTTATCCGCCATCAGCAGGGAGAAGGACAATGACAGCAGAACAGTTTCATCAGCGTATATGGGAAATTCTGGAAGATCTCAACAGCGACTATTTTCAGGTGGTTGCCGCCCCGGCACCGGAACCGCAGGCTATCGCAGCAGCAGAGACACTGACCGGCGTGCCGGTACCGGAGTATTACTCTGCATTCTGTCAGCGCACCAACGGTCTGTGCGTGATGGCACGGGAAGAGTTCTGGCCGGAAGCGGAACTCTATTCTGTGGGACCCGCATGGACGTTCTGGCGCGGCGTGGTATTGCTCGGATTCGATACCCCCGATCTGCCGGAGTGGGCATCCGTCACGGCGGCCTGTGAGCGGCTGGCGGATTACGAAGTCACCGGTGTGCTGCCGCTGATGAAAGTGGCCGGTGACGGTAATATTATCTGGGGTCTGGATAAATCCGGCACCCCGGTTGAGGTGGCGGAAGGTGAAATTACCCGGCTGCCTGCGGACTTTACCGCATGCTATGAGGAACAAATCCGTGGTCTGGCAGAACGTCAGGCGGAGATGATGGAGCGGATTGCCGAGCAGAAACGCCCGGCAGCTGAATAAATCCTCACTTTCCATTCCTGTTGGTTATCGGACGAATCAGATAACTCATTATACGGACTCTCTGTGCTGTGGTGTGATAGGGGCAGAGAGTTCAATCTGATGAGGATATGATGATGCCTGTTAACACGCCTTCCGCACTGCGGGTCGCCACTGTGCAGTTCCAGCACCGCCCCGGCGACAAAGAATACAACCTTGCCTGTATCGATCAGTTTATTGAGCGCGCCCGCACGGAACAGGTACAGATTCTGGTGCTGCCGGAAATGTGCATCACCGGCTACTGGCATGTGACAAAACTGCCGGATGAGGATGTCCGTGCACTCAGCGAGCCGCTGGCGGACAGTCCGTCACTGCGGTATCTCTGCACCCGCGCCCGGGAAACCGGTATGATTATCGGGGCGGGGCTGATTGAAGACGGTGGTGACGGCTATTGCTATAACACCTATGTGGCCTGTATGCCGGATGGCACTTATCATGCGCACCGCAAACTGCATGCCTTTGAACATCAGGTTATCCGCAGCGGTAATCAATACACCGTATTTGATACACCGTGGGGTGTCAAAGCCGCCATTCTTATCTGCTGGGACAATAATCTGACAGAAAACCCGCGTGCCTGCGCACTGATGGGGGCTGATATTATTCTGGCTCCGCACCAGACCGGCGGCACCTGTTCACGCAGCCCGTACGGAATGAAACCGGTTCCGCTGACATTGTGGGAAGAACGGGATAAACATCCGGAAGCGTTACGTGCGGCTTTTCAGGGAGAGCACGGGCGCGGCTGGCTGATGCGCTGGCTGCCGGCAAGGGCGCATGATAACGGGGTATTTTATCTGTTCAGTAACGGCGTGGGACAGGATGATGATGAAGTCCGCACCGGTAATGCCATGGTGATTGACCCTTACGGACGGATTGTGGCGGAAAGTCAGGCTATTGAGGATGATATGGTGGTGGCTGATCTCGACCTGACTCTGCTGCCGTTATCCACCGGGCGGCGCTGGATAACCGGCCGCCGTCCGGAGCTGTATCAGATCCTGACACAGCGTCAGGGTTATGAACGGGATGCGCGGACAGTCCGGTTTTCGGAAGACGCTGTGGCGGTCGTACCGCCGGAACCCCGGCCGAAAGGATGATTGCCCGCTGATGCCGGTCAGGTTATGCTCATGACCGGCATCTCAGACAGGATAATCAGCATGGATCTGCGTTTACTGCGGGCATTTGTGACTCTGGCCGGTTGCGGACATTATCATGAGGCGGCATCTGTCCTTTGTATTACCCAGCCCGCACTGACCAAACAGATAAAACTGCTGGAGAACAGACTCGGGCTGATACTGTTTGTGCGCGGACGACAAGGAGCTCAACTGACGGCGGAGGGCGCTGAATTATTGCCTGCGGCCACGGCACTGGTGCTACAGAGCCGGGAGTTTATGCATCATGCGGCCCGGCTGAGCAGTCAGTTACCGGCGCGGCTGAATACCGGGTTCGGTATTTCGGCATTCAAAGAAGCGGCTGAATTTGTCAGCCGGCTGAAGAAAACACTGCCGGATGTGCAGGTATCTCTGGATGATTTCCCCTCTCAGATAATGACTGAAAAATTACTTTCCGGTGAACTGGATATCGCCTTTATGCGTCTGCCGCTGCCGGAAAATATGGCTCACCGCACGGAAGCCGTTGCCTTTAAGCAGGAAACATTATCACTTGCGGTACCGGCCGGAACAGTAGTGCAGCCCGGTCAGGAATTGTCACTGATTACGCGCAATCCGCTGCTGACATTGCATGAAAACCGGGGGGCGGGGCTGTATCACCAGATAACGGCATTTCTGGATGCTAATCATGTTACCCCGCAGGCCGTGCACTACAGCAGCGATATCCGGACTCTGATTGCCCTGATCGCGGCCGGTGCCGGTATTGCACTGCTGCCCGGCGGAGCCGGTGATCCGGGGCATCCGGATGTCTCGTTTTACCCGCTGACCGGCTTTGCACAAGCCTCCTGGGAAATGGGTATGATCTGGCGGCGTGAGTTACCGCTTCTCTGGCAGCAGCAGTGGCGCGAGTGGCTGACAGTAAAAGATCACCCGTTCGGTTCCGGTAACCCCGGGCGCCCGGTGTAGCAACTGCGGCGCGGTGTTATCCGGTGAGGTATCTCACTATTTATTCTCCGCAGTGTGAGAAAATGCATGGCAAAACCAGTCACTGACGGCGCTGATCATCGCCTGATCAGCGCTGTGGCGGTTATGCAGCAGATAAAATCCTTTCCCCGAATGCAGTGTCAGTGCCGGGAACAGCGGGATAAGCGTCTGCTGTGCCAGCTCGTGTTCCAGCAGAAAATCATTGGCAATCAGAATACCCTGCTGATGTACCGCCGCATCAATCGCCAGTAAAAACTGATCAAAATGCAACCCGGCGGCGGGCAGTGTGCTGCCGGGCGCTATCCCCGCATACTGTTCCAGCCAGGCATCCCAGTAAGGATAGAGTGTGGTGTGCAGCAGCACGGCGTTTTTCAGATCCGCCGGGTGGTGAAGTGACAGCCGCTCAGCATAAGCGGGGTGACAGAACAGACGGCAGGGAGCATCGGATAACAGTACCCGGGACGGTTGCGCACGGGACAAATCCGTATAGCGGACGGCCAGATCCACATTATCTTTTTCCAGCGAGATCAGTGCCGCCGTGGCATTCAGGTGGAGATCCAGCCCCGGAAAGGTGCGGACAAAGTCACTCATTCTGGGGGAAAACCATTTGGACGCCAGCCCGGGCGGCATGGAAAGGGTCAGCGTATGGTGTGCCGCATAGCGGATCGCCTCACCGGCAGCCCGGATTTGTGCCAGCGCAGGCTGAATTAAGCGATAGTATTTCTGTCCTGTCTCTGTCACCGTCAGTTTGCGGATCTCCCGCAAAAACAGCATCACCCCCAATTCCTCCTCCAGCTTTTTTATCTGCTGACTGACCGCACCCGGCGTAACATGCAGAGACTCTGCGGCTTTGATAAAGCTTCCCAGCCGGACACTGGCTTCAAAGGCCAGAAGGGCTTTCATCGGCGGATAACGGTCCATGAAATAGTTTTTCTCTTTCATAAGGAAATTTAAATCGGTTGTAGCACAGCCCCGGATTCAGAACAATAGCCCCATCAGAAAAAAGGGGTATCAATAGTATGAACAGTAAAACGGCAGCAGCGTTTGCGTTCCTCGGGATTATCTGGGGAACCAATTTTATCTTTATGCGTCAGGCGAGTGAGTGGATCTCACCGGTGCAGATTGTCTTTTTGCGGGTGTTATGCGGTTTTGTGCCGATCGCGGTGATGGCGTGGATGCAGAAAGCCGTGCGCCGCGAACACCTGAAATATACCGGGCATTTTCTGGTCATGGCGCTGCTGGCCACGGTGATTTATTACTGGGCGTTTGCTTCCGGCACCTCACTGCTGCTCTCCGGCGTGTCCGGTGTGCTCAGCGGCGCGATTCCGCTGTTCTCGTTTATTGTTGCGGCAATTTTTCTGCGGCAGGAAAAAATCACGGTGGTGCGTCTGTGCGGACTGATGCTCGGTTTCGCCGGTGTGATTCTGATCGCCAAACCCTGGCAGGTCAGCGGGGAGAGTATCAGCCTCGCCGGGGTGGGTTATATGATCATGGGATCACTGAGTGTGGGGATTTCATTTGTGTATGCCAAAAAATTCCTGGCGGATAAACAGATAGCCCCGCTGGCACTGACGACTTATCAGATTGGTCTTGCGCTGCTGATCCTGGCCTGTATCACGCCGTTTACCGGGATTACCGCGATTGCGCAGGACAGCACAGCCAGTCTCGGGCTGATCATCGGGCTGGGATTGCTCGGCACCGGGGTGGCCTATCTGACATATTACTACCTGATCCTGAACCTGGGGGCAGTGGTGGCATCCTCTGTAACCTATATTCCGCCGGTAGTGGCGCTGATTGTCGGATTCCTCGCAGCCAATGAGCAGCTTGGCGTGACTGAGATTCTGTCGATGGTGCTGATTATGAGCGGGGTGTTCTTATTACAGCGACCTTCGCGCCGCCCGGAAGCGGAGAAGGAAGCTGACGCTGTGCAGTAATATTCCGGGATACCAAACCTATCTTTTTATTGTCTGTTCGATTTGAGTTGCATTTCCTGCCCCGCCGTCACTGTCGCGGGGCTTTTTTTCACCCGCAAACTGCATCACCAGTACACCCGCGACCACCAGACCGATACCGGCGAGTTTTGCTATCTGAACCGGCTGCTTTGGCATTCCGAACAGGCCGAAGTGTTCAATCAGTGCGGAGATGACCAGCTGACCGGCAATCACCATAACGAAAAAAGTAATACTGCCGATTTTCGGTACTAGGATCAGGGCCGACGTCAGATACAGCATCCCGGCAATACCACCGAGCCAAATCCAGAGCGGCTGATGAAGCAAATCGGCACTCAGCACCGGCTTAGGAACTTTAAAAATAAATAATAACGGTGCTAAAACAATAATACTGATTAATAATGATACAAGACTGGCCCATAACGGATGACCCAGATGGCGTGCTAATACCGCATTGCTGACCGCCTGTACCGGCACAATAGCACCGGCAAAAAAAGCACAAACAATCAATGAAATAGCAGATAATGATAAGGTTGACATAGTGATCTCTCTGGTTAACGTTTTATTAACATCAATCATAGGTGATTTCCGGAAGAACAGGAAATGAACAATTTTATAGAGCACTATTCGTATGATGAATAATATAAAGAAACTGGATTTAAATCAGCTGGTTACTCTGCATGCGTTGCTGCGTGAACGCCATGTCAGCCGGGCGGCGACGGCGCTGCACCGCAGTCAGCCCGCGGTCAGCCATACGCTGAATCAGTTGCGGGATTTATTTCAGGATCCGCTGCTTATCCGCAGGCAGGGGCGCTATCACCTGTCCGGCAAAGCGGAAGCGCTGTATGCGCCGCTGACACAGGCGCTGGGCCAGCTTGATGACCTGATAGCACAACAGGATTTCCGGCCGGAAAACTGCAACCGGCGTTTTAATATTGCGATGTCCGATTACGGAGCAGCGATTTTCAGTGCAAAATTAATCCGTTATCTGCGCAATGCGGCTCCGCAGGTTGATCTGCAAATCTGGCAGGGCAGCCGCGAGGAGATGCAGGGAAAATTACAGGAAGGCAGTCTTGACCTGGCGTTCGGGGTGTTTAATGCCACGGATTACACTCTGCGGACGAAGACTGTATTTACGGATACCATGGTCAGTGTTGCGGACAAACAATACTGCACCAACGGCACGATGCCGATGGCGGACTGGCTCTCACACCCTCATATTCTGGCGAGTATGAAACCGTATGAAGCCAATGAGATTGACCGGCAGTTACAGTTACTGAATTACCGGCGGCGTATCGCGGTTTCTGTGCCTTACTGGCAGATAGCCTCACAACTGCCGGAGGGAACTGACCTGATCCTGACAGTGGCACAACGGGCACTGCCGGAAATACTCAGCCCGTCATTACAGGTGTTTGAACCGCCGCTGACTATCGCACCGCTCAGTTTTCAGATGTTATGGCACCAGCGCAGTGAAGGTGACGCGGCATTAGGCTGGCTGCGGGAAGCGGTAATGCAGGTGTGTGACTGACAGGCGGCTCAGTGTGCTGTCCGGCGGCAGTTTTGCAGTTCCAGCAGAAAAGAACCGTTATTGCCGCCGCCGCGTTTGTTCAGTCCGAAGACAAAGCGCTGTTTTGACGGGGTGAAATAGGCCAGCCCGTTACTGATCCCGGCATAAACCAGTGTATCTTCGCCGATCTCCTGCAAATCCTGCTTTGACATGGTGGCAAACTGCGTAATCGGTGTCAGCGCCGGAGAGTGGTAAGGAGCCGGTTTCGTATCAAGCACCGTAAAACGGTCATCGTGAAACAAAACGACAGCCTTGCGCTGTTTATCCGGAAAATAAAAATCACGCATTGCGCCCTGTTTTCGCTGATAACTGGCGGATGGAATATCACAATTGTAATAGCCGTTCAGTGATCCTCCGGCGGCGTAGCCGGATAAACAGAACGATGATGATAATAAGAAAGTTAATAAACGCATAAACACGATAATGGTTTCTACAAATATTAAGTGTAAACGGATGCAGTTATCCGCACAATCAGTTCAGTTCAATCTTCCGGAAATCAGCGGAAAGAATAAAGGGCTGAATACGCGTAAAATGCAAATTTTATAAGCAGATGACGAGAAATTCAGTTTCTGAAACTATTATCCGGATCATATATCCGTTTATCGGATACAGGCGTAAAATAGCGGCCGATATCATTTTCTTACTGACGGACACCCCATGCTGGCGAAGTTTCTCCCGATTTTTCTGCTTGTTATCTCGAATGTTTTTATGATGTTTGCCTGGTACGGACACCTGAAATTTACCGGTAAACCGCTTATTGCGGTTATTTTTTTCAGCTGGCTGATTGCTCTGGCGGAATATTGTCTGGCGGTACCGGCTAACCGGCTGGGACATCAGTATTACAGTGCGGCTGAGCTGAAAACGATGCAGGAAGTGATCACTCTGTGTGTTTTTATGGTGTTCTCAGTGGCTTACCTCGGTGAGAGTATCACGCTGAATCACCTTATCGGTTTCGGGTTTATTGCTGCCGGCGCGTTCTTTATTTTTAAGGGACCGTTTTAACCGGCATCACACAATGTCGATAACGATACTGTAAATTTATCCATAACATAACGGCATGACTGGTTATATCACCAGGTATTATTCCCGGTGTCCGGGAGACACTTTTCAATTCTGACAAAGGCAGGTCCGTTATGTCATTACTTCGTTTATCTTATCCGAAACTCAGTCCGGCGGCATATGCGGGACTGATTGCCTGTAAAAATGCATTGGAAACCAGTTCATTATCATCTGAACTGGTTGAGCTGGTGTATCTGAGAACATCACAGATTAACGGTTGTGCATTTTGTCTGGAAATGCACTCGGCGGCGCTGCGTAAGCGGGGGACGGCTCAGGAAAAACTCGACGCGCTGGCCGGCTGGCGTGTGAGTGAGCGCTTCAGCGATCGTGAACGTGCGGCACTGGAGTGGACAGAGTCTGTCACGCTGTTATCTGCACAAAATACGGATGATGCCGTCTGGCAGCGCGTGAAGGCACATTTTTCCGATGAGGAAATGAGTGACCTGACTATCGCTGCCGGTCTGATGAATGCGTTTAACCGGGTTGCTGTCAGCCTGCGTCAGTAGCGGATAACGGCAACCCCGGCACCGGCGGTTATTCGCCGGTGTTATCCCGCAGCCACGGCGTGATAGTCAGCCCGACAAGTAAACCCTCCGGGCTGAGCAGACGGGTGACGGATTGTCCCCACGGCTCGGTTCTGTTTGCCACCAGCAGCGGATAGCCCTGTGACTGTAAAAATTCCGTGGCCGCTGCCAGGTCGTTCACTTCAAATTCGACCCACGCCTGCGGCACCGGATGTGACGGCGGCCAGGTGTCCTGCCCGAAACAGGAGACTGCGGCCTGGCTGAGCGGCCAGAGTGCGAAGTGTTTCACACCGTGCAGGCTGTGATCAGCTGTCAGGTAATCGGGCGCGCCTTCAGATTCAGTGAGCGGCAGGCCGACAGTATCCGCAAAAAAGTGTTTGCTGCGGGCGGGCTCGCGGGTCACCGGACCAAAACCGGCGACAAACAGCACACCGGGAACGGCAGGATAATCAGACATAGCAGTGTCTCCGTAAGATAAGGTTTTATCCCATCTTACACATTAATCTGTCCGGGTGCCGGAAATATCATCTCTTCATACGGCGCTTCGCGGCAGGCATTCAGCCGCTGCGTTATCCCGCCGGAATGTGCTTCCAGCTGGTGGCCGTCCGGGTCGAGAAAATAGACGGAATCTCCTTCACTGCGGTTATGTTTCCAGAGCGTTATCTGATGAGAAGCCAGAAGTGCGCGAAAGGCCGGGAACTGTTCGGGAGGAAGGGTAAAAGCGTAGTGGGTATAACCCTGATGAATAGGCCGGTGAATGATTTCCGGGTCTGCCGATAAACAGATCCACAGTTCCCCGCAGGTCAGGTACGCCCCGTATTTCCAGCGGGTATGCAGCGTCATTTTCAGAATGTCATGGTAAAAATGCAGGCTGCGATCCAAATCGGTGACCGCCAGGGTCAGATGATTCATTCCTGTTAACATATATCCTCCGTCAGCATCCGGCAGTTATAAACAGCACGTCAGAGTCAGGTGAAAGGAAGCCGTATCGGTGGTTGTACGGTGGGCGGTTATCATCATCGGGAAGCTCTCAGGGTAAAATATCAGTCAGGTTTATGATTACCCTGAAGCTTACTGACTGACAACGCAGGGTGCCAGATAATTCCGTTGCCGGGCGTTGTGATTTAAGATCACGTTAATTTAGTTCCGTCAGGGATATTCACCCTGAATATGATTTACCTCAATTATCCTTATTATTAATAGGTCTACTCTGGCGCCACACTTTAATAATGATAATGGTAGGTCTACTTATGTCATTAGTCACAGAACTTCCGTCGATCTTTTCTGATTTCTCCGATGCCCGCCAACAGGGCTTTCTCACTGTTATGGAACTGAAAGAGCAGGGTGTCCCGCTGGTGGGAACCTATTGCACCTTTATGCCGCAGGAAATTGCCATGGCCGCCGGTGCCGCGGTTGTCTCCCTTTGTTCAACCAGCGATGAAACCATTGAAGAAGCGGAGAAAACCTTACCCCGCAACTTATGTCCGCTGATCAAAAGCAGCTACGGATTCGGTAAAACCGATAAATGCCCCTACTTCTATTTTTCTGACATCGTGGTCGGTGAAACCACCTGCGACGGCAAAAAGAAAATGTATGAATACATGGCGGAATTCAAACCTGTCCATGTGATGCAGTTGCCGAATAACAGTGAAAGTGCGGAATCTGTCGCGCTCTGGCGCTCGGAAATTATCCGTTTTCAGAAACGGCTGGAAGAACAGTTCGGCTGTGAAATCACGGAGCAGGGGATACGCGATGCTATCGATCTGCGTAACCGCGAACGCAGGGCATTAACGGAATTCTACCGCCTCGGGCAGCTCAATCCGCCTGCGATGACCGGCCGTGAAATTCTGAGCGTGGTGTATGGTGCTACCTTCAAATTTGATAAACGCGCGCTGATTGGCGAACTGGAAACGCTGACCGCCAAAGTACGGGCGGAATATGCCGCCGGTAAACGGCTTGACCCGCGTCCGCGTATTTTGATCACCGGCTGTCCGATTGGCGGTGCGGCGGAAAAAGTGGTGCGGATTATCGAAGAAAACGGCGGCTGGGTTGTCGGTTATGAAAACTGCACCGGTGCGAAAGCGACCGAACAGTGTGTGGATGAAAACCCGCAGGCCGATGTTTATGACGCCCTGACCGAAAAATACCTTGCTATCGGCTGTTCCTGTATTTCACCGAACACACAGCGCCTGAATATGCTCAGTGAGATGGTGCAGGACTATCAGGTGGACGGGGTGATTGATGTGATCCTCCAGGCCTGTCACACCTATGCGGTGGAATCGCTGCTGATAAACCGGCACATCCGTGAAAAACACGATATTCCGTATATGGCTATTGAGACAGATTATTCCACGTCTGACACCGGTCAGCTTGCGACCCGCATTGCCGCCTTTATTGAGATGTTATAAGGAGGCGTCATGCTGAGTATTGGTATTGACTCCGGCTCGACTGCCACCAAAGGGGTTTTATTCAGTGATGAAGACGGCGGCGTGATCCTGCGCCGCTTTCTGATCCCGACACCATTCCGGCCGCAATCGGCGATTCTGGAAGCCTGGGAAACCCTCTGCGGTGAATGTGACACCAAACCGTATCTGACTCTCACCGGTTATGGCCGCAAACTGGCGGATTTTGCTGACAAACAGGTCACGGAAATCTCCTGTCACGGTATCGGGGCGCGCTGGCTGCATCCGCAGACCCGCACGGTCATTGATATCGGCGGCCAGGACAGTAAGGTGATCCGGCTCGATGAGCAGGGGCATCTCACGGATTTTCTGATGAACGACAAATGTGCCGCCGGAACCGGTCGTTTTCTGGATGTGATCAGCCGGACACTCGGCACCGACATCACCGCGGTGGATAACACCATCCGCGGGATTGAGCCGCATGCTATCTCCAGCATGTGTACGGTCTTTGCCGAATCTGAAGTGATCAGCCTGCGTTCCGCCGGGGTAGAGCCTGAGTCAATTCTGTCGGGAATTGTTAATTCCATGGCACAACGTACTGCCGGTTTTGCCAAGCGGCTGAGCACTGTACCGTCAGTGCTGTTCAGCGGCGGAGTCAGCCGCAGTCAGGTATTCTGTGAGCGGTTGTCGCAGCATCTGGGAACTGAGGTGATCACGCATCCGGACGGGCAGTTTGCCGGTGCTATCGGCGCGGCCATTTACGGTATCCGCCAGTTACAGAAACAGGCAGCCGTGACCTCCGGGGATCTCCGTTCATGAATGACTATCTGATTTTATTTGAAAATATGCTCGGTGTGGTGGCGATGCGCAAACATCTCACGGCAGCCGGGCAGCCTTTCATCGTGACGGATATCCCGCCGTCACTCGGTAAAGCCTGTGGTCTGGGGATACGGCTCAGTGTCAGTGATGATCGCCTTCCGGCACTGCGGGGATGTCCGCAGGTCAGTGAAATATACCGCTGTGAGGCGGAAGACTATGTGCTGACAGCGGCGCGGTAAACGCGCCTTACACACGTATAACAAACCACAATCACGATAATCCGGCATTTTTTATTCTGCTATGTTGTAAAAAATAATAAAAAATGCAGGGTCTTATTGTGAGCAAAAAAATACATAGCATGATCACCACTGATGCGAATCAGGCGGTGGCCCGGATGGCGTATCAGCTGAATGAAGTGATCGCCATCTATCCTATTACCCCGAGCTCCGGCATGGCTGAATATGCCGATCACTGGTCCGCAACCGGGGAACCGAATTTGTGGGGCGACGTGCCGCGCATGATGGAAATGCAGTCGGAGGGCGGGGCCATCGCCACTGTCCACGGTGCACTTCAGACCGGCGCACTGTCGACCACGTTCACATCGTCCCAGGGATTGCTGCTGATGATCCCGTCGCTGTATAAAATCGCCGGACAGCTGATCCCGTTTGTCCTGCATGTGGCGGCGCGGACAGTCGCGACCCACGCGCTCTCTATTTTCGGTGATCACTCGGATGTGATGGCGGTGCGTCAGACCGGCTGTGCACTGCTGTGCGCCAACAGCGTCCAGCAGGCTCAGGACTTTGCTGTGATTTCACAGATAGCCACGCTGAACAGCCGCGTGCCGTTTATTCATTTCTTTGATGGTTTCCGTACTTCCCATGAGATGAACAAGATCATCGCGGTCAGCCGTGCCGAACTGAGTAAACTGATCCCAGCGGAGGCGATCCGCGCACACCGCGACAGAGCACTGTCGCCGGAACATCCGGTGATACGCGGCACATCCGCAAATCCGGACACCTATTTCCAGGCCCGCGAAGCTACGAATCCTTGGTATGACGCTGTTTATCAGCATGTCACTGATGCTATGGCGGCATTCGGTGATGTTACCGGCCGTTATTATCAGCCATTTACGTATTACGGACATCCGCAGGCAGAGCGCCTGGTTATCCTGATGGGATCGGCCGCTGGCCCGGCGGAGGAAGTGGCGGACAAACTGATTGCGCAGGGCGAAAAAGTCGGCGTGCTGGAAGTGCATCTCTACCGGCCGTTCTCCGCACAGCATTTCCTGGATGTCATTCCGGAAAGCGTGCAGCACATTGCCGTGCTTGACCGCACCAAAGAAGCAGGTGCGCAGGCGGAGCCGCTGTATCTGGACGTGATGACTGCCTTTGCCGAAGCGTATCAGAACGGTGAGCGGGCACAACTGCCGCGCATTATCGGCGGACGCTACGGGCTGTCATCCAAAGAATTCGATCCGGATTGTGTGATGGCAATTTTCCGTGAACTGACACTAACATCGCCGAAACGGCGCTTTACTGCCGGGATTATTGACGATGTTACCGGGCTGTCCCTGACACCGGTCCCGGCGGAACTGCCGGTCACACATCGCCTCACTGCACTGTTTTACGGGCTGGGCAGTGACGGTACCGTTTCTGCGGCCAAAAATGCTATTCAGATCCTCGGCAGTCATACGGATAACTATGCTCAGGGCTTTTTTGTTTATGACTCGAAAAAAGCGGGCGGTCTGACCGTTTCTCATCTGCGCATCAGCGAACAGCCGATCCGTGCCACGTATCTGATCGGGCAGGCGGATTTTATTGCCTGTCATCAGTGGCAGTTCCTCGATAAATATGAAATGGCGGAAAAACTGGCGCCGGGCGGGATTTTCCTGCTGAACAGCCCGTATCCGGCGGATGAGGTCTGGCACCATATTCCGCAGGATGTTCAGGCGATTCTGGCAGAGAAACAGGCTCAGTTGTATGTCATCAACGCGTACCGTATTGCCCGTGAATGCCGCCTCGGTGCGCGGATTAACACGGTGATGCAGATGGCCTTTTTCCATCTGACGGCACTGCTGCCGGCCGCTGAAATTCAGTCTTATTTACAGCAGGCGATTATCCGCAGCTACAGTAAAAAAGGGGAAAGTGTCGTTCAGGATAACCTGATGGCGATAGCCCGTACCCCGGAAGCCCTGCATCGCGTGCCGTTACAGGCGGTCGATCCGCAAAGCCTGCCGCGTCCGCCGGTTGTACCGGATAACGCGCCGGACTTTGTTAAAACCGTCACTGCCATGATGCTGGCCGGACGCGGCGATGCTCTGCCGGTATCGGCATTCCCGCCGGACGGCACCTGGCCCTCCGGCACCACCCGCTGGGAAAAACGTAATATCGCGGAGATGATCCCCGTCTGGAAACCGTCTCTCTGTACACAATGTAATTACTGTGTCGCGGCCTGTCCGCACGCGGCTATCCGTGCCAAAGTGGCCGATCCCGCAGATTTCAGCGGCGCGCCGGACACATTGCAGCGCCTGCCGGTCAAAGCCCGCGATATGAAAGGGATGGATTATGTCCTTCAGGTCGCCCCGGAGGATTGTACCGGCTGTAATCTCTGTTATGAGGTCTGTCCGGCGAAAGACCGGGAAGACCCGGCTGTCCGTGCGATAAATATGCAGCCGCGGCTGGCACATCTGGCAGAGGAAAAAGCCAACTTTGATTTCTTCCTGCAACTGCCGGATCTCCCGGCATCGCAGCTTGAGCGCATTGATATCCGGACATCACAACTTATCACTCCGCTGTTTGAATTCTCCGGCGCCTGTGCGGGCTGCGGTGAAACACCGTATATCAAACTGCTGACCCAGCTGTACGGTGAGCAGTTACTGATCGCCAATGCCACCGGTTGTTCTTCTATATACGGCGGTAACCTGCCGACCACGCCGTACACCACCACCAAAGAGGGACGCGGCCCGGCCTGGGCTAACTCGCTGTTCGAGGATAATGCTGAATTCGGTCTGGGATTCCGTCTGACGGCAGATCAGCATAAAAAACGGGTACAGCGGCTGCTGATGACGTTTGCCACTCAGTTGCCGGATGAATTACAGCAACGACTGGCGGATGAGGCGCTGTCCGCGGATGAGAAACGTGCAGCCATCACTGAATTGCGGGCGTTACTGGCGGATAATCCTGACCCGCGTGCGCGTGAGCTGTCAGAGGACGCACATTATCTGCTGCCGAAATCAGTCTGGCTGATTGGCGGTGACGGCTGGGCTTATGATATCGGCTTCGGCGGGCTGGATCATGTACTGAGCAGCGGTGAGAATGTGAATGTACTGGTGCTCGATACCCAGTGCTACTCCAACACCGGCGGCCAGCAGTCAAAAGCCACGCCGATGGGGGCGGTCACCAAATTCGGTGAGGAGGGGAAAGGCAAATCCCGCAAGGATCTGGGCGTATCCATGATGATGTACGGTAACGTGTATGTGGCACAAATAGCGATTGGTGCGCAGATGAACCAGACGGTAAAAGCGATTCAGGAAGCAGAATCCTATCCCGGGCCGTCCCTGATTATTGCCTACAGCCCGTGTGAGGAGCATGGTTATGACCTTGCATTCAGCTATGACCAGATGAAAGCCCTGACCGCCAGCGGATTCTGGCCGTTGTACCGGTTTGATCCGCGCAGGGAAGGAACCGGCAAAGCACCGCTGGTACTGGATTCCCGTCCGCCGTCACAATCACTGGCAGAAGTGATGCATCAGGAACAACGGTTTAACCGGCTGAACAGCAGTGACCCTGCGAGAGCTGCCATTCTGGCAGAAAAAGCAGAACTGCGGACGGTAAAACAGTATGCGCTGCTGGAACTGCTGGCCTCACAAAAGCAGGAACCGGCAAAAACAGATACCGCTGCGGAGAACAGCTGAAAATCATCATGACACATAACAGAACGGCCGGGGCGTTCGTCCCGGCAACAGAACAGGATCTTGCGCAGCTGATCGCCCTTGACACTATTGCAGCACAGGAGCCGCAGCGTCGTGAGGCGATCGGCGGCTGGATTGAACAGAACGTTTGTTTTGTGACACGGTATGAAGGGAAAATTGCCGGTTATGGCGTGCTGCATTATCACTTTTTCGGCTGCGGATTTATTGAGTTACTGATGGTCGCTCCCGCACTGCGCGGGCAGGGGATCGGCAGCTCATTACTGGCGGCATTGCAGCAGCAGTGCCGGACAGAAAAACTGTTTACCTCGGTGAATGCCTCGAATACCGGCATGCAGGCGCTGTTGTTGCGTCAGGGCTTTGTGCTCAGCGGTCAGGTGGATAATCTTGATGACGATGATCCGGAATTATTTTATTTCCGCAGGCTGAACAGAGAAAATAAATAATCATCAATAATATTAATTGTTACTGATGTGTAAACTATTTCTCCGTATATATTATCCTCTTTATGGTAATGCTAATTAAGAGAAAACTGATAGTCCGTAAAATTGTTAATGATTACATTACAGTCTCAATAACAATGGATTAAAGGGATTTTTAATGAAAAAGTTAATTATGGCTGCCGGGTTATTATCACTTTCTTCAGTTGCATTTTCTGCCCAGTTATCTTCTGCCTGTGAAGATTACTTTAAACAGGTTGATGAGTATGTTGACCTGTTATCCAAAAATGATGCAATGAAAGGCCAGATTGATACCATGAAACAGCAGTATGCTGATTCTAAAAAACAGTTTATGCAATTACCTGCGGATGCTCAGGATACAGCCTGTAAGCAGGGTCTTGATGCGTTAGCGCAGGCTAAGACAATGATGGAACAGCAAATGGCAAAATAACAGCCGCTGTTATTTTTGACGGGCTGTATGATACAGCCCGTTTTTGCTTTTCAGCGGGATGAAAACTGTTTGCGGCGTTTTTCATATTTCGCCGGATTGCGGTGAAAATGACGCCAGTGAGGCTCTCCGGCGGCATACAGCAATTCATAATCCCCGCGTGAATCCCCCCAGGCCCGCATATGGTAGGCGGATAAATCACCGTAAACCTGTTGCAGCCGGGCAATTTTCTGTCCGCAACGGCAGTTATTGCCGTTGATTTTCCCGGTCAGAATACCGTCTTTCTCTTCCAGCTGAGTACCGATAAGTTTGATCCCCAGCCGCTCAGTAAACGGCCGCAGCACCAGCTCAGGTGATGCGGAACAAAGAGTGACTTCCGCACCCGATGCAATCTCTGCCGCCACCGCCTGCAAACCTTCCGGACGCATCATCTTATGCCAGTAACGCTCACAAAATTCCTGTGCTTTCTTTTCCACCCAGCGGGCATCAGTACCGGTCAGAAAGGTGGTGATCAGCACTTCTTTCAGTTCATCACGGGTCAGTTTGCGTGAAAAGCAACGCAGCGTCGGCAGCACCAGACGCAGCATCCGCAGGGAAAACACACGTTTCCCGAACGCAAAACGCAGGAAGGGAACAAAGCTGTCCCGGCGGGTCAGTGTGCCGTCAAAATCAAAAACGGATAAGACCGGTTTTTCTGACGGGGATGGTGCGTGCATAACGGGGTATACTCCGGTTAAATAGGTGATCGTGCAGAGTTTAGCATTTTTTCAGGCAAAAGGAGATATCTGCCCGGCTTGTTCCGTTTTCATAAATTATTTACTATCAGGTGATTGATTATCACTATCTGAATTATACCGGTAACCTCTGAGAGAGCGCGATGATTGCAATCAGTGCCTGCCTGGCAGGCGAAGCCGTCCGTTACGATGGCAGCCATAAATTATATGCCCCGCTGAAAGCCTTGCAGAACAGCGGCATGGCCGTTCCGGTATGTCCGGAAATCCTCGGCGGCCTGCCGGTACCCCGCGCTCCGGCGGAAATCACCGGCGGTGAGGGTTGTGATGTCTGGGCGGGTACCGCCCGGGTCACCGGCAGAGACGGCGAAGATGTCACTGATGCCTTTAAGCAGGGCGCACTGCGGGCGCTTGAGTATCTGAAACAGCGGAATATCACGCATGTGATTCTGAAAGCTGACAGCCCGTCCTGCGGCAGCGGCCGAATCTACAGTGGTGGATTTGACGACTCACTGAAATCCGGTAACGGTGTGGCAACCGCACTGTTTGAGGCAAACGGAATCACTGTCTGGCATGAAGACCATCCGGCGCTGTCCGGACTGATCGGACAACTGCTTCAGAACGGTAATAACGGATGATAACCCTGACGCCCGCCAGCGTGTTAATCCACGTTCCGGATGTGGCCGCAGGGCTGGCCTGGTATCAGCGGGCTTTTCCTCAGGCAGAGGTGCGTTACCTGCCGGAATTTGATTTTACCCTGTTATGCCTGCCCGGTTTTAACCTCGAGATTGTACAGGCCGATGACAAAGTCAGTAACGGGAAGCGGGGCACAGTACTGTACTGGCAGACAGACAGCCTCACACAGGCTCTGTCGCATTTTGAATCCCTTGGTGCCCGGTTATATCGGGGGCCGTTAAGCATTGAGAGCGGATTACGGATGTGTCAGGTTGAAGATCCGTTTCAGAATCTGATAGGGTTAAGAGGCGTTTAGCCGCAGAAAAGGAGAGCAGAGTGATATATCCGGTTGATTTACATGCCCATACAGTTGCCAGTACTCATGCTTACAGTACCGTGCGTGAATATTTTACGGAAGCCGCGGAAAAAGGCATAACCCTGTTTGCGATCACCGATCACGGCCCTGACATGGCTGACGGGCCGCATCCGTGGCATTTTTCCAATATGCCGGTTCTGCCGCGTATGATTAACGGCGCGGGGCTGCTGTACGGTATTGAGGCTAATATTAAAAATCAGGCCGGAGAGACTGACTGCACAGATAAAATGGCGCAGCAGCTGGATATTATTCTCGCCGGTTTTCACGAACCGGTGTTGCCGCCGCAGGGGCAGGCAGCCAATACTGAAGCGATGATCGCCACTATCCGCAGCGGAAAAGTGCAGATTATCACCCACCCCGGAAACCCGAAATACCCGCTGGATATTCAGGCAGTAGTACAGACAGCGAAAGAGTCTAATGTGGCACTGGAGATGAATAACTCCTCATTTCTGCACTCACGGGCGGGCAGTGAGAAAAATTGCCGCGCGATTGCCGAAGCAGTGCGTGACCACGGCGGCTGGATTTCTCTGGGATCGGATTCCCACTACGCCGGGTATCTGGGTAACTTTGAGCGGGTGGTGACTATGCTGCGGGAAATTGAGTTTCCGGAAGCGCGTATCCTGAATGTCACACCGCGCCGGGTGCTGGATTTCCTGGAATCACACGGACGTCCGCCGATCCCGGAATTTGCCGGGCTCTGAAAAACGCTCCGCATTGCGGGGCGCCGGGCCGTTGACAAACCCGCAGGGATTGGCGACGACCGACAGAGTTTGTAAAAATAAACCAGGAAAATCAATTTATTGATTTTCGGCTGATAACACTTTCGTCTGATAACACAAAGCAGGAAAAACCACGTTTTATCCTGCTTTGTCAGCAATCTCACGCCCCGCATTACGGGGCTCTTACGCTTTACTTAGCGCGTAAATCGTAATTCCAGTTGGTTTTTTCCAGCGCTTCAATGCTTTCCACGACCAGGTCGGTCAGTGCATCCAGCATTTTTTCACCTTTCTCAATACTGGCGTAAGTCGGGTCGCCGGTGGCACCGGTGACAGAAACCTCCGTAATATCCCACATAATCTGCACATTATCACCGTGGCGGATACTGTCTTCCGGCATCTGGCGCACGGCTTTGCTCAGGTCACACAGGTCAGGACACACGGCGGCGGTAATCGAGGATTCGCCCTCGCCACCGTGTCCCAGGCCGTTCCATTCACGGAAGAAATTCTCCCCGAGACGGCTGCCGAGCACTGACCACCAGGCCGGCAGGAACGCAAAGACCACATCTTTATGACGCGCTTTGACATTCCGCTGCGCGATATCCAGTGACGGAATGTTTCCGTCATGACCATTGAAGACAAAAATATGTTTAATGCCGTACTGAATCAGACTTTCAAACATATCTTCCGCAATGGCAATCACCGTTTCAAAGCGGATATTAATCGCCATCGGCGTGCCGTTATAGTGTGCAGAGGTGCCGAACGGCACACCCGGCACCACAATAGTGCGTGACAGACGCTGTGCCGCCCGGCGGGCAACGGCTTCCGGCACAAACAGATCCGGTCCGAGCGGCAGGTGCGGTCCGTGGCTCTCGCAGCTGCCGAAAATCGTAATGGCGCTGTCAATCCCGCCCTTATCAAACAGATTTTTCAGCTCTTCGGTAGTGAATTCATTCAGATAGACTTTTTTCATTATGATCTCCCTGTTGCCGGTGAGGTGGCTTTTGCCGCCAGCAGCGGATGCAATATCAGATAAATAATAACGGTAAGAACTAATGCCAGCAGACCGGTCGGCCAGTCAGACAGAATATTATTCAGTGCCATGATCAGACCGGACGCCATCCCGGCCAGCGCACTGATCACCCCGGCATAGTTGTATTTCGGCTGGTGGTTGATCTGCGTGATATCGTAGCGGCATCTGCGGGTGATGTAGTAATCCGCCAGTAACGGCCCGGCCAGCGGTGGCGCCATAATGCCGAGATAGTTAATAAAATCAGCAAAGAAGATCTGATAGAAACCGATAGCGCCGAGAATGGTACCGATAATCCCGGTGGTCAGAATCAGAACGTTTTTATTGACCTTTATACCCGCGGAATCCAGCACCGGTCCGGTATAGAGTGAGTTACAGTAGAGTTCCGCATCATTGGTGGTCCACAGTGACAGTGTCCAGGTGATCACGCCGAGCAGGGCCAGCAGGAAACTTTTCTCAATCATCCAGGTAATATAGTTCGGCATTCCGACCGTCATGGTGCCGATATAACCGACCACGTTGAGCAGCGGATTGGTAAAGATAAAACAGGCGGCCGATCCCCAGAATACCGCAGAGATACTTTTATTAAAGCGGAACAGATCCACGCCCATCACCGCCCCGGCAATCCAGCTGCCGACGACCATGGTGATGGCGGTGGACAACATCAGCCCTTCATTACGGTTAGAGTTTTCGATAAAAACAGATAACCCGCCGCCCTCCTGCAACATGGCATAGCCGGTGATAACGGCGATGATCATAATAATCGGGGAAACCGGAATGGCGATAATTTCCAGCCCTTTCATGCCGTGCAGTGAGGTGTAAGTAAACAGCAGACCGGCGACGACACAGGAAAGAAAGACTTCCAGGGTGATCGGCACACCGTTATAGCCGTGTTCTGCCGGGTTAAATACGATGATCCCGCTGGGATTTCCCAGGAACGTTCCCCAGATATCCCCGACCATGCCGGTGATCGCGGCAAACCAGCCGAGCGTCAGCAGTCCCATCGCTATCATCGGCAGGTTCGCACCGAATCGGCCATAAGAAAACCGGCTGATCAGCGCCAGACTCAGCCCGGTGCGCTGCGCCATAATGCCGAGCAGCGAGGTGAGGATAAACAGCAATCCCATACCAATGGCGATAGCCAGCAGTGCCATCGGGAATGACATCCCCGGCCCGCCGTTGGCTCCGGCCAGTGCGCCGCCGATAAATAATCCTGTTGCCACATAACCGAAGCCTATCCAGACAAGTACCTGTTTCCAGGTCTCGCGGCGGTGTGTCATCGGTATGGGCGTAAACATAAAATCATGGTCATGCGCCGGTGGCGCGGATGACGTTTCGTGTTTGCTCATGGTATTTCCCCTGTCTTGCGTGGTGTTGGCAGTTGCCGCTGAATGTATTATTAAAATAAAAGGCCATGCTCTTGTTATGATTTATTATTAGCCTGATAAAGTAATTGTTGGCAACTAAATTAATGAAAATAAAAGGAAAAGAAATTTTAATATAACGGACAGGTTGACGGTAAAAACGGGGAAGAAAATCATATAAACGGGAGGGGGAACAAAAAAACGACGAAAAATGCTGTCACCGGAAGTGATGACAGCAGGATATAAAATAAGCGGTGTGCTAATTATTCCGGCAGCGGCACCATACAAACGGCACTGCCGAAGCTGCCGTGACTGCACTCGACACGAAATTTCCCGTAACGGCTGAGAAACCCGAGCAGGCTGTCGCCGGAGTTAAACGTGACAATCCCGGTCACCGGCTGCCCGTCAGTGGACATGTGCGGCATCAGACTGTCCGCCAGTGCCCGTTTGACCAGGCCGGCCTCGGCGGAAGAGCCGATATAGAATTCTGATTTCAGCCAGTTCACTCCGGCAGAAACCGAATTCACGCCCGGGGAGCGGGCGGCGGCAAACACCATCAGCACCCAGCCGTTGGAGTTCTGGCTGTCGGTTGCAAACGGATGTGCCACCATATTGTAATCCGGATTATGCAGGGCTTTGCGCAGGTCCGGATCACGCAGAACTCTCAGCAACTGCGATTGCAAGGCTGGCGGAAAATGCAGGGTGGCGATGGTATTTCCGGCAAGATCATCATCAATAAACTGATAAAGCCCCTGGATCCACAGTTCAGACTGTGCGGTACCGCAGGTGTTGAGATTGTGATACACCCGCCAGGTGCCGTTTCTTTCCCGTACGGCATAACCGGCATGGGAAAAACTCAGCCCGTAGTCACTCAGCGCCTGACCCTGACGAACCAGCAGGACGACCCGGTCGCCCTGTTTCTCCAGCCAGTCATTCAGCACTTTGGCTTGTGCGGTACGCTGTGCGGCTTCCTGCGGCGAGGGCGGGGATTTATCCGCACAGTTCTGACTGCCGCTGTATGCAAGGCCGGACGCAGTAAGCAGGGCAGCTGCAAAAACGGTTTTCAGCAGTCGCATATTAAGGCATCTTCTCCTGATGGGTTAATTCACGATCGTCCTGTGTCACCATATGGGAAATAATTTTTCCGTCCTTTTTCAGATAAGCCCCCGGGCCTTTTTCCGCCGGTTCCAGAGTCAGCTTATCACCCGGATTCACCGGATTTTTCTCCAGTTTTTCGGTGGCGACCAGCAGGGCGACATCTTCATTTTTATCAGTTTTACCGGTGATTGTGGTGACTTTTTCTTTCTTATTATTTTCCACAGACTCCGCACTCAGCTGAGCCGGTAAAATGATCGGTGATAAAATGGCACCGCTTATCATCACCGAACTGTAGACACTGCCCGCACTACTGAGTACCGCAGTCGATAAATAAGGATTATCCGGCAATTTGCCTGCATTGGCAGGCAGTGTAACCAGCGTGGCGGCACATAATACGGCCGGAAAAATAAACTTATTCATGCTGTTTCCCTTAATTTAATGAATAAAGGTTCTTTTGACCCGCTCAGATACCAGGAAATACGAGATCCAGATGATAGCGTAAATGACCAATCTTATCAGCGGATAATAGAGAGTGAAGTCCACATTAACATCCAGCAGATTAACCAGCACTATTTCCTGAATGGCTTCCGAGGCGATAGCAAAAAGAATAAAGGCAATAAACAGCTTCGGCAGATAACGGGAGAGCCTGAAGAAATAATACAGCGTTGTCAGTATCAGCAGCATGGTCAGTATGGTAAAAGCAATATTAATATACATGACCTGCAATACGCGGTCAGGAATAAACCCCGCATTTTGCTGATATAAATCATACCACTCACTCAGCGAGTAACCACCTGCACCCAGTGATAAAAAGAGGGTAATTAACGGCAGCCACAGCCAGCCGCCGATCCGCGACATCCGTTTTTCCGCGCACTCATCACAATATTCCGCGTACTGCGGTATCTCTTTTTCCCCGCACTGAATACAAACCCATTTTTGTTCCATAACGTATTTCCGTTTTAATTTTTCCGGGTTACCCGGTTATTTGGGCTGATTGTTTATCCTGCTCATCAGGACCGCATCCACATAACGTCCGTCGCGGAATGCATAATCACGGGCAATGCCTTCGCGCTGAAAACCGAATTTTTCATACAAAGACAGACCGTCAGGATTATTGGCAAATACCTCTAATTCAATACGGCGGATACCCAGCCAGTTATCGCAATAATCAATCATCGCCTGCATTAATGCACTGCCGACTCCCTGGCGCCGGTAGCTTTTATCTACCGTAATACCAAAACTCACCACATGGCGGCGGCGGGGATTGCTGTTCTGATTAATGACCAGCAGCCCGGCTACGGCACTGTCAATAACCGCCACCAAACGGGTCGCGGACTGATCACTCTGACTCATTCGTTGTTCCCAGAATTTCCGTGAGGTATACGGCATCTGTAAGGTATTGGCATACGCTGTAAAATCCTGATGCATATCAAACAGTACTGCGGCATCCGACGGCTCGGCTAAACGGATGGTGATTTGACGCATAAATAATATCCCTTGTGTAATACGATTGTATTTCCTTATTAATGGCACCGATACAGTGTATCCGTCAACGTGATAAAAAGCCTGAGCGGGAAAGCGAAAATGAAGTCACCGTGTTTTTCCCTGTTATTTTCTTTTTCACGGATCAAACTGACTGAGAATGAAAGACGGCGGTAAAACAGGCGGGGTAACATACTGACATAAGACGGAAAGTACGGTTTCTCTGAAAAGTAAAAATTTACGCAAAAAAGTAGGCTAACCGCCGGCGGGCGATTACACTGAATCTTTCCGGAAACAAAAGGGATTGTCATGGACAATCGGTTTCTTAAATCTGTGTTCCGCAAATCAGGTATCAGCCGGATGACTCATTCAGTACAGACACTGGTTTTTCTGCGTCACGGCGAAAAACCGGATAATGACAGCGGCCAGTTAACCGGCAAAGGATTAAACCGCGCACTGGCTCTGGCGGATCTTCTTATTTCCCGTTACGGCAGGGCAGATGCGCTGTACGCCGCGGCACCGAAACAAAGTAAGCTTGGTAACTCTCTGCGTTCTCTTCAGACCATCACACCGGTGGCCATCCGTTTATCTCTGCCGGTTCATCTGGAATTTCACGCCAAAGAAACCAAAGCACTGCGCGATGCATTGCTGGATAAAACACATCACCGGCATACGGTGTTTGTGGTCTGGGAACATGACAATCTGGTGAAGGTGGTAAGGGATATTCTGAAGCAAACCGGCGGAGATTATTCATACATGCCTGTCTGGGCCCGCGATGATTTTGACAGCCTGTGGGTTCTGACAATTACCAGAGAGGAACAGGATATCAGTATTGCATTCTCTCAGGAAAAACAGGGACTGAACAATCTGAAAGATTATTATTCCTGAGTAGAGTGGGTTCTCTGCTATTTATTGATATAAATATGAATAAAATTATTTTCATTCTTTAAAATAAAAAAGGATGAAAAATAACAGTAAGGCCGTGCCACAGTGTAAAATTACTTATTTATTACGTAATTCGGGTGCGGTTTTGATTCCTTTTACAGATGAGAAAAATCTCAATAATAGAGATGGTTGGTCAGTATTTTATAATATTCCTGTCTGAATTCCTCACGTATAAAAAATCCTGTGCAGTTATTATGCGGATAAAGTAAAATTAAATGAAGTCAATTTAATTTAACTCTGGGTTACTCTTCCTGATTATTATTTCAATATTATGCATTTATGCTGTTTGTCAATTTTCGTCTAAAGATATTTACTTGGTTTTCGTTATTTGTCGGTATTTTGTTTTCATTTTAAATCAATGGGTTATTGTTTGATTGCTCATCAGATAAGAGTATTTTATTAGTAGTATCATTAATGTAAGGATTAAGCATGATATTTATCAATAATTGGGTTTTTAGTTATTAAAACATACATTCATTAAATTTATTTAATATTAATGCAATTGTGAAGTATGAATACGATACGCATTAAATTATTCTGGACTGACGAAAAATATAAATTATAGTGTTTGCGCAGTGTGCAGAGTTTGTTAAAAAATATATTCTTTCTGCATGCGAAGATTTATAGCAGGAATCTTAATTAAGAACGAAATACGTAAAAATAATAGGTTTTAATTTAATTTTTTCAGATGGAAAATTTGGAGTGCCAATATTTTAGTATACACAGTTAATGATTAGTTTACGGCTGATAGCCGAAATTAAAAATGGAGTTGTAAATTATTACTGTTAATTTCTATAAAAGGAAATATTATGAAAATTAAGTATGCTGTTTTACCAACTGCTATTGCCCTGTTATTCAGTGCTTCATCATTTGCTGACAATACCGGTAAAATTTTCTTTACCGGCTCAGTGAAGGCGCCTACATGTACAGTTAATAATGGCGCCAAGAATATTTATATTGACATGGGTGTTCACGAAACCGGTGAATTCCCTGCTATGTATACAATGGTTAAAAGTGATGAAAAAGTAATTCTTTCACTGACAGAATGTGATGGTAATACAGCAAATCTGGCGTTGACAGCGAATGAACGTGACGGTAACGATATAATTAAATTAAAAGACACGGCAAACAGTGCCAAAGGTCTGGGTATCGTGTTAGTTGATTCAGATACCAATACCTATCGTCAGGTAGATGGTACAGTTACCGGTAAAGCAATTGCCAACCGTGAAGCCACTTTTGAGTTTCAGCCGTACCTGGTCAGTCTTGCAGATGTAGTGACAGCAGGTCGCATTAATGCAACGGTAGATTATACTATTACCTATAACTAACAGATATATCTATTGCAGGGCAGATAATTCTGCCCTGTTAATTATCTTTAGGCGGAGTTATGATTAAATCAATTAAAATAGTTATACTTATCTTTTCATGTATATTTATTAATAACAGTTTTGCTGATATATCTCTGGGTTCGACGCGTATAGTTATCAGCGACGGAAAAAATGAAGGTAGTGTAAGTGCCCATAACAGAGATAAAATAAACTATCTTATTCAAAGCTGGGTTTTGGATGAAAATGATAAAGAAACTGATAAGTTTGCAATAACACCGCCATTATTTAAACTGGAAAGTAATACATCGAGCAGCCTCCGGGTTGTGATGGTTGGTGATTTGCCGGAAGATCGGGAATCGCTGTATTGGCTGAATGTAAAATTTATTCCTTCAACGGATAAAGATATAGATACAAATAAATTGACATTTGCCGTTAATAATAGAATTAAAGTTATTTACAGACCGAAATCATTATCTTTCTCTGAACCAGTGGAAGTGTTTAAAAGAGTTTCCGTCCGGTATGTTGATGGTAATATAGAATTTAAAAATCCGACAAAATACTTCATTAATATTAGTGAAGTCAAAGTTAATGATGTGATTTTAAAACCACCAAGTTATATAGAGCCTGAGTCTTCAGTGTTGGTTTCTGTAGGGAATAAAAAGAAGCCATCCAGGGTAGGGTATACATTAATTGATGATTTGGGAAAATTAAATCTGTTTCAGGCTGAATTGTGATTTTTAAATAAATTTTCTTTTCATGATAGGGATTTTCATGGAGATATTATTATGAAATCATCAGAAAGAACGTTGTCTTACAGTTCAATTCTGATTGTTGTGTTGTTTGGTGTTAACATTGCAAAAGCTGACGACTACTTTGATCCGGATTTCCTGACCAGCCCGTCGGGTGAGGCGCTTAATGTCGATTTATCTGCATTTGAAAAATCATCTTTTATACCCGGAACTTACCGGGTTGATGTCTATTTGAATGAAAAATATGTCAATACGCAGGAAATTCTGCTAAATCTTGATAAAAATACAAATAAACTACAGCCTTGCTTTTCAGATGTTCAATTAGCCGACTACGGAATAAAACCGGAATATTATTCATTATTAGACAAGTCCGGGGATTGTGTTAATTTGAGCGGGATTCCGGGAGCTGATGCTGAATTTAAAGGGAATATTGGCCGTTTATATCTCAGTATGCCACAGGTGGCTTTTGATCAGAAAGCGCTGGATATCAGGCAGGAGTTACTATGGAATGACGGCATTCCTTCAGTTTTCACTGATTACAGTTTTTCCGGTCTGCATATGGAGGATAGTAAAAACCACAGTTCAGATGATTCTCTTTATCTGAGTTTGCGTTCCGGAATAAATATCGGCAGCTGGCGCTACCGTAACAACAGTACCTGGAATAAAAATACAAATGGCTATCAAAAATGGGAAAGTCAGCTGAATTATATTGAACGTCCATTGCGAGCAATAAAAAGTAACGTTCTGGTTGGTGATAATTTTTCTGATTCAGATATTTTTAATAACGTAGCATTCCGTGGAATAAAACTATGGTCTGATGATCAGATGTATCCGCAATATGCCAGTATATATTCACCGACTATCACCGGTGTGGCAACAATAGATTCCACGATTGAAGTATATCAGAACGGGTATGTTATTTACCGGACTAATGTTCCCGCAGGGCCTTATGAGTTAACAGATGTTATTCCGCTGAACAGCGGAGAGAATTTGTATGTTGTCCGTAAAGGTGTTGATGGCAGTGAGTTCCGTTCCGTTGTTCCTTTTTCATCTCTGAATTTCATGCAGCGTAAAAGTCGCTATAAATACAGTATCACTGCTGGTGAGTACAGAATGAATCATTACAGGAATTCGGAGGGGACGGGTGATAAAACAAAATTCATGCAGACAGATGTATTTTACGGATTAACCGACAATACTACGGTTTTCGGTGGTGTGCAGACAGCATCCCGTTATCAGGCCTATGATGCCGGTCTTGGGATGAATATTCCGGTTATTGGTGCGGTAGCTGCGGATATTATGTTCACCAGAGCACGTCCGGATTTTATTGACAATATGGATGGCAGAGCATTTCGTTTTCGCTATTCAAAATCATTGGAAAGCACAGGCACAAATATTAGTTTCGCCGGATATCGTTATATGAGTGGTGATTATCTCACCATGACAGATATGTTTGATTATTACAGCGGTCAGGCCGATACGTCGGCATATCTGATGCGTAAAGGACAATTTGAACTGACAGTGACTCAGGATTTACCGGATGATTTTGGTACACTGAATGCGACAGTATCCCATCAGACCTATAATACATATTATAATAATGAAGAAAAAAGTACGGAATCCTATAATGTTGGTTATTCGAATATATTTGATGATATATCTCTGAATGTTAACTACGCATATTATAAGAATTCACTCAACAGAAAACGTTATGCAACAGATATATTTGAAACAGAACGTAATAATGACCATGTTATTTCTGTAAATATCAGTATTCCATTGCATGGCCGCTTTAAAGACCAGTGGGTAACTTATGGAGCATCGTATAACAAAGACGGGAACTTTGATAATTACGCAGGAATCGGCGGTGTCATTCTGGATGAAAAAAATCTCTCATGGAACGTTCAGCAGGGGTATGGGAATAAAGGGAACGGTAATTACGGCAGCGTGCACAGTAGGTATAAAGGGCGTTATGGCGATGTGAATGCCGGTTATTCTTATAAGAAAGACAATCAGCAGGTTTCTTATGGCCTGAGCGGCTCTCTTATTATGAGCGGGTACGGCGTCGTATTATCACGGCCGCTGGGTAATACTAACGGATTAATATATACACCGGGTGCAGAAGGTGTCCATATTATTAACAGTCCCGGTGTAGCAACAGACAGCTCGGGCCTGGCTGTCGTCTCTAATCTTATTCCCTACCGTAATAACATTATCCGTCTTGATAACCTGACCTTGCCGGAAAATGCTGAAATTGAAGCAACAATAAAAGAAATATATCCGACCCGTGGCGCAATTGTTTTAATTGATTATAAAACGACACTCGGAACAAAAATTCTGGTCACACTGCGGGACGAAGATGGTCAGCTGATTCCGTTTGGTGCTTATTCAGAAAATGAAAATGAAAATGAAAATGAAAATGACAATGAGCGCAGTTATGTCAGTAACTATGGACGGCTTTATCTCACTGGTGCAAAAGATAAAAATGATATCCGGGTTACCTGGGGAGATAAGAATCAGTATCAATGCAGTTTTTCTTATGATATTGACGGAAAACGAAAAGTAAATGGATTTTATATTTTCGATACAGTTTGCCGCTGACCGGAATATGACAATACCGGCAGATACTGCCGGTAAATAGCATTAAGTGAGGTTATGATGATAGGGAATAATCAAAATAGATGGCTGATGCTGGTATTACTTATGCTTTCAATACCGGCTTCAGCAGATTGCGGTAACACCACTGCCGTATTCAAAACAGCAGAATCACACCTGCTGGCGCGTATCGAAGGCAAAATCAGCGCAGGTGCATTGCTGGCTACTGATACATTACAGGTAGATAATATTTCCACCTGCAATAACAGCGCGTATGAGGAATTACGGCTGGTGGCAACTCAGCTGAACAGTGATTCACTACCTGAGTTTTTCAGAATGATCAACGGTGTACCTGCATATTATCTTAATAAGGACTATGCCTATTCTGTCCGTCTTGACGGCGTTCAGCCTTATTCATCACAGGGTGTGGCTTTTTCTGCGGAAAACCGGAACGGTATTATGTACATTCCCCGTGCCACCATTTCCATCTATGCGGCAACAGATAATCCTGAACCACTGAGATTATCTTCATCACAAGTCGGGTTGATAAAAAATAGCGGGCATGAAACGATAGCGAGACTGAAATTATCCGCCAATATCGATACCGTTGAAACATGTGTTATTGATACTCCGCAGATAGCCTATGATTTCCGTGACCTGGAGATTTCTGATTTTCCGGCAGAACCAGGCAGAACAGGTATCCGCTCTGATAATACGCTTTCAGTCAGTTGCAGTAATGAAAAAACAGCCAAAAGTGTTTCGATTATATTAAGTGAGACAACCCGTTTTGCACAGGCAGATAAATCAGTTATCGCCTCAACGAATCCGGCTATCGGGTTTGTACTTTATTATGGTGAGGAACAAATTACTGCGAAAAACAGGGCGTATCTCGGCGATATGCAAAAACAGTTAAATGCGTCAGTCACGGCCTATATTTATAAGCTGAAAGATCGGGTTGAGCCGGGGCCGTTCTCAGGAACTGCGGAATATATTATCCGTTTTGACTGATATAGGGGCAGCGGGTATTTGTATTGCCTCCCGGCGTGATTTACCCGGGAGGTATGCAATCAGCCTTCTTTCTTTTTGCGGCTGGCGTCTTCTGCCCGTTTGCGGCGCATTTCTTTCGGGTCAGCGATCAGCGGACGGTATATTTCCACGCGATCACCATCACTGACAATATCGGTCAGTTTCGCCGGGCGGCTGAAAATCCCGACTTTATTCTTTGTTAAATCCACATCATCCCGTAACGACAAAATACCGGAGGCAAGAATAACGGCCTCCACGGTGGCACCTTCATGTATTTTTACCGGGATCAGAAATTGTTTATCCGGCAGGGCATAACAGACTTCAGCGGAAATATCAGACACGGTAAACCTCTTTTGCCCGTTTGGTAAATGCCATCACCATATTACCGGCCAGCTCTTTAAATATACGGCCGAAAGCCAGTTCAACCAGTTTATTGGTGAATTCAAAATCCAGATTCAGCTCAACTTTGCATGCATCCCGGCTCAGCGGAATAAACGACCAGCCGCCCATCAGTTTACGGAACGGACCTTCCACTAACTGCATACGGATATGCTCATTACTGGTCAGCTGATTACGGGTCACAAAGGTTTTACTGATACCGGCTTTGGACACATCCACGGACGCGGTCATTTCATCCTGATCGTGGCTGATAATACGGCTTCCCACGCAACCGGGTAAAAACTCCGGATACGCACGGACATCATTCACGAGGTTGTACATCTGTTCCACACTGAACGGAACCAGTGCGGAGCGGCTAATTTGCGGCATAACATATCCTGCGGTCAAAAATCACGAAACGGCGGAAATTATCGCCGCCTGTCAAATCCTATTATACTGTGCTCCGGCGCGGAGATAAATGCACAATACGGCGTGTGCTGATGACAGAATGTATCTTAATGACAACAAAGATGTTTGTCACAAAAAGCACTTGCCAAATCCCGCTGACATGTTAAAAACAGCGTACAGGGACAGAAAACCCGTAACGGCGCTTAAAATATCAGCATTTACTGTGCGACGGATAAATAAGCAATTTATTTCGGGTGTGCATAACGTATAATAGTGAACATTATGACAAAGAAAAAAGCTCACAAACCAGGCTCTGCCACCATCGCGCTGAACAAACGCGCCCGCCACGACTACTTTATCGAAGAAGAGATAGAGGCCGGTCTGGCGCTGCAGGGCTGGGAAGTCAAATCATTACGCGCAGGTAAAGCCAACCTGGGGGACAGCTACGTCATCCTCCGTGACGGTGAAGCTTTCCTGTTTGGTGCCAACTTCACACCGCTCAGCGTGGCATCATCCCACGTTGTCTGCGACCCGACCCGGACACGCAAGCTGCTGCTCAACCAGCGTGAACTGGACAGTCTGTACGGCAAAATTAACCGTGACGGACACACCGTGGTTGCACTGTCGCTGTACTGGAAAAACGCCTGGTGTAAAGTCAAAATCGGCATTGCCAAAGGTAAGAAAGAACACGACAAACGCGATGATATCCGCGAACGTGAGTGGAAATTAGACAAAGCAAGAATTATGAAGCACGCAGGGCGTTAAGTACTGGTATTCCGTACTGATTTTCTGATATACTGCTTCTCACAACTTGGGGCTGATTCTGGATTCGACGGGATTTGCGAAACCCAAGGTGCATGCCGTGGGGCGGTTGGCCACGATAAAAGCCGCAAAAAAATAGTCGCAAACGACGAAAACTACGCTTTAGCAGCTTAATAACCTGCTCAGAGCCCTCTCTCCCTAGCCTCCGCTCTTAGGACGGGGATCAAGAGAGGTCAAACCCAAAAGAGATCGTGTGGACTTCCTGCCCGGGGAGAAAGCATTAAAACGAATCGGGCTAGTTTGTTAGTGGCGTGTCTGTCCGCAGCTGGCAAGCGAATGTAAAGACCAGACTAAGCATGTAGTACCGAAGGTGTAGAAATTTCGGACGCGGGTTCAACTCCCGCCAGCTCCACCAAATAAAACAAGGGGTTACGCGAAAGCGTAGCCCCTTTGTCTTTTCTGATGTCCACTTATCGTCCACTACATATTATTTGGTCACTTTATTCTTTAGCTTGCTGTGTTGGTTCTGATCAGGGCTGTTTCAGATAAGGGGAAGTGGACAATGGCGGATGGCCTCCGGAATGATTACAATGGTTTCATTTCCTTCTGAACAGGATTCCCCATGACACCAAATAACCGAAAATTACCTGTTTTTAAATATCATCCCGATCCGCTTGGAACCGGTGCTTTTTCAGAAGATAAAACAGTTAAGTGTGATTGCTGTCAGCAAGCTACTGATATTTATTATGAAAGCCCGTTTTATTCTGTCGCTGATATTGATGCTTTGTGCCCGTGGTGTATTGCGGATGGTTCTGCCAGCCTGAAATTTGAGGGTGAATTCCAGGATAGCGCCAGCGTGGAAGGAATTGACTGTGAATATGATGACGATGGTGAATTTTCACATACCATCAACCCGTATCCGGATGAAATGCTGGATGAATTGGTTAAGCGTACACCCGGTTACCGCGGATGGCAGCAGGAAGTGTGGTTGGCACACTGTAATGAACCCTGCGAATTTATCGGGTATGTTTGCTGGGATGATATAAAAGACCGGCTGGATGAATTTGTTTCTCTGGAAGATGATATTCAGGAATATGGTTTTTCTGTTGAAGAGTTATCCGGGCTGTTACATAAGGATAGCGATGCTCAGGGATATTTATTCCGCTGTTTGCATTGTAAAAAATTGCGCCTGCATTTTGATTTTAGTTAAAGGCTGCAAAGCGGAGCAATTTAGCTCCGCTTCCAATAAAAAACGCCGTGAATGAAGTGACCCCTGATAGCCGGTAACCGGTTATCGGGAGTTTTAGTGTCAAAATACAGCTGTACCTTAAAAATTATCATCGCTAAGCGATTTTTGTCAGGGGAATAGCCCCGGCACTTTCAGAAGAATATTCAATACCAGCCAGCACCACAGTTGCGTTGTGCTGAAGCCCGGTTTCAGGTGCTAAAGTTTAGTGTACTTCTTTGCAGAACCAAAACAGGCTTCAGCAGGGTATTTTTTATCGTTAGCTTCGAGTTTTTTATAAGCAGCTTCGAGGATGTTGATGTTTAATTTATCCGAAAGTTGCAGGAGGTATAACAAAACATCAGCTACTTCTTGTTCGGTCTCTGTTAACTGTTCAGAGTTGAGATTCTTACTCTCTTCCTCAGTCAGCCACTGGAATATTTCGAGTAATTCGCTGGCTTCAACAGATAAAGCTATTGAAAGATTCTTTGGTGAATGGAATTGATCCCAGTTTCTGGCCCCGGCAAAGTCAGCCAGTCTCTTTTGCAGGTCTTCAAGACTTTTGATTTTCATAAATTGCCTTCAGATCATCAAGTGTCAGCCATGGACGTTTTCTGTGAAGCATCCGATGGCAATTCGGACAGACAATTGCCAGATCACAAAGATCTGTTTCTTCGTTTTTGTCCCGAAGAGCCAGGGGGCTTTTGTGATGACATTCAGCAAAACCGTGGCCGAGGATTCCGTATGTTTCTTCAAAATCCATTGAGCAGATTTCACACTTAAGTTTACCTGTTTCCTTAAGTACTTGTTCTTTCTTCTGCTTAATGATTTTGGGATCTCTTTCCCGTGACTGGTGTAACCTCATGATGGGCTTACCTTCATAACCGGAGACGACAGCAGATGACGTTTCATCAGCTTGCTCATCCACATCACGGTTAATGTCTGCCAATAGTGTTATCGTGTCAGCCTGAGTAACCGAACCCTGTGTACAGGCAGAATAACGTACAGCTTCAACGAATGCTTCATTGAAAAACTCTGTACCAAAGTAGATATCTTCACCATAATCCTGAATAATTTTGAAGTCGAAGCGATGCGGATAAATCTCATCGTCAGGCCAAACTTTCGTAAAAGCAGTATAATAGGCTCTTGTTACCTGACCAATTATGATTTTTTTCACCAATCCGCGGAAATTTTGCAGCTGTTCTTTACCCACACGGGAGAAGCCTGAAGGGGCGGCTCCCTCTGCTTTTAGCCAGGAAATAGAGTAGACAAAGGCAACCAGATCATTTTTTTTTATATTCTGAACAGTACCTTTCTTTACCTCCTTTACTCCCCAAACGCCTTGATTCATACCAATCGGAAAATTAATTTTCGAATGAGGTTTATCTGATATATATACTGTCCACATCACGTTATAACCTTACGATACAATAATTTTTATTTATCTTATCTCTATATGGCTTTAGAAGATACACCAAAAATGGTATCTGACAGGTACTTAGTAAAACAGCTATCACTGAACAGTCATTTATTGCCGGAGAAAAAATACTATAATGTGTGTACATATAATGGAATTTTGATTAAAACGAAAGGAGAATAAGGTTTAAGGTAAAGTAAATAGTGTAATTCATTGGTATAAACTGTCAATTTTCAGAGGTGTTTTTTTTACGGCGCATTGCTTTTTTCTTTATCAAATCGCTTTCACCTTTTCGCCCATTAAATACATAATGTACTTCACAACAGACTCTGTACTGAGAGAAAAATTTTGTAAGCAGAAAATGTAACTCACATGCCCATGAAAGACGTTCAACTTCCGGATTAAAAAAATGGTAAGCAAATTTAGTATCTTCCCTGAGATGGAAAATATTATTTCTGAATATACGGAGTGGATCCGAGTTTTCTTTCATCAACTTTCCGATGCTATCCGAAATTGGTAATAAATTTTTAAAGCTGGAAGGGCGATTATTATCAAGTAAGACTCGTATATTTAATTTTCGAAACCCCTCGCAGACTACACCTAAAAAACCTAACCATGCAGAAAGATAAATTCTTGTATCAGATTTTTCCTGCTGGCTCAGATGGACCTTTTTTTTCATTTTCTGATTGAGTTTATTGTAATTTTTAAACATGAGTTCAGCTGTTTCGAAGTAATGAACCTGAAGTGTGAGTATGCGGTCGTGATTACGGCATGGAAGCATATCCCCCGGCTCTCTGCAGTCTATGTCTGTAGCGTAGGTATATGGAACGTTAGCAATATAGCAAAGATCATGATCCGGGCAAATCAGTTCTCCGTCACTTAACGCTTTGTTCAGATGCTCAGCAATATCATCATAATTTATGAAACCGTAAGCTGCTATATTTTTTCCCGCAAAGCAGGTTAACCACCAGGAATTAAAACCGCCTGCTTCTCCCCGCTCCCCAAAATCAAAATCTATATGCCCTGAATTTAGTTTTACGAGGCATCCGGCGCCATGTTTATAATATTTAATGCCACCATCTAACTCACCAGAATCAGGTATACTATATTGAATCCATTCACAGCGACTTGACGGCATTTTAATGCCTGACCGATACATGAGCTTTAAAGCAGCCCGGACATTATTTTGAAACTCAACAATCAAGTGATAAAGATTTTTATTCATATCACAAGCTCACATTATCCTGTTTGAAAAATGATATAATCACAAAATCCCCGGAACTAAAACCTCTCGCCTATCCATTTGAAAATGGTTCGCTGAGGATTCCCGACTCTTCCATTTCCTCAACGATTCTGGCTGCACGATTGTAACCAATGCGGAATTCCCGCTGAATGGCAGATATCGAAATCTGTTGTTTTTCCGCGACAAACTGAACAGCGAGGTCAAACAGGGGATCTAAATCATCATCGCCCGGTACAACTGTCCTTCCGGTATTAATATAACTGACATTCCCCCATTTTTTGCAGTAATCAACGGCATTATGTATATCACTGTCGCTGATATGCGCTCCCTGAATGCGCTGAGGCTCTGCGGAATCAGCGGTGATAAGCAACATATCACCATTTCCGGATAATATTTCAGCGCCATATTGCCCGATAATAAAATGAGAGTCTGCTTTGGAAGTCACTGTCATTGCAATGCGGGCAGGGATATAAAATTTAAGTTGCTGGTTTATTTTTGTCGGCAGCGGACTGCGTGTTGTGAGCAATAAATGAATACCGGTCATTCCTCCCTGTTGCAGCAGAGGCAATATTAAATCTTCAATATTGCTGTGATCATTAATCAACTGAACGGCATTTTCGATACAAATCACAATGGCGGGTTTATGGCCCAAACAGGGATGTTCAGTCGTATAGTCTTCCGGCCGCGCAAATGGATCCGGAATGGGTCTTCCGAATGATTCTGCCAGTGCGACTTTTTCATTATAACGCCGGAGGTCAGGGGCATTTATTGCAGAGAAGTGTTTGCGTCGTATTTCTGCTTCTGTGGTCAGAAAATGCAGAGCTTCGGTTATTTTAGTGCTGTCAGACAGAACAGGAAAAAGTAAATGCGGTGTATCATGGTAAAGACTGAGTTCAGGGTGGTGAGCATCACAGAGTACCAGCCGGACATTCGCAGGAGATGTCCGGTACAGCAGACTCAGTATCAGGGAATGCATCAGCATGGATTTGCCCGAACCGGTTGTTCCGGCGATCAACAGGTGCGGTAATTGTGTTAAATCCAGACTGACAGGCTCTCCGGTTATATTTTCTCCCGCCATCACCGAAAGTTGCGGCAGCGATATATTTTCTTTCCATTTATTGAAACAGTGGCTGAAGGAGACGATTTTCCGGAACTTATTTTTTACAAGCAATCCTATATACGGTGTTCCGGGGATAAAATCAATCAACCGGATTTCGGTTACATTCAGAGAGCGGCATAATTCAGGAATGAGGGCGGAAATTTGTGAACTGCGTATCCCGGGGGAAGGTGCAAGCTGAAAGAGTGTAAACATCGATCCTTCTGAATAATCTACTACTGCCGATTTAAGACGATATTTTAATAAGCAGGATGCGATTAGCGCTGCGGTATTTTCTGCAACAGCCGGTGATTGTGTCACTGTTTATCCTTAATCAGAGAGAATATTCACTTACAGTTATCGTTCCATTCTTTTTGGGGAAAGGCAAGACACTATATCTGAGAGAATAATTAAGATGAAAAGTGGTACTACAGGGGATGGGTATATCGTTACATTTCAGAATTTGACGGTAAAACGATATGCAGAGATATAAAAAAACGGGGAAGATTCCCCGTATTTTTATTGCTGCATTTTGTTATCAGATATAGCTGTCAGACATAAAACTTCATGGATTTTCTGCCGAGGCAGAAACTGATGAACAGTCCGAGGGCGCAGAGGAACAGAATATAATAAGCGATAAACATCGGGTTAACGTGTTCGGCGATGACCGGGACGGTGAAGGTGGTCAGTCCGGCGAACAGGGCATTACCGATGTTATAAGAGAACCCGATGCCGCTTAAGCGGATATTGGCCGGGAACAGCTTGATAATAATAATCGGTACACAGGCAACCAGACCCAGGAACAGGGCGGCCAGGGAATATAAGAAGCCGATAGTGGTGTGGTCACCGCTGCCCAGGGAATTAAAGAAGGCGTAGCTGGTGGCGGCGAGCAGGATGCTGTATATCACCACGGTTTTGCGGATGCCGAGTTTGTCGGACACAATCCCTGCGATAATACTGCCGACCATATTCATCACGGTGGCGAGGATCGCGATTTTACTGACAAATTCCGGGTCGATTTTAAAGATATCGGATTTCATCAGGTTCGGCGCCAGAACGACCAGAACCACACCGGTGGTCAGCAGCCACGTGGCAAGAATGGAGATCATGGTTGCCGGTTTATAGCTTTTCAGCACCTCTTTGATTGGCATATCAATCAGTTCTTTACGCTTTTTCATTTCCAGGAATACCGGCGTTTCGCGCAGGTAACGCCGTAAATACACGGCAATCAGACCTAAAACACCACCGCAGATAAACGGATAGCGCCATGCGAAACTTAAGATCTGATCATGGCTGAAGTTGGTGTAAATCAGGTAGGCCGCGAAGTGGCCGATCACCACACCGAATGTCAGACCGCTGGCAATCATACTGTTCGCCAGACCGAGACGGTTTTGCGGGACATGCTCGGTGACAAAGACGTGGGCGCTGGGAACTTCCCCGCCTAATGCGATCCCCTGCAACAGACGCATAATCAGCAGTAATACCGGTGCGGCATAGCCAATCTGCTCATAGGTCGGCAGCAGGCCGATCAGCAGAGTCGGGATAGCCATCAGGAATAGGGAGAGCATAAACATTTTTTTGCGGCCGATCAGGTCGCCGAAGTGAGCCATTACCACGCCGCTGAGCGGGCGGACAAAATAAGCGACCGCGTAGGTCAGATAGGTCATGATGCTCGAAAGCAGCGGTGAGTCACTCGGAAAGAAAAGTGTCTGCAAAAAGGGAGCGAAGGTGAGAAATACGATAAAGTCGTAAAATTCCAGCGCACCACCCAAAGATGCAAGAGTCAGCGTTTTTCCGTCCTGTAGCTTTAAGCGATTAGACATGCCATTAACCTTACTTATTAAACATGCGTGAAAATGAAATAATCGTGAATACTAGCACGATACTATCGGTCAGTGAGATATTTCTGAAAAGTTAATTATACTAATGATTTATATCCATTTTTTTAATGTGGCTATCCTGAATGACACGCTATTTGCCGCTAATTTACGGAAATATAAGCAAAGTAATGTTTGAGTATCATTATAAATATCAGGGTCGGATACGGATAATTGCGGAGAGTGATAAATCATGGTTATGAATAATTATTCGTTATAAATTCAATGAATGGGTTGTGTGCCGCAGGGGATGATACAACAGTAAACCGGGATAGCTGAAATAAACAAAACCCGCAGATCCACGATGTGTCCCGGCGGGTTTTTTGTTACTTACCACACGTTGTTTCAGCGCGACTGCTGACAATCAGTCAGTGACAGTCTCGCTGGCGATTTCACTTGCTGTTTCGTCACCGCCGTCCGGTTTGTAATTGGTGTTCGTGATTTGACTCAGTGTACCGGCAGAGTCAAAGACCAGCGTCAGGGTTTCCTGTTTAACCGGCTCATGGCCCGGCTCACGGCGGAAGACATAGTACCAGGTCTGTGTTCCGAACGGGTCACGCAACATCGGGGTACCGAGTGTGTAGGCGACTTGCTGTTGGGTCATCCCTTTCTGGATCTTCGCCACATCTGCCGGTGTCAGGTAGTTACCCTGGTTGATATCCGGGCGGTAAACAACACGCTCTAGGGTGGAACATCCGGCAGTTAACAGCAACAAAGATGTCGTTGCGGCAATCAGCAATTTACAACGCATGGTGATTTCATTCCTTTAGGATTCTTTGTGACGATGATAATCGACAATAATCAAATTGAAAACCTTTACATTTTTCTATGACCGCAGGATCGCATAAAAGTTAGATGAAATCAGCTTGTTTGTCATGCTGCCAGCAATTCTTTTGCGCTGGCGAGGGTATTTTTGGTAACTGAAGTACCGGCAAGTAACCGGGCCAGTTCCTGTACCCGCGCTTTTTTATCCAGCAGTTGCATGGCGGTTTCGGTTTCCGTGCCGTTGGTGTGTTTGCTGACAAAATAGTGCTGATGTCCGCAGCCCGCAACCTGCGGCAGGTGAGTCACACACATAACCTGAGTGGATTCACCCAGTTCACGCAGCAGTTTTCCTACGATGGCGGCAGTCGGACCGCTGATCCCCACGTCGACTTCATCGAAAATCAGCGCCGGTGTATCGGTTTTTTTCGCGGTGATCACCTGAATTGCCAGTGCAATACGGGATAATTCCCCGCCGGAGGCCACTTTTGCCAGTGCCTGATGAGGCTGTCCCGGGTTGGTGGTGACGTTAAATTCAACTTTGCTGGCACCGTCCATACTCAGCTGTTCCGGAGTAAAAATGACATCTGCGGTAAAACGGCCGTGCGGCATGGATAAATGGTGCATGCTTTGTGTGATAAGTTCACTCAGTTCTGCGGCATAGTGTTCTCTGACCATGTGCAGTTGCTGTGCGATCGTCAGTGCCTGCTGATAATATTGTTCCGCTTCGCGGCTCAGTTCTTCACTGTGCTGTTCACTTTCCTGCTGCATTTGCTGCTCTTCCTGCAACTGAGCATACAGGATATATAACTCTTCCGGCGTGGTGTGATGTTTGCGGCTGAGACTGATGTAACGGGAGATGCGTTGTTCCAGTTCATAGAGCCGGTTCGGGTCCAGATCCACCCGGTTACTGTAGTGACGCAGTTCATTGCTGGCTTCATCCACCTGAATAGCGGCGTCTTCCAGCATGGTCAGTAACGGAGACAGGCTTTCATCCAGTGAAATCAGTTCGCTGAGCTCATGGCGGGCATGATTGAGCATACTGATAATGTTGTTCTCATCATTTTCACTGAGAATGTTTAATGTGCTCTGGCTCAGACTCAGGAACTGACCTGAGTTTGCAAGGCGCTTATATTCGGCATCAATTTCCGGATATTCTCCTTCACGGGGTTCAAATTCACCGAGTTCTTTCAGATGGTAATCAACCAGTTGCTGACGGGCTTCCCGCTCCAGCGCCTGTTGCTGACAGAGCGCCAGTGCCTGGCAGGCATTGTGCCACTGCTGCCAGGCTTTTTTCATTTCACCGAGCAGTAAGCCCTGATTGGCATAAGTATCCAGCAGGATTTTCTGGTGGCTGCTGTCCAGCAGATGCTGATGGGCATGCTGACCGTGGATCTGGATCAGCCGTGTGCCGAGTTCACGCAGTTGCGACAGCGGTACGGCAGTACCGTTGATAAAACCCCGTGAGCGGCCATCGCTGTTAATGGTGCGGCGTAACAGGCACTCCTGATTATCGTCCAGCTGATGTTCTTCCAGCCAGAGGCGGGCAGCCGGAGTATCTTTCAGGGAGAAGCGGGCGCAGATATCAGCGCGGTTGGCGCCGGGGCGCACCATATTGGCATCGGCACGGTTACCGAGACATAAGCCCAGTGCATCAATCGCAATGGATTTACCGGCACCGGTTTCGCCGGTAATAGCAGACATACCGGCGCGGAAGTCGATTTCTAACTCGCGGACAATGGCAAACTGACTGATGGTGAGCTGGGTTAACATGCCGCCTCTCCTGTGGATATACACATGCCTGTTTTTACATACAGTATAATCAGGATTTGCATCCGGTAAAGAGGCGGAATGAAAAAAATCAGAACATTTTTTTAGACCAGCCGAGTTTTGTGCTTAACGTATTGAAATAGTTATAGTCAACCGGGTGTATGAGATCGAGCGTTTTACTGCTGCGTTTGATTCTGACCACATCCCCTTCCTGTATCGGCAAGGCTATCTGGCTGTCACAGCTGACCTCATAATCAATATTGGTCTGCGGGAATTTCAGGGTAATGGTACTGTGGCTGCTGATCACCAGCGGCCGAGAGGAGAGGGTGTGCGGGAACATCGGCACAAGGGCGATAGCATCCAGATTCGGTGTCAGAATCGGTCCGCCTGCTGAAAGTGAGTAGGCGGTGGAGCCGGTCGGTGTGGTGATGATCAGGCCGTCGGAACGCTGGGAGAATGCAAAGCGCTCATCAATATAGACTTCAAAATCTATCATATGGGCGACTTTTCCCGGGTGCAGTACCACTTCGTTGAGCGCGGTGCTGCGGCGCAGTTTGCCGTTGGGGCTGAGCACTCCGGCATCCAGCAGAAACCGTTTTTCGACGTGATATTCTCCAGTGAGTACGCGATCAAGCTGCTGAAGCGCATTGTCCGGTGCGAGATCGGTCAGGAAACCGAGATTACCCCGGTTCACGCCGATCACATCCGCACCATAGCGGGAGAGGACACGGGCGGCCCCCAGCATATTGCCGTCGCCGCCGATTACAATGACCAGATCGGCCTGCTGCCCGATATCCGGCAGAGTGCCGGTGACTGCATCGGTCAGCCGCATTTCGGCGGCAACATCACTTTCCACAATCACGCGCAGGCCCTTTTTCAGCAACCAGTGATAAAGTTGTTCGTGTGTTGCCAGCGCTTCAGGATGGCGCGGATGGCCGACAATTCCGATACAGCGGAACGATTTATTTTTTACGGTATTGTCCGTCAGCATGTGCGTTTTAGCCTCACTTAATCGCCAATCCCTTGAATCTCTGAGTTTGATCCCCATAATAAACAAGAATCAGGATTATTGCGAAATACGCGGAGATTTTATGAGTAGTCACGAACAAAAAACGCACGAAGAGCCTGTTGCAGATGCAGCGGAGACCCTGAACACAGCGGCGGAACAGCCGGAAGCGGAGCAGGCGGATGCCGCCGCAGCGGCACAGATCCGTATCGCGGAGCTGGAGCATGAACTGGAAGAGTCCCGTAAAACGGAACGTGAAGCCATGCTGCGCGCCAAAGCGGAGATTGAAAACAACCGCCGCCGTATGGAACAGGATGTTGAAAAAGCCCATAAGTTTGCATTAGAACGTTTTTCTAATGAATTATTACCTGTGATTGATAACCTGGAGCGCGCACTGAGTGCGGTTAATCCGGAAGATGAAGCACAGAAAAATATGCTGGAAGGGCTGGAACTGACACTGAAATCCTTCCTGGATGCGGTGAAAAAATTTGGTATTGAAGTGGTTGAAGAGACAAAAGTGCCATTCAACCCGGATGTGCACCAGGCCATCAGTATGGTGGATGCTGCTGATCATGAATCCAATCATGTGGTGACTGTGATGCAGAAAGGCTACACCTTAAACGGCCGTCTGTTACGTCCGGCAATGGTGATGGTCTCCAAATAAGGATTTTTATCCTGTTTTGTCAGTAATCACATGCCGCCGCAAGGGCGGCATTTTTGTACCTGCATTTTGTACCGTATTATGCGCCGGGCTGAAGTTCTGCCGGGATCACCGGCTGCCAGTCGACAGGAGACTGCCCGCGCTCTGTCAGTATCGCATTGGTTTTTGAAAAGTGACGGCAGCCCAGGAAGCCGCGGTGAGCAGACAGCGGGGACGGATGCGGTGCTTTCAGTATCACATGCTTTTGCTGATCAATGTACTGACCTTTCCGCTGGGCATGTGCGCCCCAGAGCAGGAAAATCACACCGTCGCAGTGGGTGTTCACGGCTGCAATCACATTATCGGTAAAAGTTTCCCAGCCAAGTTTGGCATGGGAGTGCGCCTGGCCGCGTTCAACAGTCAGCACGGTATTCAGCAGTAACACCCCCTGTTGCGCCCAGCTGACGAGACAGCCGTGGTCCGGCCGTGTAAATCCGGGTATGTCTGCTTCCAGTTCCTTATACATATTGACGAGCGACGGCGGCGGCTGAATGCCCGGCAGGACAGAGAAAGAGAGGCCGTGTGCCTGATTTGGTCCGTGGTACGGATCCTGTCCCAGAATCACCACCCGTACATCAGACAGCTCAGTATAGCGGAATGCATTGAAGACATCTTTTTGTGGTGGGTAAATGGTCTTACCAATTTCTCGTTCGTGGGCAACAGCACGAAGAGTTTCAATGAAATAGGGCTGGGTTTTTTCATGGCCGATGACATCATGCCAGGTCAGAGATGCAGACATCGTGTCGTTATCCTTCATTTATTACAAGAGTTGCCGTCAGCTTACCTGACTTATCCGCTGTTAGGAAACAGGAAGGAATTTTTTTGCGGGCCCGGTTCTGATAACAGCGGCGGCAGGGAGAAAATGACTGATTTTTTACAAAAAAACCTGAAAACAGCAAAAATGAAATTTTGATTTAAAACAGGCTTTTATCGGAGTGGCTAAAAATTGATATGATTTTTATTGATATATATCAAAGAATCGACCCTGTATTCTTGGTATATAAGATACAGAGACATTGGTTAGACCAATGTTCCAAGTTAAATGGCAATCAATAAATTGATAACGAATCACCCGGAGGTCATCATGGTTACTGGTATTCAAATTACTAAATCTGACAACGCTGCACTGGTTAACTCTTTCTGGCTGCTGGATGACAGCAAAGACGAAGTACGCTGCATCTGTGCAAAAGAACAATATGCAGACGGTGATGTTGTTTCCCGTTCCGCATTAGGTCCTTTCGAGTACCGTGAAGTGAATTTACAGGTTCAGCCTACCGTCCGTGTTGAAGGTGGTCAGCACCTGAACGTGAACGTTCTGCGTCGTGAAACTCTGGAAGATGCTGTTAACCATCCGGAAAAATATCCGCAGTTAACTATCCGTGTTTCCGGTTATGCAGTGCGTTTCAACTCACTGACTCCTGAACAGCAGCGCGACGTTATTGCCCGTACTTTTACTGCCAGCCTGTAATCGTCCCGGCAACAGTCCTTGTTCCGAAAACCACGCTCCGGCGTGGTTTTTTTATGTCTGACGGATAGGGATGCCGGTAACTTACTGATAAAAAATGATATTGTTGCTGGTCAGATAATAGCGTTAAGTGAAGCCTTCAGTGTCCACGGAGGCGTACTTATGTTGATCGAACACTATTTTTCGCAGTTACTGGCTTTCTCATCCACGCCGCATTGTCAGGCGCTTTTGCAGCGGCAGCAGGTCACCGCAGCAGATTTATTGCTGTCTGCATCCGCCGGACACCGGCAGGATGGTTTCCCCGATGATATTACACTGGCGCGGCTGTGCTCTGACAGTTACCGGCCCGGTCAGCGTGATCTCGGCGAAGTCTGCCGTTCTGATACTCAGACACTGGCCTCTCTCTCGCTGACGGAAGATCAGTTAAGCAGCCCGTCCGGTCTGCAAAGTATGATTTATCATTACCGCAATACCGGTATTCTGGCGTTTGCGGGCAGTAATGATATGTCAGATATGATGACTAACATCCGCCAGGGCCGCGGATTACCGGCAAGACAATATCAGGAGGCGGTATCGCTGGCGGCACATCTGTTGTCGCAGTCGGTGTGTCCGTGGTTATTTGTCGGGCACTCTCTCGGGGGCGGGCTGGCCTCATTTTGTGCCGTGGTGCTTCAGCAACCGGCGGTTATCTTTAATGCGGCGGGACTGGCGGAGAATACGCTGGCGGAAGAGGGGGTGTCTCTGCTGACCGCGCGGGAGCGCGGGGATGAACTTATCCGCCATTATGTGCTGGAGCATGACTGGCTCACTCATATTCAGGATGGGCTTGATCTTCCGCAGGCGCTCGGGCAGCGGATAGCGCTGGATTATTATCCGCCGCAGCATGCACATTCCGCATTGCAGAAGCTGGTTCTCGGTGTGAAAGCACACACCCTGTCGCAGGTGGTTACTGCGATGGAACAGATGGATGAGACCCGGGAGTAAGCATAAAAAAACGGACTGTGACAGTCCGTTTTCTTTTATCAGAGAGAAGGAGTTCCGTTTATTCCTGTGGTTCGCCGGCCGCAGGAGTCTGTTCCGCGTGTTCTGCGCCTGGCTTGCGTCGTTTTCCGATATTTTTACTGACGCGGTGGCGGATTTTGGTTTTTTTCTTCTTCTCAGTCTCAGCGGCTTTTTGCTCTTTGCGCTTGGCGAGTACTTTCTTCGACGGCTTGTGCGTCGCTTTCTCCGATGGCGCACGGGTTTTCGGCCGTAACTCATCGATTACCCGCATTTTGATCGGTTCTTCAATATAGCGGATAATTTTGCCGAGCAGCGGCTGGTCATGGGATTCGACAAGTGAAATGGCCACCCCTTTGCGTCCGGCACGGGCGGTACGTCCGATACGGTGCAGGTAGACATCCGCAGTGCGCGGCAGATCAAAGTTAAAGACATGGCTGATATCTTCGATGTCGATCCCGCGGGAGGCCACATCGGTTGCGATAAGCACAGTGGCACGGCCGTCGGTCATACGGCTGATGGCTTCATTGCGTTTCGCCTGTACCATTTCGCCTTCGAGATAGCAGGAAACGATATCCTGTGTGCGCAGCCAGTCAGACAGTTCGCGCACGCGCTCACGTTTACGGACAAATACCACGGTTTTGGTGACATCAGGCTGTTTCAGCAGATGCGCCAGCAGCGCTTTTTTGTGCTCCAGGTCATCGGCACGCAGATAGAATTGCTGGATTTTCTTCCGTTCACGGCGTGACGGATCGGCTTCGATCTCAACAGGCTCTTTGAGAATCCGTTTGGCGAAGTCGCGGATGGCCTGTCCTTCGAGTGTGGCGGAGAACAGCATAGTTTGCGTCCGCCAGCGGGTTTCACCGGCGATGGTTTCGATATCGTTGGCAAAGCCCATGTCCAGCATGCGGTCAGCTTCGTCGAGGATCAGGATCTCAACCGCACGGCAGTCAAAGTTTTCTTCTTTTATATATTGCAGCAGACGCCCGGTGGTGGCGACAACGATGTCCTGGTTCTCACTGAACACTTCGGCGTGGTTCATATAGGCCACACCGCCGGTGATAGTGGCAACATCGTGATGGGTGAACTGACAGAATTCTCTGGCCTGATCAGCCACCTGCATGGCCAGTTCGCGGGTCGGGGTCAGGATAAGCACGCGCGGCGGCCCGGATTTTTTACGCGGGAAGTCGGACAGGTGCTGAATGGCCGGCAGCAGATAAGCGGCAGTTTTGCCGGTGCCGGTCGGGGCTGAACCCAGAATATCACGATTATCCAGAGCGGCCGGAATAGTGGCTTCCTGGATGACGGTCGGGCGCTCATAGCCCTTGGCATCCAGTGCACGGAGCAGTTCATCGTTCAGTTCGAGTTCAGAAAAAGTAGTTGCAGTCATTATATACCTCTGTTTGGACCGCTGATTATAAACGGCTTGGACAGGATCTTCATCAAAAATAGTTGCCGGTGTGCGGGACTTTCTTCTGCGGGCAGAAGTCCGTATCCTGTCGCCGGGATTTATTTATTTTAACAGACAAACAGTTCAGTGATGATGACAAACGAAAAACAGCCCGCCCGCCGACGTGGTTTTGCCTGCAAACAATTTTTTGTGGCCCACGACCGCTGCGCCATGAAAGTCGGAACCGACGGGGTGCTGCTCGGCGGCTGGGCACCGTGCGAAAACGCCCGCCATATTCTGGATATCGGTACCGGCAGCGGGCTGGTGGCGCTGATGCTGGCACAGCGTTCGCAGCCGGATACGCGGATTGATGCGGTGGATATCGATGCTGACGCCGCGGCTCAGGCCGCGGAGAACTTCCTGGCATCACCGTGGGAAGCGCGGATGCGCGTGTTTCATCAGGATATCGGTGAGTTTATCCGTACCGGCCCGGAGGGGCGTTATGATCTTATTGTCAGCAATCCGCCGTATTTCGCCCCGGCGGTTGCCTGCCGTGACAGTGCCCGGGAAACCGCCCGCTATACCACGTCACTGGATCACCCTCAGTTGCTGCAACATGCGGCACAGCTTATCACGCCGGATGGTTTGCTTTGTGTGGTGCTGCCGTACACCACCGGGCAGGATTTTATCGTTGCCGCCGGTGAGCAGAACTGGTTTCTGCATACACAGATTGCGGTATCAGATAAACCGGATACCCCTTTTCACCGGATATTAATCGCGTTATCCCGCCGTCCGTGCAGTGCGCAGCACAGAGCAATGAGTATTAAAACGGAGGAGGGAAATTACAGTGCTGATTTTAAATCATTTATTACCGGTTTTTATCTGAAATACTGAATCGTGCCATGGTCATGGTTATGACGGTGTTTTTTCAGTCAAAAGCAGATTTTACAGGATTTTTACACTGTCCTGAGGCAATTTTCCGTGATTATCAGAGGGATTGCCGGTAAAAACGTGGTAATCTGTAACGTTAATCGCCGGAAAAATGGTCTGCGTGTAATTACGCAGGAATTATCCGCAAAATGTGTAATAAGGATCACAAAAAGGATCCTTTTTTGTAATTTTTTTAAAAGAAAAATGAACTTCGCTATTTTAGCTGACTCAAAGTATCGCTTGCTCATCATGAAGTGAAGCGAAACAGGAAAGAGAATGGTGAAGCTGAGCTTCGGGAGATAACACTGCGAATGAGCGAGCAGTTAACGGATCAAATGCTGGTTGATCGGGTACAGAAAGGGGATCAGAAAGCCTTTAATATGCTGGTGGTTCGTTATCAGCACAAAGTGGCGAGCCTGGTATCCCGCTATGTTCCGCAGAGTGATGTTCCGGATGTGGCGCAGGAATCCTTTATCAAGGCTTACCGCGCAGTCGGGTCGTTTCGCGGTGACAGTGCATTTTATACCTGGCTGTACCGTATTGCGGTCAATACAGCAAAGAATTACCTGGTTGCTCAGGGGCGCCGTCCGCCATCCAGTGATGTGGATGCCGGGGATGCTGAGAATTTTGAATCCTCAGGGGCGTTAAAAGAAATTTCGAACCCTGAGAACTTAATGTTGTCTGAAGAATTAAGAGCGGTGGTTTTCCGCACGATCGATTCCTTACCCGAGGATTTGAAAACGGCGATTACATTGCGTGAGCTCGATGGTCTGAGCTATGAAGAAATAGCTGAGATTATGGACTGCCCGGTCGGTACGGTTCGTTCCCGTATCTTCCGCGCACGTGAAGCCATCGATAATAAAGTTCAGCCACTGATACAAAATCAGTGAGCACTTAAATCACACTGAAGGGAACGTAGGCATGCAAAAAGAGACACTTTCCGCACTGATGGACGGAGAAACTCTTGACAGTGAACTGGTTACCGCACTGACACAGGATGCAGATCTGCAGGCAGAGTGGGCCGGTTATCATCTTATCCGTGATACGATGCGCGGCGACCTGCCGGACGTCATGCATTTTGATATTGCGTCACGGGTAGCTGAAGCACTGGCGCAGGAGCCGGTTTATATCGCACCTCAGGCGGTCCCTGAGTCCCAGCCTGAACCGAAAACATGGCGTGATTACGGATTTGTGGCAAAACTGCGTCCGTGGGCAAGTCAGCTGACTCAGGTCGGTATGGCAGCCTGTGTGTCACTGGCCGTGATTGTCGGTGTTCAGCACTATAATACGGACGGCACTGAGAGCGTGGTAAACGGTGATGCGTCCGCATTTAATACCGTACCGTTTATGGGTAGTGCATCTCCTGTCAGTCTGGATCTGAAAAATGGTGCCGGTCTTGCCCCGCAGACCCGCTTTGATCAGGAACGCGGTGCGCGCCTGAATGCGATTTTCCAGCAGTATGAACTGGATCGCCGTGTACACACGGATGGTCAGCCTGAAGTTAAACAGACAGCCACCCCGGAACAGGGTCGCGTGTCTTCACAACCACAGCAGTAGTAATGAAACGAATCTGGTTATCCGTTGCTTTTCTGACGGGCAGCCTGTTACTCGCAGCACCCGCCTCAGCACAACAAAGTGCTGAGGCGTTGCTGCAGAATATGGGTAACGCTTCCCGCACTCTCAGTTATGAACTCTCTTTTATTACCATTTCCCCGAAAGGTATCACACCTGTCCGTTACCGCTATGCGGTTATGGATGGTCAGCCTGTCGCGCAGATTATGCAGATGGACAGCTCCCGGCGGGAAATCGTCCAGCGTGGTCAGGAAATCAGCTATTATGAGCCGGGGCTGGATTCATTCAGCCTGAGTGGTAATCACATTGTTGATTATCTGCCGTCGATTATTTTCGCAGACTTCAATGCCCTGAAAGCCTATTACAATTTTATTGATGTCGGGCGGATTCATATCGGTGATCACCCGGGCCGGGTGGTGCGTATCACCTCGAAAGATAATTCACGTTACAATTATATTGTGGTCGCGGATGAAGAAACCGGCCTGCCATTGCAGGTGGATCTGCTGGATCAGAATAATGTCTCACTTGAGCAGTTCCGTGTGGTGTCCGCTTCCGTGGATAACGGTAGTGTGACTGAGGCGCTGAAAGCCATACAGTCTGTCACGATGCCGCCGGTACTGGCTATCCCGCAGCCGGAAAAGGTCAAATTTGACTGGGATGTGATGCGTCTCCCGAACGGGTTTAAAGAGATGACCCGTAACCGCCGTCAGGTGGGCGAACAGGAATGGGTTGAAACCGTCATGTTCAGTGACGGTCTGTTCTCTTTTTCAGTGAATGTCGCCAAAGCGGTGAAGACACCAGAAAATCAACAGACAATGCGTCAGGGTTCGCGTACGCTGTACACCATACGTAAAGGTGATAATGAGATCACCGTCTTCGGCGAACTGCCGCCGGCAACTGCCCGGCAGATAGCAGATGGTGTGACATTCAGCGGAGGTTAATATGGTCAAAGAGTGGGCAACCGTGGTGCGCTGGCAGAACGGGCGCGCGGTGCTGCGTTACGGCTCGTCTGCCGGATGCGGAAGTTGTAAAGCCCGGGCAGCATGCGGCTCTTATCTGCTGAATAAACTGGGACCGGAAGCAGAGCACCAGCTCGAAATTCCGGTCAGCGAACCGCTGGTAACCGGTCAGAAAGTGGAAGTCGGTATCCCGGAAGGCAGTCTGCTGCGTTCAGCGATGCTGGTATATCTGACGCCGCTTCTGGGATTATTTGCCGGTGCGGGTCTGGTACAGGCGCTGGCAGATAGTCAGTCTGCGGTTCTCGCCGGGGGGATTCTCGGCGGTGCAGCCGGGTTCCTGCTGGCGCGTAAAATTGCCCGCCACTGGAGCGGTACAGCGGATTATGAGCCGGTCATACTGCAAATCGGCCTGCCGCCGTCAGAGCTCAGTATTGATATGTGTGAATCCTGATTTATCCTGCTCCCCCGCTATAAAGTATGCCGGTCATGATTTGACCGGCATTTTTTTTGTACACAGAAAAATAACAGCCTGAATGACCGGCTGTTATTTATCACTGCGGGTTGTTTTTATTGGTGACAATCGGATGCCCGCAGCTTGTCGTCAGGATAAAAGTTAACAAATGGTGTAACGGATATGGATGATGATATCGGTCAGGCTGAGCAGCAGTGGTTTCTGCTTCTCACCGATTGCGTCCGGGAAGCTCAGGGTCAGGCTGTTATCATCATCCACCGGAATACCTTCAAACGGCAGCCAGTAGCCGTCATTGAAATCAAGCCGGAACTGGCCGTCATCATTAATACCGTGGGATAGAGCAATGGCTCTGCAGCCGGCCGGCAACGAGCTGCCGCCGTAACTGAATATAGCACGCATATCCTGATACGGACCAATCAGCGCCGGTAAGGTTACACTGATTTGTTTGATACGGCGTGTATTGCCCAGGCTGACAGGATAGTCTGCCTTAATACCCAGTTTTTGCAGGTTGAACGCGGCATGCAGTTGTTTATCCTCCGTCATTGAAAGCCCGGTTGACGCTGGTGTATTCCCGCTGCCACTACCTTTCAGGAGGTCAGCAATTTTCTCTGCCAGAGTCACATTGTCAGTACGGTACACTTCTGCCAGAGAAACAGTACGGGTGACCTCCAGTGAGCGACTATCCCGTTTCAGCCATGCCTGTTCCATCTCTGCCAGGTTCAGCAGCAAAGATTCCCCGGCCATCAGCCCGGCGTTATTGCTCTGCCATGCGCCCGGCTTGATATAGCGGGTTGCAGTATCGTTGGTTTGCCATGCGTAAGCTTTTTCCGCCATCATGCAGCGGGCTGCTGTCAGGTCGTAGAAGCGGTAATAGATGGATGCCAGACGGCCGTGCAGCCAGCTATAAAGTGCTTTATTGCTGAATTGACGCTGCATTAACTCCAGTTGTGTCTGAGTCTGTGCCTGCTGGAGCTCCAGATGTTTGTACTGCATTTCTGTTGCGGTACGGCGGACAGCCAGGGCTTCCAGTTGTGCATCAATCTGTTTTACTTCAGATTCGGCATTATTTTTCTGGATTTCCCATTCCTGACGACGGCGGCGCCATGCTTCAGACTGGCTGATGTTATCGGCAGTAGTTTTGGTGGCAGACGCCGCCAGGCTCATACCTGAACCAATTGCGTTCGGGACACCGCCCCAGCGGCTGCCCCCCGTGGCCGCGCCGAAGATGTTCGGTGCCATATCGGCAACGGCGGCAGCCATATTCAGTGCGTCAACGGATGTACTCAGTACAGAAGAAGATAAATACAGATCCATGGTCCGTTTTTCTTCCGCACTGACATTTTCATCATACAGGACGCGGTAGCTGTCAACGCGGGATTGTGCCCCGGCCCGGCTCTGTTCCAGTGTTTTCTTCTCGGCATCCAGTTCGGTGAGAGTCTGTTCCTGCATCCGCAGGGAAGAGAGTATCAGTTCACCGGCCTGGTTTTGCAGCAGTTCACTCATCGCTTCCGCATCCCGGCGCTCAATCAGCCCCTGGAGGGTGGAACCGAACTGCATCAGCTGCCCGGTCAGCGAGCGGGCACTTTCCAGTGCCTGCGGGAAGCGCATTGCCGGGATGTCAGCAGACGGTAAAGATTTGCTGCCTCCGGATGCTGCGGCGGCGGCACTGAGCAGTGCGGCGGGGTCTGCCGGTGCGGCAAAGATTGGCAAAGATAATGGCTGACCATCAATGGAGAGATTATTGCGCAGATTAAACAGGCGCATTTCCAGCGTTTGCCAGTAGCCGAGCAGTTTTTCGTTTTGCTGCGGCCGGAACAATCCGGTCAGGGTATTGGCAGTGCGGGCATCCGGCAGCAGGTTGCCGCTGCGGATACGACTGATTTTGTCATGTAACTGTTTTTCCTTAGTTTTATCTGCTGCATCACTTAGTGACGGATTTTCCCAACCATTGCTGAGAATGCTGACAGGTTTATCTCCGAGCAGCCCCAGAGCCTGCATATACCACATTTTCGCTTCATTGAGGGTATCGCGTTCCGGTATGCGGTAAGCTTTGTCACCACGGGCAATCAGCAAATCCAGTAATTTCATCAGGGTGCTGACTTTGTAATGCATCGGATCATTCTGGGCGACCGCATCGGGATCAACCGAATCCAGCGGGTCGGCGTTCCAGGACGTGTCTTCTTTCAGCGGACGTACCCGCCAGTCATCGGCTTCATTTGTGGCAGGACACCAGATATAGCTTAACCAGTGGTCAGCCTCGGTAAAGTTTTGCTCCTGCAACAGACGCGTTGCTACCATCATCGGGGTGTAATAGAACAATTCCCAGAAATAGAGGGCATTGGCACCGCTGAAATCCATCGGTTCACCGGATTGTAATAAACCGGAGACCCCGTCTTCAGCCAGGCCGGCGAAGGTGCCCTTGTTAACGCTTTTATCCAATGTCCAGCCTTCAGGATTATTTTTATCAGCCTCGGTGCGGTACAGACAGATCTGGTTTGTTGCTCCTGTCTGGTATTTCGCATTAAGATATAAAGTATCCGACTTCGTATCAGCAGACTGATTCGCGGCGTTTTTAATCAGCGGAATAAATAATTTTACTTCCGTATTACCGGCAATACTGAGTGAGCCACTGTAAACAGAAAATTTGCCGGAACCCGTGGCAACATTGCTGTAATAAATCGTAAATGCTCGGTCAGTGCCATGGATAGCCGTGTCATACGGGTTCAGTGTCAGTATGACATAGGTGCCCTGTCCCGGTTTCGGTTCAGGCAGATACTGGGTTTCAGGAGATAATATTGCGTCAATTCCGTTATTGGCACGCTCAATTAACTGGCGGGTGAAGAGAGTGTTTAACCGAGTACGGTAACCATCCCATTCCATATATTGAGCGCCCTCCGGCGTGGTGTACAGGGATATGGATCTTGAATCTAAAACAGCATTCTTTATAACCAACTTATAAGTGGCAGTAGCTGCAAGAACATCTGTATTTTTGAAACTAACTGTTACTGTGATCTCCAGATTATTAACATCTGTATTGTCGGGAAGATCTATTTTCTGTTCTCCAAACGGGAATTTCAGTCTTTTTTCTGAATTAAGCGGGTAATCCGGAGGGGTGATTCCGGCGTCATGACCGTTTATTTTTTTTAATTCACTTTCCTTGAGTTTAAACGTAATTTCGATATTATTTTCATGGATAGGTTTGGCCTGAGCTTTCATGGCGCCCAGGAGGAGTGTACCTGTATTTGGTGCGTCAGTATAAATAGCATAGTTTTCACTATTCGTCGCTAATTCTTTTTCAAGCGTACTATTAAATATAAAACATGACCCTGATTTTTCGTTTAGACCCAGAGTGAAACTCCGTTTTGTTGTGTTACTTGTCAGAATAATGACATCAACTTCCGGCGTAAGATTACAGATGGAAAGGGCCATCTCACTTGCCGATTCTTTTGGCTTGATACCAGCTACGGCAAGCTTGTTAATAGAGCCGGACATTTTATCACCGTTAGGCTTTATTTCCATTGATTCCGGTTTGTAAATTGTAGCACCAGTAATTCTGACTTTACTAATAAATCTTCTCCGCACAGGTTCGGGAATATAATCAAATGTTTTATTGGGATCGATGGTAATATACGCATCAGGATTCAATATTAGTGTGTTTTTATTATTTTCATTCCTGATGAAATAGTCACCAGGGGATAGGGTAAGATTCAGTGTCCGATTTCCGTCTTGTGATCCCAGGGTAAATTCGTAAGCGAATTTACTACTCAGAAGGGTATTTACTCTGACGGTAGTTTTTGTATCTAATTGATAGGAAATTTTATTTAATATATTTTTTATATCGTCTTCTTTTTCTTTTTCTTGGCTCATATCCGGAAGAATATTGAATCCGAAGACTCCGTCCGGTACTGTGTTATTTTCTGTTATTTTTTTATAGCAGGCAATAAGCAGTGAGTTATCTTCCTGGTTGGCGGCACAGTACAGACCATTTTTTTCTCCGCCGGTTATGAAGTCATCAGTCACATGATAACTGAACGGCGAAGCCCAACTGCCGTCATATTTAATATGTGTCAGCTTCAGAGTAAAAGATGCCGTATCTTTACTGGTGTTATCTTTCTGTACTTGTTTTTCAATCCATAACAGATAAAGACGTGAATGGAAAATTACCGGACGCACCATATCCCCGTACGGATTCACCGCACAGGTAATTTCTTTCCAGTCACTCCAGGCATTGGCGGCAAAACGGCCGTTCTGACATTTACTGTGATCCGCTTTACGCCAGTAATATTTTTTCGGCTCAGTCTGGCTGGTACCGATAAACCAGGTGTTACCCTGATTAATATTAACCGTATCATGATAACCGCTGACCACTTTCAGATTAGCGACCTGCTCAAAGGCGGTCAGGTACTGGCGGAAGCCGTTTTCCAGCGTATCTTTGCTGAGTTCACTTTGTGAAAGCTGCTCCAGCATGGTGTTCATCATTCCGGTCTGACCGATACGGAGGGTCGGGTCAACGAAGTTTTCAGGGTAATAGACTAACTGAGACACACCCGCCCAGGTACTGTAGCGTTTATTACAGGCATCCCAGTCTTTAAAGAACTGACGCTCAAGAGCGTCACTGTCTGCACCCGGCTCATCACCGGCAATGGTGCGGTTAATATAGAGCTGAATACCGGCGATGGCATCCGCCAGCAGGGTGGTGGTGATTTCAGCACTGACTTTTCCGTCCACCAGCAGATTACGCCAGATATCATCACGGTTTGCCACCGGATTGTTCATGACCAAAGAGCGGTACTCCCCGCTGAGGGCTTCATTGCGGCGCGGTTCAGCCTGATTTTGCAGTTGTCTGGTCTGTTGTTCGTTCAGACCGGCCTGTAACAATCCTGTCAGTGCGGAGAGATCTGCATAAGAAGCTTTCGCATTCTCAGACACTGTCAGCAGAGTGGTGATATCTTGCGGGGTGATATGCAGGGTATCTGCCAAATCCAGCCGTGGCGGCAATGTGGCCAGCTGTGGCCATGTGGTCAGTTCCGGTTTTTGTCCGGTCTGTGTCAGTGCCTGAGTAATCACATTTTCTGACAGATTCAGTGCCTGTGCCAGAATTTTAACTGTCAGTGTCTTGTTTTGCAGTGCATCCAGTACCGTACCGGCCTGTTCACCGCAGCGGTTAATCAGGTTATGGAAATCACAGATGTTATACAGGTCAGTAATGGTGTCGGCCGCTGCACCTTGTGACAATGTCTGAAGTTCGGCATTACTGAGTGCAAAGGTGCGAATTACCAATGCACGCTGTGCCAGTGCCTGACACCAGGCCGCCAGTTTTTTCTTTTCGTCATCAGACGGCGATTTGTTGATAATAAACTTCCAGGCCTCGGTGGTGGCGGGTATCTCTGCGGGATGATTTTTATCCAGCTAGCGCAGCAGTGCTCCCCCTGATTCCGTGACGTCCAGTTGCATAGCCGCAGTAATCACCGGTGCCATGGTGGTATACAGTGTTTCTGTATTGGTTTGGTCAATACCACCGTTACGCAGGAGATCCAGCAGGACCTGCATCTCTTTGGTCGGCACCGCCGGAGAATTTTTGTTCAGCAGCAGCATCAGTTGTTCAGCCGTGATATTTTGTGTATTCAGCCATTGAGTGATCCGGGACAGAAAAGAGAGCATTTTCTGGCGTATTTTGCCATCTAAATTGTAAACGTCCATTGAACTGTAAGGGGAAATCTGCAGCAGGGCATCCAGTTGTGTTACTGTCAGGTTGTGCACATCCGCCAGCAGACGAACAAATAACAGGCCACGAAGTTTTTCTGTCTTGTTTTCGATAGCTTTGGATTTGTTTTTACGATTTGTGATAACAAATAGTTGCCACAAACCGGTATTATCTACCCGGAAAGCGCGTTTCAGGACTTCACGACGCGGGTCTTTGGTATCCGGTTCCATCGGAATATCATCACCACCTAAAGTGTAAGTTACACCATTCAGCGGCGGATTATTAAACAGACGGTCAAAATGGCTGAGCTGCCCGTCATAGCGGACTTTGCTGATACCGGCGTTACACAGCATTAATGCTGTTTCAGTATCAATACTGTAACGTTTACGGTAAAGCAGCGTTTCGGTGAAACGGCGTAATTCGTATTCGTCTGAATTATTTTTTACATGGATTAATGCATGTTGTGTTTCGCGTGGGGTCATACCGCTGACTTTTGCCAGACGCAGTGTTTTATTGAGTCTGAGGAGCCATGTACCCGGTTTCGCATCGGGACGGATGGTGAAGGTGGTTGAGGTGTAATAGTTCCCGTCGCTGGCTGGTTCAGGTTTTTTTCTGGTGATTCCGATTTTGGTTTTTGCTTCTAAAAGCTTAGCATCCAGTGTGACGGGGATACTGTAGTGCTCCCCGGCCAGAGGAACAAACCCCTTTTTATCTGCCAGATTATTAAACGATTCATTATAGCCTATACTAAAATGCGTCGCGTCTTTCAGGGTTTCCGTTACACTAAAATTAACTAAAAACTGATTACCACCCTGCGGAATTAAATCAATATAGGTTGCCTGTTTTTTATCATCCGGTGTTTTGGCCAGTTCACTGAATGTCATTTTTCCGCCGGTGCTTATTGCCGGTATTACCAGTTTATAATCGTCGTCATACATATCCGGTGTTGATAACAGGCCTGTTATTTCGGCGGCAATAAGGGCCTGAATTTCATCTGCCGGAAGCTCATAATAATTGGCCAGCGCATCCAGTGTCATAAGGTCTTTAATCTTAATCATCGGGAAGTTTTTTTTCAGAGATTTTTTCAGATCGGAACCGGCTAATGACTCCGTCTCTTCTTTCAGTATTGCATACAGATTTGGTGAGATACCGGCGTCGTATGCCGCCAGTATGGCAAACTTCCCAGGGGTACTGAGAATATTATCCGGCAGAACAAAATTCCGCTGCGCCAGGGCGTTATGCATTCCCTCAAACGGCAGGTTATACGGCGTTACACCACTGTTGCAGGACGCTGACAGTGCGTCATAGTATTTGCTTTTGTCTGTCTGGGCGGCTTGTGTCATCAGCGCCGTTTCCAGCTGCTCATTCGCCAGTGACAGAGCAGAGATTTCGTTATCCAGATTGTCCTGAGAGAGCACCAGTTTTGCCAGGTCCGGACGGCGCTTATCCAGATTATGGTCACTGTCTTTTGGATGCAGTCCCCGGGCTTCACGGTACAGCTCGGTCAAATAACCGGCCGGGGAAAACATGGAAGAGACAGCGCCCGGGGCGGCAAACTCATCGGCACGCGGCACAATCATATCATCATAGCTATAAGGCATGGCACCGTGATAACGGGCCCGGCCCATCTCGTTGCGCAGCAGCGGGTTGGCGCGGGTCAGTGCCTGTGCGGTATAGAGCAGGTTGTTTTGTTTTTCTTTTTGCGCTGCACGGTACAGTAACCGTGCTTCATCCCGTGAAAGCTGACGCGTATTACGGATTTCAGCAAGGGAAAGTGGCATAAAATCGGCCAGGGTGAGAGGCTGGTCGGTACGTCCCTGATTCAGCTTTTCAAGGACTCTGGTTATTTTCTCCATTAATGATTGCCTCATAAATGTTAAAGTATCTGATGTAAGTGATTTACATGGTTAAATATTCTTATGATTTACTTTATATGTCTATTTGTGGCTAAGCCAAACCGACCTGATAAGTAAAAAGCACTATAAGTAATCATTATCGTCAATGATCCTTTAGTCAAATAAACGGGTTATCATAAGATGCTTATTTTTTGATGAACACCTTAATTATTTGATTGTTAATCATATTTGTGGATTGATATTTTTGATTTAATCATCATTAATATTTATAAATGCAATTATATTTATATAATCAGGTGGTTGGTTTAACGGATTCGGATGACTACATCCGGTGCAGAATGATTGGCCGGTTAATAGGGAAACGGGTTTTTTCCCCGCAAAATGAACGTTTCTTTGAGTTGAGTGTCTGTAGCATGTAGAATGCTGGCAATAAGTCTGTTAACCAGCAATATAGAGTGTTGGCTTTGAGTCCTTACAGGTGTCCAAAGCTAGTTTTATAGGGCATTGCAAAGAAGAATTTTATCTTGAAAATCAACCATATCCGAAATTTTTCCATTATTGCTCATATCGATCATGGCAAATCGACCTTATCTGATCGCATTATTCAGATTTGCGGCGGCTTATCCGACCGTGAAATGGCCGCACAGGTTCTGGACTCAATGGACCTGGAACGCGAACGCGGCATTACCATCAAAGCACAGAGCGTAACGCTGGATTACACCGCGCAGAATGGTGAAACGTACCAGCTTAATTTTATCGATACCCCGGGCCACGTTGACTTCTCTTATGAGGTTTCCCGTTCACTGGCGGCGTGTGAAGGCGCGTTGCTGGTGGTTGATGCCGGTCAGGGCGTGGAAGCGCAGACTCTGGCGAACTGCTATACGGCGATGGAAATGAACCTGGAAGTTGTTCCGGTTCTCAACAAAATTGACCTGCCTGCCGCCGACCCGGAGCGGGTGGCGGAAGAGATTGAAGATATCGTCGGGATTGAAGCGGCCGATGCAGTGCGCTGTTCGGCGAAAACCGGTGTGGGCGTCAACGATGTGATCGAACGCCTGGTACGCGATATTCCGCCGCCGGAAGGTGATCCTGATGCGCCGTTACAGGCACTGATTATTGACTCCTGGTTTGATAACTATTTAGGCGTTGTGTCTCTGATCCGGATTAAAAACGGCACATTGCGCAAAGGCGATAAAATCAAAGTGATGAGCACCGGCCAGGTGTATAACGCTGACCGTCTGGGGATTTTCACACCGAAACAGGTGGATAAAGATGTCCTCAGATGCGGTGAAGCCGGCTGGGTGGTCTGTGCCATTAAAGATATTCTCGGAGCGCCGGTCGGGGATACCCTGACGGGGGCCCGTCAGCCTGCCGAAAAAGCATTGCCGGGCTTTAAAAAAGTGAAGCCGCAGGTGTATGCGGGTCTGTTCCCGGTCAGTTCTGATGACTATGAAGCGTTCCGTGATGCGCTGGGTAAACTCAGCCTCAACGATGCCTCATTATTCTACGAACCGGAAAGCTCCACCGCGCTGGGCTTCGGTTTCCGCTGCGGCTTCCTCGGTCTTCTGCATATGGAGATTATCCAGGAGCGTCTGGAGCGTGAATATGATCTCGATCTGATCACCACCGCGCCGACGGTTGTCTATGAAGTGGAAACCACCGGCGGCGAAATCGTGTATGTCGACAGCCCGTCCAAGCTGCCGCCGCTCAACAATATTGAAGAGCTGCGTGAGCCGATTGCGGAATGTCATATGCTGCTGCCGCAGCAGTATCTCGGTAACGTGATTACACTGTGTATTGAGAAACGCGGTGTGCAGACCAACATGGTCTATCACGGTAATCAGGTTGCTCTGACCTATGAAATCCCGATGGCGGAAGTGGTGCTCGATTTCTTCGATCGCCTGAAATCCACCTCACGCGGTTATGCATCACTGGATTACAACTTTAAACGTTTCCAGGCTTCTGACATGGTGCGTGTTGATATCCTTATCAACAGCGAGCGGGTTGACGCACTGGCTCTGATTACACACCGTGATAATTCCATGTACCGCGGCCGCGAACTGGTCGAGAAGATGAAAGATCTGATCCCGCGTCAGCAGTTTGATATCGCGATCCAGGCTGCCATCGGTATGCATATTATTGCGCGTTCAACAGTGAAACAGCTGCGTAAAAACGTCCTGGCGAAATGCTACGGCGGTGACGTCAGCCGTAAGAAAAAGCTGTTGCAGAAACAGAAAGACGGTAAGAAACGCATGAAGCAGGTTGGTAACGTTGAGTTACCGCAGGAAGCGTTTTTAGCCATTCTCCATGTCGGCAAAGATTAAACATTCAGCAGGTTGTAAGGAGACATAATGGCGAACACCTTTGCGCTGATCCTGACCCTGGCAACATTGGTTACCGGGATTATCTGGGCGGTGAATAAATTTAAAATTCAGCCGGCCCGTAAGAAAAAACTGGCGCGCATGGCAGAGCTGACCGAAGGAACCATGGATCAGGCTCATCTGGCTGAAACTGTGGCTAAACCGGGCTGGGTGGAAGGTACAGCATCCCTGTTCCCTGTACTGGCGATTGTTCTGATTGTACGCTCATTTATCTATGAGCCGTTCCAGATCCCGTCCGGCTCCATGATGCCGACACTGTTAATCGGCGATTTTATGCTGGTGGAGAAATACGCGTACGGGTTAAAAGACCCGATCACGCAGACCACCCTGATTAAAACCGGGGAGCCGAAGCGCGGGGATATAGCGGTATTTAAATATCCGGATGATCCGCGTGTCGATTATGTCAAACGTGTGATTGGTCTGCCGGGTGATAAAGTGGTGTATGACCCGTATGCCAAAGAATTACAGGTCTATCCGGGCTGTACCAAAGACCAGAGCAGTTGTGAAACCCTGCCGGTCACCTATGGTCAGGAATATGAAAGCGAGTGGGCTATCCGCTGGGAGAAATCACCGCTGGGCGGCTCCTTTATGAGCGGTGGCGCACATCAGTTCCCGATCGAGGATGATATGGAAGTCGGTTACCGCCGTCAGGCGGAACGGATTGAAAACCTGGGACCGGTTGCACACCATATTCTGACCGTACCGGAAATCACACCGGACAGCATCAGAGGGCAGCGTCTGTTCCGTCAGCCGGGATTACCGGAGTACACCTGGATAGTGCCGGAAGGGCATTACTTTATGATGGGTGATAACCGTGATAACAGTTCGGACAGCCGTGTCTGGGGATTTGTGCCTGAACAAAACCTGGTCGGCCGTGCCAGCTTTATCTGGTTAAGCCTTGAAAAACAGGAAGGCGAATGGCCTACCGGTCTGCGCCTGAGCCGTTTCGGACGGATAGAATAGAAAAAACAGAATTTGCTGAGCATTACATGTAATCACAGTGTAGAATATGCCCGGCAAAATGATTGGCTCCCCGGTAGCGGGGGGCCAGTGCAAACGCAACAGTTTTGTATCGCGGTTTTCGCGGCTACAGGTCTGTTGCGTGTGCGTTTTATAAACATCCTAATTTTTGGTCGCACATGAACCCGATAGTGATAAACCAGCTGCAGCGAAAACTCGGCTATACTTTTACCCGTCAGGACTTATTAATGCAGGCACTCACTCACCGCAGTGCCAGCAGCAAACATAATGAACGCCTGGAGTTTCTCGGCGATTCTATTTTAAGTTTTGTTATTGCCAATGATTTATATCACCGCTTTCCGAAAGTGGATGAAGGGGATATGAGCCGGATGCGCGCCACACTGGTGCGCGGAAATACCCTGGCGGAACTGGCCCGCGAATTTAACCTCGGCGAATGTCTGCGCCTGGGGCCGGGGGAACTGAAAAGCGGCGGCAGCCGCCGTGAATCGATCCTTGCGGACACCGTCGAAGCCCTGATTGGCGGGATTTTTCTCGACAGTGATATTCAGACAATTGAGCGGATTATCCTCAGCTGGTACGAATCCAGACTGAACGAGATCTCGCCCGGGGATAAACAAAAAGACCCGAAAACCCGGTTACAGGAATACCTTCAGGGGCGGCATCTGCCTCTGCCGAACTACCTGGTTGTTCAGGTAAAAGGTGAAGCTCACGATCAGGAGTTCACCATTCACTGCCAAATCAGCGGTGTTGAACAGCCGGTAAAAGGAACCGGTTCCAGCCGCCGGAAAGCCGAACAGGCCGCGGCGGAACAAGCATTAATTTTGTTGGAGCTTGAATGAGCGAAGAAAACACCTATTGCGGCTTTGTCGCGATAGTCGGACGTCCCAATGTGGGCAAATCCACCTTACTGAACCAGTTACTGGGACAGAAAGTTTCTATTACCTCGCGGAAACCGCAGACCACGCGGCACCGCATTATGGGGATCGATACACAGGATAATTACCAGATTATTTATGTGGATACCCCGGGGCTGCATATTGAGGAAAAACGGGCAATCAACCGCCTGATGAACCGTGCGGCCAGCAGCTCCATCGGTGATGTTGAGCTGGTGATTTTTATGGTTGAAGGCACTAACTGGACGCCGGATGATGAGATGGTACTGAATAAAGTCCGCTCGCTGCGCTGCCCGGTTCTGCTTGCTATCAACAAAGTGGATAACGTGGAAGATAAAACCAAACTGCTGCCGCATATTGCGTTCCTCAGTCAGCAGATGGATTTCCTCGACGTGGTGCCACTGAGTGCCGAGAAGAAAATGAACGTTGATACCATCGCGAAAATCGTGCGTCAGCACATTCCGCAGGCACCGTTCCATTTCCCGGAAGATTACATTACTGACCGTTCACAGCGCTTTATGGCCTCTGAAATCATCCGTGAAAAACTGATGCGTTTCCTCGGCGATGAGCTGCCGTATTCGGTAACAGTGGAAATCGAACAGTTTGTTGTGCAGGACAACGGTGTATTTCAGATCAATGGTCTGATCCTCGTTGAACGCGAAGGCCAGAAAAAAATGGTTATCGGCAACAAAGGCAGCCGTATCAAAACTATCGGAACGGAATCCCGTATTGATATGGAACGCCTGTTTGATGCCCGTGTTCACCTCGAACTGTGGGTGAAAGTCAAAGCCGGCTGGGCAGATGATGAACGTGCACTGCGCAGCCTGGGTTATGTTGACGACCTGAAGTAACACACCGATGGACGGCTGGCAGCGCGCATTTGTACTCCATAGTCGCCCTTACAGTGAAACCAGCCTGATGCTGGATGTGTTCACTGAACAGGAAGGGCGGCAGCGCCTGCTGGCGAAAGGGGCACGCCGCCGCCGTTCCGGTCTCAAAGGGGCATTACAGCCCTTTACACCACTTCTGATCCGCTGGGGCGGCCGCGGGGAACTGAAAACCCTGCGCGATGCTGACCCTATCTCCCTCGCATTACCCCTGAGTGGCACTGTTCTTTACAGCGGCCTGTATATCAATGAGTTGCTTTCCCGGGTGCTGGCTAACGGCGTCACGTATTCCGCGCTGTTTTTTGATTACCTGCGTTGTCTTCAGTATCTTGCTGCCAGCGAAACCACGCCGGAACAGGCTCTGCGTCAGTTTGAACTGGCGCTGCTGCACCATATCGGTTACGGCGTGGATTTTCTTCACTGCGCGGGCAGCGGTCAGGAAGTTTCTGATACCATGACGTACCGCTACCGCGAGGAAAAAGGCTTTATCGCCAGCCTGGTGGTGGATAACAGCAGCTTTACCGGCCGCGAACTGAAAGCCCTTGCCGCACGGGAATTCCCGGATGCGGAAACTTTACGTGCCGCCAAACGTTTCACCCGCATCGCTTTAAAACCTTATCTTGGCGGAAAGCCATTGAAAAGCCGCGAATTATTTCGTCAATTTGTGCGCCCGCCGTTGGTTTCAAAAGAAAATAGCTCCGGTGGTTTCTCTTCGTCTGAAAAAGGTTAAACTGAATAACAAAAGTTACCCGGAGGATGATAAAAAATGAGTGAAGTTTTATTGGGTGTAAACATTGACCACATTGCAACTGTCCGTAACGCACGCGGCACTAACTATCCGGACCCGGTTCAGGCGGCATTTGTCGCGGAACAGGCGGGAGCGGAAGGCATTACCGTGCATCTGCGTGAAGACCGCCGTCATATTACTGATCGCGATGTGGAACTGCTGAGACAAACCATTCAGACCCGCATGAATCTGGAAATGGCCGTCACCGATGAGATGGTGGATATCGCCTGCCGTATCAAACCGGCGTTCTGTTGCCTGGTCCCGGAAAAACGTCAGGAAGTAACAACAGAAGGCGGTCTGGATGTTGCCGGTCAGAAAGAAAAAATTGCCCGTGCGGTTAAACGTCTGACAGAAGCCGGTATCAAAGTCTCTCTGTTTATCGATCCTGACCATACCCAGATTGACGCGGCGGATGATGTCGGCGCACCGTTTATTGAAATCCATACCGGTGCCTATGCGGATGCGGAAACATCTCAGGAAGAAGATAAAGAATTTGTCCGTATCAAAGATGCGGTTGCCTATGCGGCAGGCAAAGGCCTGAAAGTGAATGCCGGACACGGTCTGAATTATCATAATGTTCAGCGCGTGGCAGCACTGCCTGCTATTTATGAGCTGAATATCGGTCACGCTATTATTGGCCGGGCAGTCTTCAGCGGACTGGCTGCGGCTGTCGCGGATATGAAAACCCTGCTGCGGGAAGCCCGTCGTTAATGGCTATTGTCGGTATCGGTACGGATATTGTTGAAATAAGTCGTATTGAAGCGGTTATCGGACGTTCCGGTGACCGCTTTGCAAAACGGATCCTCAGTGAGGCGGAGTGGGATGTTTACCGGCAGCATAAACAGCCGGTACGTTTTCTGGCAAAGAGGTTTGCTGTCAAAGAAGCCGCATCCAAAGCACTGGGAACAGGGATACGTCAGGGGCTGGCATTTAATCAGTTTGAAGTCAGTAATGATTCACTCGGAAAACCCAATCTGACTTTCCTCGGCTATGCCGGAGAACTGGCTGCCGCCCGTGAAGTCACACACTACCATGTCTCGATTGCCGACGAGCGTCATTACGCCTGTGCCACGGTTATTCTCGAAACAAACACCTGACAGTTGCGCCCGGTTGCGGGCGTATCTGTCTGTTCAAATCTTATCGGCGTGATGTATCAGCACAAACTTATCCCACAGCATCTCCTGTGTTTCGGTGTGCTCAGGATCGATAATAATGGTGTTGTTAATCGGACAGACTGACTGACAAGTCGGTTTATCATAATGCCCGACACACTCAGTACATAAATCAGGGTTAATTTCATAGATGGAATCCCCCATCGAAATTGCTTCGTTAGGGCATTCGGGTTCGCACATATCACAATTTATGCAACGTGCAGTAATCAGTAACGCCATAGTCGCTATCACCATATAAATTATTTAAAATTCAGTAACTTATATCTTGCACTTATACGTTACTCTCTAACCGGTTTCTGTAAATATAACCAGTATTATAACCTTGGTTTCCCTGTTTCAGGAACACAAATCAGCAACACAAGCCTTTACGCCCGCCGCCGTTACCTCAATTATCTCAGAAAATTCCCCGGAACGAAGTATGAACGCAAAAAATTTTTGCCGGCAGGTTTCAGTGGTGGAGGTAAGGTTACCATTTATGCCGGGCTTTCTGAAGACCCGGACGTTATCAGGTCGCTTACAGCCTGATATAGTATTTAAATACAGATAAAATTACCGGATGCGCCCGATATTTATGACACGTTAATATTAGTGTATTATATCCGGAGCTTAAGCTACATACAAAAAGGACAGGTAATAAATGGATCTCTATTTCGGGCGGAATAATTCTGAAGAAGAATATATACGTAAGTTTGCAGCAGATGAACAATTCAGGAAATTAGAAACTCAATTGGCCGGAATTGCTGATGAAAATATTCATGCGCTCCTGACAATAGAAGAGGCTGAACAATTTGTTTCAATAATGAAAGATCCCGCATCTTACAAGCCGGAAAGCGGAAAAGAAATTTTTTTCAGATATGCCGGTATAGCTACCTCTTTCACGGGTAACTATTTGGACGCTTATGGATTGGGAAAGTTGATTGCTGAAGTCAAAAGCTTTGGTGTCAAAGCAGGTGAGTATATCGCCAGGGATGGTAGCAGGTATATCAGGCTAACAGGAGAAGCTAGTTTAAGGAAATATCTTACTGCAACGATTTATCTTATAACTGATCCGAAAATGCTTGAATTTGGTATAGGGGAAGTCGGCTTTGAAACCAATCTGGCTAAGGGAACAAGATTCTGTATTTATTTTGCAGCAGCATACAGGGGTATTGAATTGTTATTCAAGGATGAATATGACTTGACTGATTTTTTTGTCAACGTTTCAATGGATGCAGCAAAAACACTGGTTAGTGCAGGTATAATATGGTCTATAAGAGGTGCAATTATAACTGGGGTAGGTATTTTATTTGGGGGGAGTGTTATAGCTACCGCACTTGTTTTTACTGGTATTGCCGTTGGTCTTGGTGTTCTTATGTATCATATTGATAACTCTTTTAAGATAAGTGATAGCATAATTAAAGTGCTTAAAAATAGTAAGCGGGCGGCTAAAAATAATGTTCCAACAGGGGATATTAATGGTGCTCTTCATATGTGGGGGGGAATCAGTCGTGGATAAACCAATAATCAGTAAAGTTAAGTTGTTTTTTGGGTTTGTTTTTATTTTTTCCTTGTCTGTTTCGGTTTTTTTGATATTCGCTTATTATACTGCTGATTATATAAATGAGAGTGAAGTTGTTAAAGTATATCCACCATTATTTTTTGTGTTTTTTGTTCCGCTATTAATGTACTTCTCCTTTATTATTCTTATTGTAATGATCAATAAAGAAATTATTGTTTCCAGGGTGTCAATTTTTAGACGTATTTTTAAGTTCCTTGCTTTTTTTGCAGCTCTTTCTTTTGTTTTTATGATAATAGGGCCTATGTATATGGATAGTAACCTTATATCAAAAGGTTATGTTAAGTGTCATTCAACACCAATAAAATTACAGACGGTTTATGTCATTGACGCAGAGCTGTGTAAAAAATAACAGAGGGAATACCCTCTGTTATCTATGTCAGAATACGCGGTTATCACAAATACTGTATGATGACGTATTTGCCATAAGGTGTCCCCACGAGATAGATGTGTAATTAAGCTGGATGCGTTCAAATGGCATACATTCATTACTGTCGACAGAATTGGGGTAAACACAGGATATCTCAGTCACTGACGCATCAGATAATTTTATTTCATAAAATTTCTCCAATTGTCCGCTTTGGCTGGTTCTGTAAAATGTAAAGCGTGCACTCATCAGTTCATTTGAGTCGATTGAAGAAGCTAAAAGTGGCGATGATTTATCTATAGGTTTTGTGAACTGTACAGGATGATGAGTTGTATTCTGCGATCTGGATAATGAATGATTCAGACTCAGTATTTGTATTTCATTATCATGACCGGACTGGTATCTGTTTCCGATAGAATCCTGTGTTGAACAACCGGATGAAATCAATCCTTGTTTTTTTCCTTCGAGCGTCAGATAAATCAGAAAAGACATAGAATCCTCTTAATCTATATAAGTAATTATTTTTTAATAAAAATAAGGAAGAACGGAAATCACGGTAATGATTTCCGTTCATTGCGGTTAAATCAGCGATTTATACCCATTCAGCAAATAAGGCGCTAAATGCCAGACCGTATCATTGTCGGTAAATCGCACATTCATTTTCAGCAGCATATTTTCCGACAGGCAGAACGGGAAGAAATGATATAAGTGCATTACAAACATAAAGGCATCGCCGGGATTGTCATATTTGTGTTCATCGAGTGTCATTGTCAGATCCAGACAGCGATAGGGTTTTCCGCGGACAAGGCGGTCGTCCAGTACCGAGTCAACCGCGTGAATGCCGCTCAGCAGCTGACTTATCTGTTTGCAGCGCTGCCGGTCTGTATCCTGATACAGTATATAATCACGGATAAGCTGTTTTACCGAATCTACCGACGACAGCATAAAACTGTTGGCACTGTAGTGCGACAGCAGATTCCAGTAAGCGTGATTATCCGTTATCGGCGGATAGCACGGCGTGCATTGTGTGACACCGGTGGCTTCCAGCAGATCCGGCAGCAGCGGGCTGAGATGGCAGATATCCTCAGCACGGCTTTGCGGTGTACTGATAATGCAACGGTAAGTACAGCGGAAGTGCGGCCCGGGCGGGGTGGTGAGTGCTTTGCCGTGATTATCATAAAAGTGGATAGAGTAATGATTCCGGCCGGTGATGGTTTTATCGATGCTGAGTGCGTAGAACCAGGCATCCTGATATTGCGGCAGCAGGCGGGAAGCGGGCGCCAGGTGAGTCACCGGATAGAAATCCGCAATAATACCCCTGAATTCCTCATGAGGTTCAAAAGCCAGCTGAATATGCTTCAGTTCAGTAATATAGTGGCTGTCATCCACCGGCAGACGATAAACAGCCTCATTTTCATGAAAATCCAGGATAACTTCATTTTGTTCTTCCTGATTTACCACGGCTGCACAATTAAGACGAAAGCTCTCTGTCAGTTGATCATTACGCAACGGCAGCTGCTTGCTGAAATAAATATTCAGCGTGAAAGTGTCTGATAATGCCCAGTCCAGTTCCGGAACAATGGCCGGAATATCGATATCGATAAAATGATGGACATGATCGATATATAACCCTTCCAGCAACTTTTGCGGCCAGTTCGGTTTTTCATCAGCACCGGATAATACTGAATTATTTTTTCCGATCTGCGGAATAAAGCTGAACCGGGTTTCATCACCGTGATACAGGTTATCCGCGTGTGCCAGTTCGATGTGATCAAAATACTGGCTCAGCCATAATAGTAAAATCCCGGCGCAGGAGACTGACGGATCAAGAAAACAGGATAATAATGCGGTTTCCGGCTCTTTGTGATTGCCGCGGTATTTAAATTCCAGTGACAGACAGCTTTTTGACGGATGGTGAGTAACATAGCGGCGCAATAATGTATAAGGCTGCAACAGAACCGGGTTACAGGTTGTGAATATTTCCTCTGCGGTGCCTTTCACCACGGTTCCGGCGGGGATATCCAGCGGGAAGCCAATCCGTTCCTGTGAATCAAAACGGACAACCGCCGTGGCCGGAATACCTTTTATTGCACGGGATTGCAGGCGCTGCAACAGCGGCAGGGTAATTTCAGGAAATGCATCATCCACCTTTTCCTGCAACCGTGCACTGAGAAACGCGAATCCCTCCAGCAGGCTGCCGCTCTGCTCATCATGCGGGTCGAGAATATCCGCAAGGTGCGGATAATCGCGGATAAACTCGCGGCTGAGCTGCTGTAAATAGTGCTGTTCCTGTAAAAATTTAATTTCGCTCATGAATGACTCTGCGTTGCCGGTAATCAGTATTTATCGTACAGAATAATTAACACGTACTTTCTTCCCAGCAGCAATAACCGGATGTTCCCGCCATAACATGCTGGAAAATAATATCCTTGTATTTCACACTGACCGTTTCTTCCGGCTGTGCATCATTGTTATCCGCAGAGTGCGGATAATGGCTGTTGATACTGACAATGGATGCCTGACGCAGTGTGACAATAAAATATTTTTCCTGTGAGCCGTTTTGTGATGTCCGGTAAAAAGTGAATACCATCTCCATCACTTCATTATTGGCGATGGCATTTGCCAGCAGCGGGGTCGATTTATCCAGCAGTTTGACAAAATTTACCGGACTGAACGTCAGGTTCTGTGCACGGTTAAACATATTATTCAGATGGAGCACAAAGATTTCATTTTCATGACCTGACTGATATTTATTGCCGATGGAATCAGGCGTGCAGCAACCCTGTGAAATATTGCCCTGCTGATTACCGTTGAGACTCAAATAGATCATATTCGCCATAATTGTCTTCCTTATTCCTGTTTGCCGTTGCCGGGTTTCAGCCCTGCCTGTTCAGCCTGTTTTTGCAGATCGGCATAAAGCGCGATCAGGCCGTTGAGCTGCTGGTCAATGCGGTGCAGTTGTGCTGCCGAAACCGGTTTACCGTTGCGGATATCATCGGACAGCACTCGCAGATATTCCTCTGCCGGGGTTGTTCCGGAGTGCGCCTGCTGAATGTTGTGGATTTCGGTTTTCAGATAGGACAGGGTAAAACTGCCGCGATCTTTTTCCCTGGCAACAATGGTGTCCGTCAGTGCCTGTAACCGCTTACCGGTGAGATACCAGCTGTCTGTTTGGGATGCATCCGCTATCCGTGTCTGTAATACATCCTGCCAGCGGCGGGTGGCATACGCCTGATCCGGATCATTCGGCCAGCGCTGACGGGCAGTTTCTGTCATTTTCTCCGTCAGAAGCAGTGCGGCAGCCGGAGATTGCTGTTCCTCACTGGTCAGTAATTGTCCGTAAGTCGCCAGCTGCGGATCGGCAAACCACATGACCCGTGCGCTGCCGGGCTGGGCGGCGAATGTATCCAGTTCATCTTTCACCGGCTTATAAACCGTGACGAATAACACGGCGATCAGAATGAGCCCGGTGAGCAGTCCGGCTGCAAAACCGGCGAACGGGAAGGTTTTGCGTGGTGCAGGGGGCGCTTCTGCCGCAATCTGCACAAAGCGGACGGTGCTGTGCCCGCCGCCTGCCGGAGCTGTGTCTGTTCCGGAAACAGCCGGGCTTTCTTCCGCGATATACACCAGCGGGGCAAGAGTGACCGGCGGCAGTTCGCTTTCCGCCGCAGGCGTGGGTTGCTCTATCTCTGTGGCGGCGTTGCGGAAGTAAAATTGCAGATTGTCCGTGGTCAGCGTTTTGCCGGACGGCGTTTGTGTCAGCCGTTCTGTGATCAGCTGTAATGCCCGCTCAGCCCGGTAGAGCAGGCGCAAATCGTCACGGCTGAAAGTAAGGCGGCGTACCACCGTCATCGCCCGCGTGATAAACCAGTTGAGAATATCAATGCGGTGATTGATTTGCGGCGGCCACAGCGTCTCCCGGTCATGAACTACCATCATGGCGATCAGCTCACAACCTTCGGTCAGCCCGGCCAGACCGCTGCGGTGCAGGCGGGCGAGGGTGTAGTAGACCGCGGTCTGCAAATCCACTCCGTTTTGCCTGAACAGTGCCAGGGATTTTGCTTCCACCCGCGACCAGCTGATCTCCGGTTGCGACGGGTGGCTGAGTTTATTGATCTCTTCACGGATTTCCGCGAATTCCGGGTAATCCAGCGGGGAAGCACCGGTCCGGATAATAATGCCGTCCATATTCCGCTCCGTCATCAGTACAGTGTTTCAGGCAGGCTGAAACGGGAGAACAGATTGCCGGAGAACGGATTATCCGACTCATCAATATAGATGCGGTATGTCATTTCCCCGTCATCCACCGCAAAACGGACATCGAAACTGTTGGTGTTTACGTTGGTCAGTTTTCCGGACTGAATCAGTCTGATTTGCGCCCACGGGCCGTTGCGGACAATCGCACGCGGTGATTTACCGGCGGTACCGGAAACCAGCGTCAGCTTGCTTTCCCCGCCGGAACGCATCGAGTTCGGCCAGATCATATGAGCGGTGTTGCTGCGTCCGTGGGCATAATCGAGGATCTGCCCGTCGAGATTCAGCACACTGCGCCGTTTGTTACCGGATAACTGTACCGGTTCAATCGCAAACTGCGTTTCGAGGTTGCCCTGCGGTGTAAAGAAGGTGTTGCGGATACGGTTGGCTGTTTCAATCTGCTCCAGCACATCCGGGCGGATCAGCGACTGTCCGTCTTCATTAACCAGCAGGTTGTTCTCGGCGAATGGCCGCAGATTCTGCTGCCAGAAAGCGTCCAGTGTTCCGCCCGGTTTGAAGAAGCGTTCAAACTCACTCAGCGGCACATCACGGTTTGATTTCGGATCAAACGGATAACGGCCTGCGATATAGCTGTTGTATTGTTTGACCACGGACTCATTCCATTCCACCTCGAGATAACGGATAGCCTCTTTCTGCACCACAATCCAGGCCTGATCCGCGAGTTCGCCAATCCAGCGGCCGAGTGGTTCCGGCATGGTTTTCGCCATCTGGCTGACTTCAAAAATGGCATCGCGGTTATTTTCTTCCAGACGCAGGAAAACGGCTTTCAGTGCGACTTTTCCCGGTACGGGGGCATTTTCGATACTGAGCAGGTAACGATGCAGTTCATTCAGTTTCTGGTTAACATTTTGCAGGTTTTCACCGTTGTTACTGACCAGAATGTCCGTCTGCGGGGAAAATTCGCGGCTGATCCGGCTGAGTAACCGGTATTGGCTCTCTGCCATAACGGCTTGTTTTTCTTTCTCCGTCAGATTGCTGTCCACTGCGGGCAGGCTGGTGTTATCGCGCAGAATTTGCAGCGCACGGCGTAATGGTTGTTCGCCGCTGATAATTTGCTCCAGCGCACTGATTTCATCCTGAATAGTTTCAAACTCACGGATTTCCAGATTACTCATGGCCGCCCGCCAGTTCGCGGCATAATCACCAAGATACTGTTCGCTGATCTGATGCTGTATTTCCCGGCGGTCGCTTTCACTGTAACGGACATTTTGTGACAGGTTCAGTACCCAGGCATCGAGTGCAGTCAGATCCACCAGCTCTTCATTCTGCCGGATAAAGTAATTGATCATTCCGTTGCGGGTCAGGAACTGTGGTACTTCCAGTTTTTCATCATCGAGTGAGACGAAAACATGGCTGAAGCCCGGCCCGATCATATGGCGCAGATCCAGCGGCGATGACAGCTCATTAAAGCCTTTCAGGCGCAGTGTCTGGTAGACCCGCTGATAGAGTGAGAGCTGGCTCAGTTCTTTCTGGGCGTCGCGGATAACCGCAGAGAACGGCTTAAAGGCCTGATTGGCCACGATATCCCCGCGATTGCGGTCTGCTGCCCAGTCAGTATGCTCAAGGGCATAATCCAGGTGCGTCATCAGTTGTGACTGAATTTCGTTTTGCCCGGTAAACTCACGGCTCCAGCGTTTGCGCAGGTAATTTTTGACAATCGCATCATTACGGCCGCTTTTATCTTCCAGCATGCGCATCACACGCAGAATAGCGAGTTTTTCCTCACTGTTCTCCGGAGCCTGTGCCAGATCCTGCTGTAATCCGGCCATAATGGCGGGCAGGAAACGCTCGATCAGCAGTTGCAGATAACTTTTTTCCACATACGGGCCGATTTTTTTACCCTGATAGAGACCGAGATCGGTCAGAACGCTGTTTTTCTCACGGTAATTACCGTAAGCCAGCGTTGCTTCCGACAACGGATTGAGGATAGGCAGCTGGCGTACGCCGGTGGTGTCCTGCTGGTTATCCGCGGTCACACTGCTGAAAGCGCTGACTTCGGAGAGCACATTTTTACCGGCCTGGTAGTTTTGATCATAGTAATGATGCCAGCCGCTCCAGAGGGCAATGATTCCCGCTGCGGTGACAACGGAGGCAAAAAAGAGGTTGTAATGATGACGGCGTAACCAGAAACGGTTTTCTGCCGCCAGGTTCGGCTCTGAAAACAGGACGTCACGGAACAGCTGGCCGGTAAACCAGGACTGGTTTTCGCTGACAGGCCAGGTATGAGTCGGTGCCGGCGGAAGGTTGTACTGCACGGCGGCGCTCTGGGTAAAGATATCGTCAATCTGACCGCGTTGTGCGGAGGAGGTCAGATAGATACCGCGGATCAGCGGAATTTCGGCATCGTTGCTGCCGATAAGTTGTTCAGTCAGTTCTGTTACCCGGTTTTGCAGCCCGACCATCTGGCGGATAAAGCTGAACAGCTCACTGCGCTGACTGTCATCCACCCGGTTCAGCATCATTTCCGGCAGGGCAGCGTTAAGCCGGGTGATCCATTTTTCCCAGAAGGTGGTGAGTTCGCTGACCATGTTGTGCGGGTTGTCACGGGTAAACGTCACGCCGAGAACCGATTCCTGCTCAGCCACATCCAGTGACTGGAACATCGCGCTGAATCCCTGTAACAGATCCAGTTTGGTCAGCACGATATACACCGGCGGACGGGTGTTAAAGGCCAGACGGATATCCTGCAAACGCATATGAATATCCGTGAAATAACGGCTGCCCGCTTCTTTATCTTCTGTCATCAGCCGTGCGGTGTCGATGGTCAGGATAATGCCGTTCAGCGGCTGGCGGGTACGCTCTGTCACCATGCGTTCCAGCAGGCTGTTCCACAGGCGGTGGTACAACTGCGGTTTCTCGCTGTCCTCGTGCGGCTGGGTGATCAGGTGCCCGCGCGGCATCAGGAGGACGGCTTTATCGGTCAGCGAACAGCGGACATGCAGACCGATCCCCTCTTCTGAGATGATCCTGTCCTGCGGTATCAGGTCAAGCAGGCCGAGGTTAGCCGAAAACAGGGTGTGTTTCCCGCTGTTTTCCGCCCCGAGCACCAGATACCACGGGCGCTGATAAAGAGACCGGCCGTTGTCGCCGAGATGCCGGCGCAGCTCACTGAGCCAGCGGCTGAGATAGCGGTTCTGGAATTCAATATCTTTGCGGACCGGATCTGCCACGGCCAGTTCAACATCCAGTTTCAGCTTTTCCAGTTCGCGGACACGCCGCCGGGCGGTGTATCCTATCCAGCCGATAACAATCAGGAATAACCCGAGCGTTGCCAGCCAGCGGGCGCTGACCGGCCGCAGCGGATAATCATCGCGGAAGCGGAAATCCGCACCCCAGATCCAAATCCAGAGAAGGATCAGCGCAGGAACGATGGCCAGAAAAATGGCCCATGCCGATTTGAGTTTTGGTTTGTCGGCTTTAAACCATTTTCTGATCAGACCCTGTGCATTCACGGATGATAAGGATGGTTTTTTCATTAAACGTTATTCCTTTTTAAATCGGACTCCGGCAGTTTTCCGGTAAGCTGTTGCAGTAAAGCGGGTTCCCACTGCGTTACTGTGCTGCGTGACACGATGTCATGCAGTTGCTGATACTGCGCCCGGGCAATCCCGGTCATGCCTGACTGTTCGAACAGCGATGCAGCCAGAAATTGCAGGCAGACACGGTCACGTAACTGTTCAGCGCGCTGCATGGCGTCATCAATTTTTTGCAGTGCGGCATCCAGACCGTTTTCCTGATAGCAGCGGGTGATCTCATCGTGTTCCCCGGCGGTAGTGACAGCGGTTGCGGGGGCTGGTTCTGTGGTGCTCAGCCAGGCCAGAGTGTCCGCATCCGCGTACGGGGTTTTATCGGCGAAGCTCAGAGTGGTCAGTTGCGGCAGACGGGCGGTAAACTCCGCCGCACAGCGGCGGATGGCTTGTGCAACGGCGTCCAGTCCCAGTTGTTGTGCGGCCTGTGCGGCCAGATAGTGGCCATCCAGCCAGTAAGGGGCGAGGCTGAGGCTCTGTTCAATATCAGCCAGCAATACCGGGTCGGCCTGTGTCAGTTGCTTGCGGTAGGCCGTGACCCGGTCGGCGGATACGGCGGCCAGCGGTGTTTTACCGGTGGCATCGGCTGACGGTACTGACTGAATGGTATGCCAGACAGCATAGCGGCGTAACTGATAGCCGATAGCATTTTCCGGGGCACGGCGGCAGAGCGCATCTGCGGCATTCAGCAGCGCTGATTTGCGGGTGCGATCATTTCCGCTGTCAATGTCTTCGGCCGGAAAGTCTGTATCGGTTCCGGCGGAGGTATCCTGTGGTACAGGTGCTGCGGACGGTGCGGTTCCGGTCGTGTCTTCTGCCGGACGGACGGCGGATGCGGTCTCTTCCGGTACACGGTTTTCAATACGGCGGTAACCGCGGCTCAGCTCATCCAGCGTTTGTGACAGGGCAGGGTGATCGTCATTCCAGAATTGCGCCAGCCCGGCAAAATCCCCTAAGACATCATCCCGCTGTGCCGTGGCGGCCTGCCGGATGAAGTTATCCTGTGCCAGCTCAAAGCGCTGTAAAACCTGCTGCGTCAGGCGGACTTTCAGTCTGATATTTTCCGGATAACAGTTGTGCCAGAACTGACGGCAGAACAGGGCAAACAGGTGCGCACCGAGTGTGACTTCACCGGCGTTTCCGGCATGTTGCAGGGTGCGCAGCAAATGGACCACCAGACGGAAATCTTTTGTGGTGGTGGCCAGCAGAGTCAGTATCCGTGACTGAATGACCTCAGTATCCAGAGAGGCATGTGTCAGGGAGCCGAATTTAACCATTTCACTGTCGATATATTCCCAGTCCGGGTTACTGTCACTGACCGCACTGCTGACCAGCTCCGGCTCAAGCGGGGCAAGCAGTTGTTCAGACCAGTTAAAACGTGTTGCTATCATGCTATTCACCAGCGGCAGGCCGCACGTAAAGGTTTGATACTTTCTGTCAGCTGAGACAGATCAAAAGTTACCGGTTTCCCGTTTTCAGGGGTGATAGTCAGCTTATCACCGGTCATAATGCGTTTGATTTCATCAATACCGGCCAGACCCCGGCTGGATTCCAGCACATAGCCGTTTTCTCGGATAAACCAGTCACTGCTGAATGTGGTCTGCGGGGTGGATAAACGGATGCTGCGTGTTGTTACCGGCGAATTCATTACCAGCTGCATGCGGGTGATGTTATCCACACAACTGAGCATCAGAACCGGGCGGGGCGGTTGTGTACCGATCGCCGGGGCGGTCATGACCACAGGCCAGGTACCTTCGCGGGGCTGGGTGGTAATGAAGGTGACGGTATGTGCTGTCCGTTTTTCTTCATTGGCTGCCGCCCGGAGCCGGATCTCACCTTTTGCCGTCTGGTCAGCCGGCGGCACAGCGTTTTCCTGTCCGATGTTGTCATAGCAGTCCAGCCGTATCAGCGGTGACGGCTCTTTACGGCAGGTGTCCAGCAGCGCTGAGATTTCCCCGGAAAGTGCGGGGACAGATTGTGCCGGACTCCACAGCGGCGTCAGTATCAGCAGGGTGAGCACGCTCTGAAGCATCCTTTTGGTCATGATAGGTATCCGTATTTTTTTAATTTATACACAAGTGCACGTTTGGACATATTCAGCTTTGTGGCGACTTCTTTCAGGTCGTCGTTGTCCGCCTGCATCCGGTAAGTCAGGATGTCAGATTCATACCGGTCGAGCGCTTCGGTCAGATCGCTGATCCCGGACAGATCCGGAGCGGATACCTGCGAAAGTGCCGGAGTCACCATGGTGTGTGTCATCATGGCTTCCAGCCGCCGCTCCTTTTCCTGCGCCAGCTGCAGCAGTTTGTGCAGTTGCTGGTTTTGCGTCCGGATCTGCATCCGGCGGGTCAGCGTACTGTAGTGATGACAGAAGATCCGGTAATAAATTGCTGTCATTCCTTTTTCGTGTTCTTTGTGGCTCAGATCGGTGCCGAGGCGGCAGATAGCCCCGGCGGGTTTACCCTCGTGATCGCAGAACGGGAACCCGTGTATACCGGTATTGGCAGGCAGCCCGCGGATAAATGTCTTCAGGCTGCTGTCTTCGAGATGGCTGCCCTGCGACAGGTTTTCCCAGCAGGTGGGTGTCCGGCTGAATGTCACCTGAACCAGCGGCTGGCGGATATCCGATGCATCTGTATCCAGCAGGCCGGTGGTGACCTGCGGTTGTGCATAGTCGACAGAGTAACTGAGCAGCCGGTTATCCCGCGGACTGAGCACCATCACAGCAAGAGCGCTCAGGGAACTGCGGGAAAAACAGTGCGGCAGAAACTGCGATATCAGCGATTCGGTGGTCTGGCAGTCCATCAGTGACAGCGCATTTTTCAGTCGGTTCCTCATTATTCCGTATCCACCTCAGCCGTGAATTCATCACCGGTTGCAGACAGGGTGATATGACGGATCGTTTTTCCGTCTGCCGTGTGTTTCAGCAGTAACAGGGAAAGCGGCGGCAGTAAGTGGCCGTCAATCACCGATTCCAGGATACGGGCACCGTTTTCAGCCCGGTTGGCGCGCTGAATAATGGCCTGATAAACAGAATCATGGATAGTGACCTGAGCACCGAAACGCTGCACCAGCCGTGTTTCCAGCTGGCTGAGTTTGAAACGGATGATCCGTGTCAGTGTTTCGTCACTGAGCGGCAGGAACGGGATCACTTCCATTCTCGCAAGCAGTGCCGGTCTGAAGAAGGTGGTCAGCTCCGGATAAAGCGCATCCAACAGCTCATCAGGCCGGTTTTCATACGCAACAATGGTGCTGTCACCCAGGTTTGAGGTCAGGAAAAAAGCAACGTTTTTACAGTCAATCACGCGGCCCTCACCATCTGCCACTTCCCCTTTATCAAAAGCCTGATAAAAGAGATTCAGCACGTCCGGATGGGCTTTTTCCACTTCATCCAGTAACACGACGGAGTAAGGTTTGCGGCGGATGGCCTCTGTCAGCACACCGCCCTCGCCATAACCGACATATCCCGGCGGTGACCCGATCAGGCGCGAAATCGTGTGTTTCTCCTGAAACTCGGACATATTAATGGTGGTGAGATATTGTGTGCCGCCGAACATCAGCTGAGCGATTTGTAATACCGTTTCGGTTTTTCCCACACCGCTCGGACCGACCAGCAGGAATGCCCCCAGCGGACGACCGGGACGCCGCAGATCAGCACGGGCGGTCAGCAGGTGTTTATGCAGGTGAGCAATGGCCAGATCCTGGCCTTTGATGGATTCCTCAAGATAAGCCGGTAATTCAGTGACGACAGCGAGGGCATCCTGTGACAGACGGTTGAGCGGAACACCGGTCCATTCGGCGATCACTTCAGCAATCTGTGTTTTGCCGACATGCGGAGACACCAGGGAAGACAGTTCCCGGCGGGTTTCCAGCTCTGCATTCAGTACCTGTAACTGTTCGCGGATACTCTCCGGCGTTTCCGTTTCTGCGGTTTCTTCTGTCTCTGCTGATTTTTCTGTCTCTGCGGATTCAGCCGCTGATTCAGCACTGTTCAGCAATACAGCCCGCAGGCGGATGATATCGCGGACTAATGTCAGCTGCGCCTGCCAGTCAGTCTGTAACTGTTCCAGTGACTGCTGTAACTGTGCGGACTGCTGATGCAGCGCGGCCAGACGGTCAGCGTGATCGGTCAGTCCGAGCAAATCTTCCCGCGCCAGCACATCACACTCCATACCAATCTGATGTAACTGTGTTTTCAGGGCTGAAATCTGTTTCGGCGGTGAGGTCAGGTTAATTGCGGTCCGTGCACAGGCGGTATCCAGCACATCAATGGCTTTATCCGGCAGCTGACGGCCGGAGAGATAGCGGTCACTCAGCTCAGCCGAGGCGCGCAGGGCATCATCATCAATAAAGACCTGATGGGCGGATTCATAAGCGGTGCGCAGGCCGCGCATGATGATCACGGCTTCAGCGGCCGTCGGTTCTTTAACCTGAACTAACTGAAAACGCCGCGCCAGTGCTGCGTCTTTCTCAAAATATTTTTTGTACTCACTCCAGGTGGTCGCCGCGATCGTGCAGAGTTCACCCCGTGCCAGTACCGGTTTGAGGAGGTTGGCGACATCGGTGCCGCCCTGCTGGTTACCGGCACCGATAAGGGTATGAGCCTCATCAATAAACAGGATAACCGGGGTGGCTGAGCTGATGATCTCCTGAATCAGCCCCTTGAACCGCTTTTCAAATTCACCTTTGACGGCCGCACCGGCCTGAATTGCGCCGAGATCCAGCACATGCAGCTGGCATCCGCGCAGTTTTTCCGGCACATCACCGGCCTCAATACGCAGTGCGAGGCCTTCAATCAGTGCACTTTTTCCGACACCGGGTTCTCCGACAACCACCGGGTTACTTTTACGGCGGCGGCAGAGAATATCGATCATCAGATCAATTTCGTTATCACGGCACAGAACCGGGTCCAGCTTATTTTGCCGTGCCAGTTCAGACATATTCTGTGTGAAACGGGCAAGCAGACTGTCGGCCGCCGATGTACTGCCGCCTGCTGACGGACTGCTGAGATCACCGGACGGGCTTTCCGCCGAACCGGCAGTCCACTCATCAAACTGCTGTTTTAACTGTTCACGGTTGATATTGCTGAGCAGCTTACAGGCCTGCTGCGGCAGATAGCGCTGCGGCATTTGCAGCAGCACCAGCAGCACAATACCGGATCGCAGCGTGGTATGGTGATATTCGGCGGAGGCGACCAGCCAACTGTCTTTCAGCAGTTCAGTCAGCAGTGGTGAAAAGCCCGGATAACCCTGAGTCAGTGCCTGATGCGGGGGGATCAGTTCTGTTGTCATATCCGCCAGTTCAGTGTTATCAATACCGGCACGCTGGCAGATCACCCGCACATCGGTTAACGGTGTTTCCAGCAGGCTGCTGAAAAACAGTGCGGTGGTGATTTCCGGCTGCTGTTCGCTGACACTGCGGGCGGCCGCATTTTCCAGTGCATGTCTGGCAACAGGATCGAGACGGTTAACTAACGTTGAGAGATCGACATTTATCATCAGTGTATACCCTGATTCAGTAACGGAGTGAGTTGCTCCAGAATATGTTGTGTCTGATTATTCAGCTGAGACAGATACAGGCCGTAAATACCGGCGGCCAGCAGCAGACCGGCGATAACGATATATTTGAGCCGCAGGCGTTTCCCCAGCCGGTAGCGGTGCGGGTCAGAGATCGTATCCTCATACAGCACAACAGAGCCCTGTTCGGGGCGCAGCTGACGGATCTGTTTTTGCAGGCGGCGCAACAGGCGGTTAAATTCATCGTTATGGCCCTGCGTTACTTTATAGCGGCCCCGGTAACCCAGGCACAGGCACAGCCAGATAAACTCAATCAGATCCAGATAGCGTTTCGGCTCACCGAGCAGACGTTCAATAAGAATGAACACCTTTTCCCCGCCCCAGGATTCATTGTGGAAATGCACCAGCAGCGATTTTTTCACCCAGCCGTTATCTGTGTTCCAGCCGAGGCCCAGTGCGGTTTCATCAATAAAGGTACAGAGCACATAACGGAACGAAACAATCGCGCCCGGCTCATAACCCTGAGACTGTAATTGCTGCTCAATCGCCTGAATATCGGTCACTACCTGCTGATAAAGCTTATCCGGCAACGGTGAGCCGGACATTGTATGCATCCGCATAACCATGCCGAGCAGCGGGGTGGCCGCGTCTATCATCGGGTTAATATTTTCTCCGCGCAGCGGGATCCGGTATTGTTTGTGCATCCGCTGATGCAGATAACCGGTATCGCCGGACAGATCATCAGGCAGGCTGCCGGTCAGTAAATCATCGGTCATAAATCGCCCCCGTTACGGATAGCCCAGAACTGAATATCCAGTTCCGGGAAATTACCGGAAACATGGAAAGCGACGGAGCCGTTTTGCTGAATTTCCTGCCATGCGGTACCCTGGCGATCCAGCCGGAAATAGGTGTAACCCGCGTGATACGGCAACTGACGCGGTGCGGCAGACAGGGAAATCAGTGGTACGCCCGGCAGCTGGACACTGACGAGGTCGCGGATGCGGTTGACGGATGTAACTTTGGTTTGCTGGGTGAACTGGCGGCGCAATTGCTCCTGAGGCATCTGAGCGCGGATCGCCACGATAAATTCAGCCTGCTGCAACAGTTGCTGATCCTGAATCGTTGCCACACGAATACCGTGTTCCTGCTCCTGAAGATGAATCGCAATAGCACGCGGTGTCAGTACCACACTTAATGCCAGGCGCAACGCCCGCATCAGCGGCGGATAGCACTCTGTCAGTGCCTGATGGTTATATTTCGGCAGTTGTCCGGCCAGCCGGGACTGATCGGTAAAGGTATGCAGTTCCCCGCATAATGAGCGGAGTTCGCAGAATAACGGCTCGGGATGCAGCACATCCTGTGCGGCAAAGTGGGCAAAACGCGGTGATGCGCGGTTCAGAAGCTGTAACATCATAAATTCCGCCACATCAGCAATTCCCTGCTGCCCCGGCGAGCCGATCCGACCGGCCAGTTGGCGGGCGCGCTCAGCCAGTGTGCCGCTCAGTTCATCCAGAAATCCGGTCAGGGAGGGGGATAAGCGCACATTGAGGCAGGACGGGATAAACGTATCATCGAGGATCAGCCCGCCATCGGCTGTTTGTTCGCTGATACGGCAGACCGGTACTGACACATACGCATTCAGCTCGGCAGTACCCTGTTTCAGCACCGGGCTGAGTCTTGCCACATTCAGCATACTGACATCACCGGCTTCGGTGTGCAGATCGCGGACATCCAGACTGAATTCTTTATAGCGCGCTGTCAGGTGATTGTTATGCCCGGCTGCAATTTCATTGACCGTGGCACTGTGCAGCGGCAGGGCAAGATAAATAATGTTGTTGCCGGTATCATTGAGCGGAGTGATATCAATCGGCGGCGGCAGTTCATCCTGTGACGGCAGGGAAAACAGCGTGCCGTCCGGCATGATACCGGTCGCCTCTGAAATGCCGACCCGGCCCAGCCGCAGAATATCTTCGTTGATCACCAGAGAGGTAAACCCGGAATAGTGACCGGAGAACGCAGAGAGCAGGCTTTCTGTCACATAGTCCTGGTGGCGCTGCTGCTGCTGAAAATGCTGGGGTTTGATAAACAAACCTTCGCGCCAGATAACCCGGTTTTTCATCGACATATTATTCTTCTTCCTCTTTGCGCAATTCCACTTCATTTTCCCTGACATGTACCAGGATGTAATACTGTCGTCCGATTCCGCTTAACTTGATGATTTTCTTCCATTCGGTAACGTTAGGGGACGAATAGCGGACAATGACACCCAGATAGCGGTTTTCGCCGGTGGTCCGCAGCAGAGCCAGCGGTTTGTATTGATCCGGTGTCAGTGTGTAATCCTGGTGGTCGATATAGTTTTTACCGAGTACATCCGGCAGCGGCTTTTCATCCAGCTGGTCAAAATCCATCGACTCAAAACGGGAGTCTTCGCTGAGATACACCAGCTGCATCTCCACCGGAGACGGTTCACCGTCCGGGTTCGGGTTGATATCCGGCTCCGCCAGGAGTGTGATCGCAATTTCAGATGGCTGCTGGTTCGCTTTACCCACCGGAATATCGGGGTCCCACAGCACCTTGCCGACTTTTTTGGTTGCCTCCCAGGATTTGCTGCATCCGGTGAGTACCAGTACCAGCAGCAACAATCCGTATCGCAGTTTCACACTCATGATGGATGTCCCTTATAAGCCTTTACGTAACGCCCGGTCATAGGCATGGGTGTAAACTTCATAAAAGAGTTTTTCAAACCCCTGCTGACGGCAGGATTTCAGCTCACGGTAGTAACTGACATACATCTGCCACGCCCAGGCCGGATCTGAACTGCTCTCCTCCCCGGCCCGCTGATACTGCGCAAAACGTGCCAGCAGCCGTTCCGGTGAAAACGCGTCAAGCATGGTCTCCAGCGCGACGGAAATCGCTTCCAGATTGGCGCGGTAATGGAGCTGCATATTGGTCAGACTTTCGCTGACCGCCGCCGTCGGTGACAGGTGCACCGGGCTGCGTTCATCGCCGAACAGCAGATGCAGGGCCTCCTGATAATCCACATTCAGACGCAGCGGGTTATCCTCAATCGGGCGTAATTGCTTGTCGCGCAGGTTATCCTGGGTTTTTTGTAATGCGAGAAGACCTTCAATGGCGGCTTTGAGCGTCCGGCCGACCTCGGTCAGAAAATCATTGGCCTGGCGGGAGTTATGCAGCGGAAGATGTGCTTCCAGCCCGTGCATCAGCGGGTTTACCGCAATATGATCCGCATCGGTGACCGGCCGCAGATCATCCGCGTGATCGGTGGCGGACAGTTTGGGCAGATCCATATATTCCTGCACAATGGTATTCCCTCTGTTATCGGAGAGTGGCACAGCGGCGGATGCCGCCGGATGGTGGTCGGCCAGCAGGCCGCAGGCGTCATGTTCTGCCGGTGAGCTGCCGGTAGTCAGGCTCTCATTTTCCAGAGCCTGTAACGGATCGCGGGTACGGGAACCGCGGACGGTCGGTGCGGTATCATCTCCCTGATACGGGGGATTGTCCGGTGCAGTCTGGTTATCCATCAGGCTGTCCAGCGGGTTGCTGCCGGCGGATACAATATCCTGAGGTGCCACTGCCATCGGATCACGGTAGGGTTCACCGGTTATGGTCAGATGAACTTTAAACTGCAACTCGCCGATCTCAATAATATCGCCCTGTGACAGACGCACAGCACCGGCGTGGCGGGGAATAGCGGTCTGATTAAGGCGGACCGGCTCGGTCAGGGTTTTCAGGCAGAATGTCTGATCCTGACGGATAATGCGGCACTGAACCCCGGCGATTTTGCCGAGGCTGTCCTGGAGTGACCAGGTGCAGTCGGCATTACTGCCGATGGTACCGCCCTGTGAGGTAAACTGGGCAGCAGCAGCCCGGCCGCTTTCCAGCCGGTTACTGTTCACCAAATGAAAATTAAGTTGTGGTTTATCCATTATGTTATTCCAATACTGAGATCGTCACAAAAGGCTTCAGTTCCGGTTGCCCGATGAAACTCCGCCAGCCCAGCTGATTGTTATCTTTCTCGCCGAGAACCATCCCGCCGACCTGTTTTTCCGCCATTCTCAGCCGCAGATCCCAGGCCAGCTGTTCGTGCATGATGTAAGACACAAACGCGACCAGCGGCAGGTAGTCAGGGCCGTTCGGTAAAAAACGCATATAACGGGTCAGTGATAATTCACTGATTTCGATGGTGCATTTGCCGTTACAGTCTTCAATACGTGCGCCCAGACTGAAATTTTCACCCAGCAGGGAGCGCGGTTGCGCGGTGCGGCTCGCGCTGTACAAGGTTTCCCCCAGCCGGTTTTGCTGATCATCGGCAATTGCCACCCGGCGGGTTTCCCAGCCGGATAAATTCACATTGTCCAGATCAAAACAGTGGGAAATCAGACTGCACACCACATCCGGTGAACGGCCGGGACTGGCCAGTAACCCGGCATAGGCCAGCATTTTGTTGTGATTGATCCGGATCCGGCTGCGGTTACTTTCACTGCCCAGCCCGAGCAGCGTGAACATATAGCGGGAAAACGGATCGCGGCCGTCCGGCTCAAACGAGATGTAATAGCGGTATTTCCGCCAGATCCGGTGCAGCAGCGTGACAAAGCGGTGATTAAACAGATTAAGAAAGTCCGTGACGCTTTCTGTCTGCTGCGCTTCTTCCCACGCCAGGCTGTCGAGGTAATACCCGGGCAGCGGGGACTGACTGCCGTGCAGACCCAGAAATGCCACTTTGACGTCATAACTGCCGTCCTCACGGCGGGTTACACCGGTGACATCCCGTGTCGGAAAGGCGATTCCGGCACTTGCCGAAAAACGGATATTCTCCTGTGCGGACTTTCCGGCGGCTGTCACGGATTTATTCAGCAACTCTGCCAGCTGATAAAAGTCATACTCTGTCATGGCGGCGGTGCCGTCGCTGACAGAGGTTGTCAGCGCAGAACGGTGCGATTGATTTTCGCCGGCCATAAATACACTTCCCGGTTATCCATATTGATCACTTCCAGCTCATGAAAGGTATTCACACTGGTATAGAGCCCGAAAAAATGAGCAATAACGGAACAGAACAAATAGAGCCCGCCCTCGGATGAGAACGCACTCTGGTAAACAGATAAGGTGGATTTCAGCCCGCGCACCGGTAATCCGCGGTACAGATATTCGACGGGCTGTGTGGTCATACTGACCAGCGCATCGAGACATTTCTGTGCCTGGCGGGCGGTCTGCTGGTGGAAAACGGATGTCAGATCATAAAGCTGCAACAGTTCCCGCAACGCTTCCAGGCTCAGCAGTGACTGATAATTCAGAGACAGATTCGTCAGCACTGACCAGTGCAGCGAGTGATCGAGCAGCGGCCGCAGTGTTTGTGTCGGCTTCATGATATTGCGGACAGCACTGATATCCGGCAGTTGCTCTGTACAGCGGGTAACAGAGCCGGTCCGCAGATAGCCGGCCACATCCCGGTTGGTGCACAGCAGAGAAACAGAAACCGTTTCATCACAGCCGGTCAGTGCCGGCTCATTACTGCGGACAAAGGAAATCCGGTGACGGAATCCGCTGTCATCCGGTGACGGCAGTGTGCGCAGACGATAATACTGTTCTTCATCGCCTTTATTGACCGGGTCCTGATGATGGAAACTTTCAAACTGCGTGTAATGTGTCATTTTTGCCGGCTGGTTACCGCAGCGGCGTAATCCGTCCACCCGGGTGACAGAAAAAATATCGTAACCTGCCGGATGAGCAAAGCCGGGACTGAGCGGGTACTCACTTTGTCTGCCGTTCAGTTCCACCGCTTCACTTTCCATCGGGAACAGGTTGGCTGCCGGCACACAGTTGATCCGGATGCTGTCATCGTTAATATCCGCCGCCGGCGGCAGCGGACGGGAGAAATGAATGGTCAGGGAGAAGTGATCTCCGGACATCACGGCCGGAATATCATCAAGCCCCTCAATATTCAGAAACAAAAAGGCGCGCGGAAAACTGAAGTATTCCTGTAACAGCCGGTGCCCTTCATAACTGTTTCTGGGATAGGGCAGAAGGGCATCCTCACGGCTGAATCCCGCCGGTGACACGGCAAAGTTTTCCGGCTGATACGTGTGTTTGTCCGTTGTCAGCGTTGCTCCGGACACCGCGTGATTCAGCAGAAAATAGAGTTCATGAGCGGTATAATCATCCCCGCCGAGATAAAACTGTAACGCCGTCAGACCAGCATCCGATAACCGGGCAGGTTGAGAAAGTGCAAAGGAAATCGTCACTGACTGCGGGCCGGCAGTGACCGACGCGATAGTAAACGGCATAACCCTGAGATCACGGCTCTGCGTGAAATGACAGGTCATCTGATGCAGAACATCGTCCTCCGCATCACTTTCATCCAGTGTGATTTGCTGACTTTCAAACAGCGTTCCCTCCGGCACAAAAACAGGAAGCCGCAGAGAGGGGGGTGGCGTAAACTGCATGACGGTCATTGACGGAAACGGCCGGGCATAGCTGGGCCACAGCATTGTGACCAGGCTGTTGGTCAGTTCCGGGAACTGACGTTCAATCTGGCTGCGTAAAGAGGCAGACAGATAAGCAAACCCCTCCAGCAGCCGCAGCACATCCGGGTCCGTGCTCTTTTCTGCCAGAAAATTAACCAGATGCGGCTTGTGGCGCGCAACGGTATCTTCCAGCAGTTGCAGGTACTCAAGTTCATCAGAAAAACGGGAATTACGGGGCATACTGTCAGGCCTGTTTCAGTCTGTAATGCCGGTGACTGTCCATCTGCATATTAAATTCAATTACCTGAGACTGATTTTCCAGTAATACCAGTGCAGTGATCCGAAACTCCAGAAGCAGCGGATTATGCTCATCAATCACACCTTCCACCGCGACATCACTGATCCGCGGCTCATAGCGCAGAATGCATTCGCGGATGGCCGTTTCCAGACTGGCACGAAAATCTACTGCTGTTGCGGTGGCATCATTGAGATCGGTCACGCCCAGTTCACGACTGCTCTGACAGGTTTCCGGCCGAGTATTCAGTACCAGTGTCAGATGTGATTTGACCGAATTAATCAGGGCAGCGGTGCGGGACTGACGGGAAGCACCGGCGTGCTTCCCTCTTATCCGTTCAAAAAGGCGTACAGGTTGTGACGAGTGACGATGATAATACGCCCCCATTCCGGTTACTCCTTATCGAGCCGGCCAACCAGTGACAGTTCGAAACTGGCACCCATATATTTGAAATGCGGACGCACCTGGATAGCGACCTGATACCAGCCCGGATCGCCCTCGACATCCAGCACCTGAATCTGTGCGGAGCGCAGAGGGCGCTTGCTGCGGACATCTGACGGCGGGTTTTCCTGATCGGCGATATACTGTTTCAGCCAGATATTCAGCTCACGTTCCAGATCCTGGCGCTCTTTCCAGGCACCGATCTGCTCGCGCTGTAACACTTTGATGTAGTGTGCCAGGCGGTTGATAATGAACATGTACGGCAGCTGAGTACCCAGTTTATAGTTGGTTTCCGCCATCTTACCTTCACGGGTGTTCGGGTAATGCTTGGGTTTCTGTACAGAGTTGGCAGAGAAAAATGCGGCATTATCACTGCCTTTGCGCATCGTCAGGGTAATAAAGCCTTCTTCTGCCAGCTCAAATTCACGACGGTCAGTGATAAGAACTTCTGTCGGGATTTTAGTCTGCAGTTCGCCCATCGCCTCAAAGCAATGAACCGGCAGATCGCTGACAGAACCGCCGCTCTGAGGCCCGATGATATTCGGACACCAGCGGTAATTGGCGAAACTGTTATTGATACCGGCAGCCAGCAGGAATGCCGTGTTACCCCACAGATAGTGGTCATGGTTTTGTTTAACACTTTCACGGTAGTTGAAATTTTTAATCGGGTTTTCAACCATATCGTAAGGGAGACGCAGCAAAAAGCGCGGGGCGGTCAGGCCGAGATAGCGGGAATCTTCCGCTTCACGTAAGGCGCGCCATTTGGTGTGCGCCGGGCCTTCAAAGACGGATTTCAGATCCTTGATTGCCGGTAATTCGGTATAGCTGCTTACACCAAAAAAGTCAGGGGAAACGGATGACAGGAAAGGCGCATGTGCCATGGCACCGACAGCGCTGACATACTGAAGCAGTTTCATATCCGGTGTGGTATTGCTGAAGGCATAGTTCCCGACAACAGCGGCAACCGGTTCACCACCGAACTGACCATAACCGGCGGAATAGACATGCTTATAGAAACCGGACTGGACAATTTCAGGTGAAAATTCAAAGTCTTCCAGCAATTCGGATTTGGTGGCATGAATAATATTAATCTTAATATTTTCACGGAAATCAGTGCGATCCACGAGTAACTTCAGGGAACGCCAGGAGGACTCCACTTCCTGAAAGTTGTCGTTATGCAGAATTTCATCCATCTGCGCACTCAGCTTTTTATCCAGCTCCACCAGCATTTTATCGATCAGTAACTTATTGATCGGTTCTTCTTTGGAATCACTGGCCAGGATGTTACTGATGAAAGCTGCCACACCCTGTCTGGCGATATCGTATGCTTCGGTTTCCGGGGTCATCCGGGACTGTGACATAATTTCATCAAGCAGTGATGTACCGGCAGGGATTTGGCCTGCTTCCTGTTTTACACTTTCTGTTGCTGTAGACATAACACGATTCCCATCAATTATTTATTACTGACGATATCCAGCTCTTTTAACAGTTGTTCACGGGTGGATTCATTATCCAGCAGTGCCTGAAGCTGTTTACGAAATGCAGGAATATTTCCCAGAGGACCTTTCAGTGCGACTAATGCTTCCCGCAATTCAAGTAACTTATTTAATTCCGGAACATTTTTAGCAATATTGTCAGGAGAGAAATCACGGAGAGACTTAATATCAAGATTGACGGGGATATCGGAATCACTTTCTTCCTCAAGATGGTTTTTAACAGCAAATGTCAGATTAATACCTGCATTTTCCATCACGGAATTAAAATTGTTCTGATCAATAGAAACCGTTTTTCGTTCTTCAATCGGGGTATCTTCTTCTTTATTTTTGAAATCACCAATAACCAGAAGATTATGAGGCAATTCAATTTCTGCCTGGCTTCCGCCATCATGCGGAGTGTATTTGATATTAATGCGTTCTTTCGGCGCAACGCTGCCAAGACCATTCTTACTCATTGATTATCCTTATGGATTAAGTTTGGGGAATTCATTTCCCCGTATATATACATAAGATAAGCGATTGCCTTATCCGGGTTTGGCTATCATGCAAATACGCGTAAGCTACGTAATTCATTGTATTGAGTGTCAATTAAAATATTTAGCTTAAGGTAAATTAAAAATTACATTAATGCAAAATTTATCTTCTCCTGTATGCGGGTGTCAATCAGTAAAATTATTTTACCAATAACATGCGTATGTTAGTCAACTGATAGGTGGGTGTTAAAATAATTATTTCTTTAATTAGTGATGTGTTTTACAGATCCGCCGTATAAGTAGTAATTATTCCATGATGTATTGAAAATAAAGAAAAATAATGAAAAGAGCAGAGGGACAGGGAAGCATATTGATGGTGACTGTGACATATCTGTATCAGGCATAGATTGATATGTACTGATTCAGGGGAAATGTAAGTTTTATTTTTGAAATATTATTTTACATCTGTTGATAAAGATACAAATATCTCTGTGCTGATTTTCAAAATGCGTCAACAAGAACGAGAGGAATTTCGGTATCCGGTTACGTATTTTTCATCAGATGTATTTTTTAATAAACGGCAACATTTTTGATAGCTGAAAGTATTTTTCGGGTGAATATCATGGATAGGGGATATAGCTGTTACTCTTATTATAAGTAATAATGAATATTATTATCCCATGGTCAATACTTTATTTTGTATATTAAAAAATAACAGTGCAATAAAATTGAGGCATTATCACTCCATGTATAGCGTAGTTTATATGGATGTATTTTTATCTATAAATATCATTACCTTATGAGAAATAATATCTTGTTATAAACTTTATTTTTCTGATCATAACCTGAAATGTTTGTAATTCATTGTTTTATTAATGTTTTATCTGCTTTCATGGTTTTTTTGTTAAATTTTCGATCGCAGATTTCTGGTTTTTAATTTCAATTACATGTTTCAATTTTAGTCATTTAAGTTTTATATCCTGTTTTTGCATGGATTTTAACTTAAGATGATTATCCCGGGAGATACAGAGGGTAATTTGAACACCAGAAGGCTTTACATAGATATTAGTTAAATTTATGCTTTCTGCATTATCACCATGCGCATTGGCTGATGACGAAGTCACTCGTCCGGTAACGACTTGTTACCTGTTAATAAATAAGGAATTTTATCATGCCAACTCCATGCTATATCTCTATCGAAGGCAAAACGCAGGGCAATATCACTGCCGGCGCATTTACTGCTGAGTCTGTCGGCAACATCTACGTGCAGGGTCATGAAGATGAAATGCTGGTGCAGCAGTTTGACCATGTTGTGACTGTCCCGACTGACCCGCAATCCGGCCAGCCATCCGGCCAGCGTGCACACCGTCCGTTTAAATTTACTGTGGCACTGAACAAAGCGGTTCCGCTGCTGTACAACGCCCTGGCGGCCGGTGAAATGCTGCCGAAAGTGCAGCTGAAATGGTATCGCACCTCGGTTGAAGGTAAGCAGGAGCATTTCTTCACCACCTCGCTGGAAGATGCGACCATCGTGAATATCGACTGCAAAATGCCGCATTGCCAGGACCCGGAAAAAACGGATTACACCCAACTGATCGAAGTGTCACTCTCTTACCGCAAAATCGACTGGGAACACACCGTCGCAGGCACCTCCGGTGCTGACGACTGGCGTGCGCCAATCGAAGCGTAATGTGGCCACTGACACCACAAATTCCTCCGGGGATTTGTGGTGTTCCTGCTTTACCGCAGTGATCCTCCGTCCCCCGGCGGGTCATCCGCCTGATCAGTTCCGGAGCCGGTATGTTTGCTGAAGATCCCAAAAAAAAGGTCATTGACCCGGCAGCACTGAAAGACAGCGCCGCTAAATATGCTGAGGATGCTGTTGCATCAAAAGTCAGCAAAAAAATGTCAGAACCGGCTCAAAAAGCCGTCTCCGCCGTACAACAGGCACAAAAAGCCGCCGCACAGGTTCCTTCTGCGGCAGATCTTATTCCCGGTGGCGGTATCGCCGGTGGTCTCAGCAGTGTCCCGAAACTTCCCGGTGCTGCCGGCAGTCTGACGGGCGCGCTTACCGGACGTTCACCTTCCGGTCTTGTTTTTACCTGTAAAATCGGCGGATTGCCGGAACAGACTTTTCAGGTAACTGAATTCTCACTCAGTGAAGGGCTTTCTTCGCTGTTTTCGCTGTCGATCAGTGCCGTCAGCACGCTGCCGTCAATCACATTTGATGAACATCTGGGAAAAGCCTCTTCTCTGACAGTGACCCGCGACGGCGTCAAAGTCCGTACTGTGCAGGGGCTGCTGGCGTCTGCTGAACAAGGCAATACTGATGGCAACAAAACCTGGTATTACTTTTTGATCCGCCCTGAAATGTGGATCATGACCCTTAACCAGGACAGCCGCATCTTCCAGAAACAATCTGTTCCGGAAGTGCTGGCGACACTCCTGGACGAAGCGCACGTCAAAAACGACCTGAAATTCTATCAGAATGAATTACACCAGAAGCGGGATTACATCACCCAGAAGCGCGAGTCTGCCTATGATTTCTGGTGTCGTCTGGCTGCCGAGGAGGGAATTAACTTCTGGTTCGAGGAAGGCCCGAAACTGTTTTACAGCGATAACCACCTCGGTATGACCGCCGGAATTAATCTGACCTATAATCCGCAGGCAGATACCGATATCAGTGACAGCACCGCATTCTCCTGGCGTTACGCCGAACAGCTGTGCAGTGATGTCATTATTCAGAAAGATTACAATCCCGACCGCCCGTCTTATCCGTTTAAACACGAGGTTACCGGCGACGTTCACAAACAGCACCCCGTCTATGAAAGTTATGGTCGCTACCGTGACGATGAGACCGGTAAACCGTTCACCCAACTGCGCTACGAACAATCTCAGAACCAGCGCCAGACCGGTACCGCAGGTACCAACTGCTTTGCGCTGATGCCGGGCAAAATCTTTACCCTGAAAAACCATCCGTCTGACAGCATGAATAAAGCCTGGCAGGTGATTATGGTTAATCACCACGGTATCCAGCCGCTGGCGGATAACGGCGGCGGAGAGGGAACAAAATTCAGCAACACCGTGCAGTTTATCCCGGGCACCCGTGAATGGCGGCCGCCGTACCGCTTCCGCCCGCAGGCCGACGGCGACGAACTGGCAACGATTGTCGGGCCGGAAGGGGAGGAGATTTACACCAACGAGCAGGGTGCAGTAAAAGTCTATTTCCACTGGGATCGCTACGGTAAACCTGACCACAGCGCTTCCTGCTGGGTGCGGGTGGCGATGGGCTGGAACGGCGGCGGCTATGGTTTCTCCGCCGTGCCGCGCATCGGCCAGGAAGTGATCGTCTCTTATCTCAACGGCGATATCGACCGCCCGATTGTCACCGGCTGTACCTACAACGGCCGTAACGGCCCGCCATCCTCTTTCCCCGGCAGCAAAACCCAGACCGCTTTCCGCACACAAACCCATAAAGGCGATGGTTTTAACGAACTGCGCTTTGAGGATGAAAACGGTAAGCAGGAAGTCTTTATGCACGCCCAGAAAGATATGAATACGGTGGTGCAGAATGACCGCAGTACGTCAGTAGTGGCAAATCACACGGAAAATGTCGGGCAGAACCAGAAAGTCACAGTCGCCGGTAAGCAGACGACTGCGGTTCAGATGGATCAGCTGAATTACATTTTTGGCGGACAACTGACGAATGTGGAAGGTGTTTGTCTCCTGGCATCAGCAACGGGGATTAAGTTGGTCAGCGGTAAATCAGCGATAGAAATGACCGCTTCCGGCGCTGTGAATATTACTTGTGAAAACTTCAATATCTCAGCGAAAAATGACGGACAGATTAATACCGGCCATGTGCTTGACCTGAATATGGAAGGCGGCGGACCTGCTGAAGATAAAATCGAACCGGATACAGGCACAATAAAAAGTCAAAAAGGCAATTTCTTTGCGGGAAAATAAGGAATAACAATGAAGTATGTATGTCAGGAAGGTGCCATAACGCTGCCTTCATCAGACTACCGGGATAACAGCCTGCATATTATTAAGTTTCCGGAGAAAAAAGCCAGTTTATCGCTGACCCGTGATGATTTGGCTGACGGACAGACAGCGGAACACTATCTGGTGTCACAAATTGCGGTGATTCGCAAAGGGGTAAAACTATTTGCGATGACTGACCCGGTTGCGTTTACAACAGAGTCCGGTGTGAACGGGTGGGCTTTCTACTGTGAACCGGAACAAAAAGGGACACATTTATATCAGTACATTGCAGGTTATGAACTGGATGACTCAATTCTGGTGATGACGTATTGCCTGCTGCACCCGTTTACTGATGCTGACTTACAGGACTGGCAAACGCTGAAATTGCGTTTTGCCCGTACAGTCTGATTTCGGTTATTTAAAAAGGAACCTGCATCATGGGAAATGAATTTCATGCAGCCAAACTCGGAGATGAGTTGTTTCATCAGTCCATGATTGCAGATTTTGTTAATGGTGTTGTCAAAGGTGCTGCGTACGTCGGTCTGTTTGTTGCTGCAGGCGCACTGACTGCAGGAACCGGCGGGCTTGCTGCACCATTACTTGCTATTGCCGGTGGCTTTGTTCTCGGTGATGTTATTGATGAAGTGGCCGATACTGTTTCAGGATGGGTTGATAATGCGCTGAATTTTTGCGGTTTCGGACGGGGTGCGGACGGTACAATTATCAGCGGTTCCCTGAATGTCAAAACGAAAGATCAGCCCGCAGCACGTGCAGCCGGTATTATCCCGCATGAAAAACTGATTGAGTCTATTATAGCGGATACGCAAAATCCGCCGAAAGGAAAAGCCCGCTCACTTGCTGAAGGTGTTTTGCAAAAAGCCTATATGCTGACACCTATGGGTATGGGTTCAGCAGTAAATAATTTAGTTTCTTCAGTGTTCAATCCGGCTGAGCCGGTTGAAAATGATCCGTTCCCGAAATATCCCTCACCAGAGCGTGGCTTTTTTGAAGGATTTTTTTCACCCACCGTTGCAAATAAAAACCTTTATGCCGCACCTGTCGATAATGATCAGATTACCTGTGAGAAATGGCATATTGCCTCAGCACCGTATTATCTGGCTGAAGGATCAAAAAAAGTTCAGATAAACAGCCAGCCAGCCTGCCGGAATGGTGACCGCAGCACCTGCGAGGCAAAAATTGATCACACACAGGAATCCCGTGTTGTCCGTATCGGTGGTAACAAAGAGGTGGTGCGGGATATTATCAGCGGTCGTAATCCGTTTTGTACTTTTGTTGGTGAAGCTGTCGGAGCGGTACTGGGCGGCTGGGCCAGTATCATCCGGAAAGGCGGGATGGCAGCTGTTCGTCAGTGCCTGAGTAAAGCCGGTTGTAGCCTGGTGATGGAACTGGCCGGGAATATCGGTATGGGACTGGTAATCAGCGGATTAACCCGCTCTTTTAATGCCGTCACCCGTCCCGTCCACGCAGCCACCGGCAGTAAAGTCCTCAGTGGTGATGATGATTTGGATTTTGTATTGGAAGGCCGTTATCCGTTGGCCTGGCACCGTATCTATCAGAGCAGCAATACCCGTGAAAGCCGTCTGGGAACAGGCTGGGCGCTGCCGTTTGATGTCAGCATTGAAATCGATTATAGCGGCGGATCTATTGAAGATGCACCGCTGTATTACCATGATATGTCCGGGCGCCGTCTGTCACTGGGGGAACTGGCGCTGGGACAGGACGCGTTCTATGTGGATGAGGGGTTTCGCGTCTACCGCAGTCTGCAAAATATCTTTTTGCTGGAGTCCGATACCGGCGATTATCAGCTGTTTGAAACTGATCCGCAGCGCAACGGCTGGTTACGCCTTGCGCAGTCACACGATCGTCACGGAAACACCCTGTTTTACCGATACAGTCCGGAAGGGCAACTCTGCACTATTCAGGATAACAGCGGGCTGATTAACGTTCAGCTGCATTATACGGATGACGGGCAACGCCTGCTCTCGGTATCACAATCTGATCCGGATGATGAGCGAACGCTGGTCAGCTATCAGTATGATGAACATCAGTTTCTTGTTGCCGTCATGGGTGCTGACGGGAAAATTACCCGCCGTTTTGCCCGGGATGATGACACCGGGCTGATGAATATGCATGTTAATGCTGCCGGGTTACAGAGTCATTACCGGTGGGCACAGTTTGATAATGAAACGGATGATGAACAGCGACCGGTATACCGCGTGGCGGAACACTGGCTGCAGACTCCGGACGGCGGACGGCCCGAGCACACATTACTGCGCTATTCTCCGGCGGAGAGAACCCTGCGTACGGAGTCAGCCGGACTGGGTGAAACGTTCCGTCGCTGGAATGAACAGCATCAGATCACCGAATTTACAGATGAAAGCGGCGCCACCTGGTTTTTTGACTGGGATCAGAGCCGTAAACTGAAAAAAGCCACAGATCCTCTGGGTCACACCTCGCAGTACACCTACGATGAACGCGGTAACCTGACCGCCGAAACGGACCCGAACGGCGACTGCACCACCACGGAGTGGGATAAAGACTTTGCATTTCCGCTGATTCAGGTGATGCCGAATGGTGCGGCACATCACTGGTTTTATAATGCCAAAGGGGATATCCACCTGTATATGGATCCGCTGGGGCATGCTACCCGGCTGGTCTGGGATGAACAGGGGGATTGTCTTCAGCAGACGGATCCGTCCGGCAGTATCACCCGTTACCGCTATAATGCGCGCGGGCAGCTGAC